>JAZKZW010000025.1:0-11014 GCA_045612865.1 Eubacteriales bacterium
TGCTGGGCGACACGATAGGCTTTACAAACCGCGAGGAAAACCTGAAGCTTTCGGTAGCGACCTTTGAGATACTGCTCCACAGCTTTGATCGTATTAGCCTTTCGGGCGGAGATCTTATATTGGAGTCAAACTTTCGTCCCGTCGAGCTATCAAGGCTCATTTCACTGGCAGAGGACAGAGGATACAGGATTCTTTCCCTCTATCTTTCTGCAGATACGGACATTCTCTACAAGCGCTATACCCACAGAATAGAAAAGGGACGCCATCCGGTACACCTTACAACAGGGTTTGATGACTACCCGGGCTTTGTTCGCTACGTTGAGGCACAAAGGCCAAAAGAGGTTGCAGGCGAGCTTATAGAAATTAATGCAAATGACTTTTCCTACCAGAATGATCCTGCTCTCTTTGACAAGATTTCCACCTTTCTTTGGCAAAAATGAACCGACGGAAACAATCTTTTTACACTTCCTTCATATTCACGATGCAAAAATCCGTTGACAAAGCATAAATATTATGGTAAAATAGTGATTGACGAGTGGATGATGTGCATTTGAATAAACAAGCTCCGCTCCGACTAAAATAACAAACAAAAAAACAAAAATAAAATTTGTGAGGTAATAATTATGAATCTTAAGGGATCAAAAACAGAACAGAATCTTATGACTGCTTTTGCAGGCGAATCTCAGGCTAGAAATAAGTACACCTATTTTGCATCTGTAGCAAAGAAGGAAGGCTATGAGCAGATCGCAGCTATCTTCAACGAAACTGCAGAAAACGAAAAGGAACACGCAAAGCTTTGGTTCAAGGCTCTCGGTGGTCTTGGCGATACAGCAGCTAACCTCCTTGCAGCAGCAGAGGGTGAAAACTACGAATGGACAGATATGTATGACACATTCGCAAAGGAAGCTGAAGAAGAAGGCTTCAAGGCTCTTGCAGCACAGTTCAGAATGGTAGCAGCTATCGAGAAGACACACGAGGAAAGATACAGAAAGCTCCTTTCCAACGTTGAGATGCAGCAGGTATTTGAAAAGTCCGAAATGACCATGTGGGAATGCCGTAACTGCGGTCACCTCGTAATGGGCAAGAAGGCTCCCGGTGCATGCCCTGTTTGCGCTCATCCCCAGAGCTACTTTGAGGTTAGAAAAGAGAACTATTAATTAGTCCACTCTGATAAAAAATCAACTATTTTGTGTTTGAATTTTAAAAGGCGAGATTTTTACATCTCGCCTTATTTTTTGCATTTTATGCAGTTTTTGTAAAGTTTATTTTACTTTTATTACACTTTAAGAGTGAGGTTGATGCCAACAAGCGCTTCGTTTATCTTGTCACAAAGAGGCATAAGCTCCTGCTTTGTAAGAGTTCTTTCCTTGGAGAGGAATGCTAAGCGAAGAGTGATTGCAGATGTGCCGTCCTGGGTGTAAATATCCTGAACTCTAACGTCTGTGAGCATTTCGCCTGCGGCATCCTTTGCTACCTTTGTAAGAGCGCCGAAGTTGATAGCGCTAACGTCTGCAAGGTAGGTCATATCAATCTCGATTGCAGGGAACTTTGAGGGCTCGCTGTAAACGGTCTTGCCAACCTTGGTAGCTGCAAACTTCTCTGTTGTGATCTCAAAGAATGCAACTGCACACTTTTTGTCAATATTCTCAAGCACAACGGGATGAGGAACAGAAAGGAAACCTACCACCTCTCCGTCAATAAGGATATTGAATGTATTTACGGGATGCTGGAAATCATACTTTGAGTCAACAGAAACAAACTCGGGAGTCTTGTGGAGAATATCCTCTGAAAGCTCAAGAATCGCATCTCTAGCCTCGATGAAGAGCTCTTCCTCACTTCTTACCTTACTGTAAAGGGCTGCGCCAAGCTTCTTGTATTCTCTGCAGTAGCCATTTTCCTTGAAGCCCTCAACAGTGTGGCCAATCTCAAAGATAGAATACTCATCATCATAGCCGCGATTTTCCTTCACAAAGTGAAGAAGTGTAGGAATCATAGTTTCACGAACGTACTGATGGTCGGGGGTCTGGGCGTTGATAATCTTCACAGTAGGAATAGTCTCAATGCCAAGCTCCTTGTTCTTCTGCGCATCTGTCCAGATATAAGAATGAACCTCGTGCATACGATAGCTCTTAACGAGAACGTCCTTCATTCTGTCTTCCTCGGACTTGAGAACTTCCTTTCTTACGGGGAGAAGTGGGCTCTCTGCGGTAAAGATGTCAAAGTTATCGTAGCCATAAATTCTTGTGATTTCCTCGATAATGTCCGCCTTGATGGTAACGTCCTTTGTGGAACGCCAGGTGGGAACGGTAACTGTGAAATCATCGCCCTCATTCTTAACGCCAAAGCCAAGAGCGGTAAGAGTTGTAACAATTCTTTCGTTGGAGATGTTGATACCTGTGTATCTGTCAACGTAGTGTTTGTCAAAGTTAAGAGTAATTACGGGATACTTTCTAACATAAGCATCAGTGAATCTTGATGTTACGCGAACGCCATCGTCATAAGCAAATAGAAGCTGGATAAGACGCTCGGATGCACGGCGGCAAAGCTCGGGGTCAAGCATCTTTTCATATCTCATAGAAGCATCGGTACGGAGACCAAGCTTTGTTGTTGTTTTTCTAACGCTAACGCCGTCAAATGTAGCGGATTCAAGAAGGAGAGATTCGGTTGTGTCCTCAATCTTGGAGGTATCGCCACCCATAACACCTGCGATAGCAACAGGCTCGTCACCGGAGGTGATCATAAGCATTTCGGGAGTGATATTTCTCTCGATACCGTCAAGGGTTGTAAAGCTTGTTCCCGCGGGGAAGGTCTGAACCTCGATCTTATCAACCTTGGAGTTATCAAAGGCGTGCATAGGCTGACCAAGCTCAAGCATTACGTAGTTTGTAAGGTCGGCAAGGAAGTTGATTGCACGGCTGCCGCAGTAGAAGAGACGGATTCTCATATTAACGGGAGAGAGCTTTCTCTTGATATTTTCAACCTTGATAGCAGAGTATCTCCAAACAAGGTCGGTTGCCTTAACGTCGATTGCAACTGCGGGGAGATTATCATACTTTGTAAGGTCGGCAAGCTCGGGGAGCTTCAGCTCTCTGCCTGTAAGGGTTGCAAACTCTCTTGCCATACCATAGTGGCTCCAAAGGTCGGGGCGGTTAGTAAGAGATTTATTATCAACCTCAAAGATTATATCATCAATGTCATAAACAGTCTTAATATCTGTTCCGAGAGGAATATCGTCCTCAATATCCCAGATGCCGGAGTTATCATCGGAGAGACCAAGCTCTGCCATAGAGCAGCACATACCGTAGGAGGTGAAGCCCGCGATAGTTGCGGGAGTGATCTTGTGGCCGCAAACTGCGCCACCGTTGGTTGCGAGAGCAACCTTCATACCCTCACGAACGTTGGGAGCGCCACAAACGATATCTACAACCTCATCTCCCTTATCAACCTTAAGAAGGTGGAGCTTTTTGGATGTGGGGTGGTTTTCTACAGAGAGGATCTTTGCTACTACAACGCCATAGGTATCAGCGCCTTTAACAATAATGTCCTCAACCTCGGCGGTGGAAAGTGTGAAATTACGGATAAGTGCTTCTTTGTCAAAGCCGGAGAGATCAACGAAATCTCCTATCCAATTCATAGATAAAAACATACTCTTTCCTCCTCCTTAGATTGATTTGAACTGCGAGAGTGATTTGAGGTTACCGCTATTGAAGTCACGGATATCCTTAACCGCATACTGCATCATCGCAAGTCTTGTAAGGCCAAGACCAAAGGCAAAGCCTGTGTATTTTTCTGTATCGATGCCGCCCTCTTCAAGTACGTTGGGGTGAATCATTCCGCAGGGGCAAAGCTCAAGCCAGCCGGAGTTCTTGCAGGAAGGACAACCCTCACCACCGCAGATAAGGCAGTTAATGTCAAGCTCAAAGCCGGGCTCCACGAATGGGAAGAAGCCGGGACGAAGACGAACCTTAATATCTCTCTTGAACACCTCGGAGAGCATTGTCTTCATAAAGTAGATGAGGTTGGAGATAGAGATATTCTCATCGATCATCATACCCTCCATCTGGAAGAAGGTGTTTTCGTGGCAAGCGTCAGTAGATTCGTTTCTGAAGCATCTGCCGGGGAAGATAGCACGAAGGGGTGCGCCGTATTTTTTCATAATAGCATTCTGTGCCGCAGATGTCTGGGTCTTCAGAAGCTGACCGTTTTCAAGATAGTATGTGTCCTGCATATCGCGGGCGGGGTGGTGCTTAGGAATATTAAGAGCCTCAAAGCACTCGTAGTCGTCAACAACCTCCGCATAATCCTCGATGGTAAAGCCCATGCTAACGAAGATTTCCTCAACCTCACGAGTTGCAAGAGTGATTGGGTGATAGGATCCAATCTTGTTATTTGAAGTAAGAGTGGGATTATACTTCTTTGCTCCTCTTACTTTTGCAGCAATTGCTGCTGCGCGGAGCTCCTCCGCTCTCTCTGTGATTTTGCTCTCAACCTCGTTTTTGAAGGTGTTGATAAGGGCGCCTGCTTCCTTTTTGTCGGCAACATCGCGAAGACCCTTCATAAGCTCTGCAATAGAGCCCTTTTTACCAAGGTAGGCAACACGGAGATTTTCGAGCGCTTCTGTAGTATTAGCTTCTGCAATGGCGTTGGCAAATTCAACTCTGAGCGCTTCAATTCTGTCCTTCATTTTATTTTTTCCTTTCGGTTAGATTACTAAGTTAAAAAAACATCAAAGAATATTATATATTATATTAAAGTATTTTGTCAATAAAATTTTTCAAAGTTTTTAAAAACATACTGTTTTGCTACGCTTTTTTCATCAAAGGGACTTGATATAAGCCTCAACACCCTCGGGTACAAGGTCAGAAAGGCTCTCGCCCCTTGCAATTCTCTCGCGCACCAGAGTAGAGCTGATGTTACGATGCGCCTCATCCGAGAGCCAAAGCTCTGTTTCATATCCCGAGTGCTTATAGTTCCACTCTGCCTGTATCCTCTCGTATTCAAGGTCGGTATCGTTGCGGTAGCCCTTTATGATCTTGTCGATGTCGTGCTCTCTCATATAATCAATAACAAGTCCTGCGGACTCGCTGACAAGCACGTTATCAAAATCCTCGCAGGCAAGCATAAGCATTCTCATTCTGTCAGCGTGGTCAAAAAGGTACTTTTTATTTGGGTTGACGAACAGCACAACGTAAACTCGCTCATACTGCTCCGCCGCCTTTTTTATAACCTCAAGATGACCGAGAGTTACGGGGTCATAGCTACCGGGTAGGATTACCGTTTTCTTTTGTTTTTCCATGTTTTTATACCAAAATGTAAAGTTTAATTGTCTTTTTTAAGGTTTTTTGCTTTTATTAGTTATCCGTATCGCTCACTGGCTTTCTGTAAAGAAGGATGTTTACCGCGGTTTTTTTACCGTAGCTTGTAGTCTTTATAACCTCAAAGCTTGAGTATGGCAGAGCCCCAAGGTCAATCTCCTCCTCACCGCTCTCAAGAACAACTATTGCGCCGTCAGAAAGGGCCTCGTAACGGAGAAGTGCCTCCACGGTTTTCTTACAAAGATTCATAGCGTATGGTGGGTCGATAAACACAAGGTCGTACTTATCCCTGCCTGCGCATTTGCGAAGATAGTTTGCCCCATCGCTGACTATGAATTTAGATTCGTCAAAAAGATTAGTTGCCACTGCGTTTTTCTTTACGATCTCCATTGCATCTCTCGATGAATCAATAAAGGTTGCGTGGGTGGCACCTCTGGACAATGCCTCAAGCCCCATCTGACCCGAGCCCGCAAAAAGGTCGAGAACGCGGCGTCCCTCAACGTCAAACTGAATGGCAGAAAAGATTGCGCCCTTTATTCTTTCAGAGGTTGGTCTTGTTGCATCTCCCTCAAGGGTGAAGAGCTTTTTTCCTTTAGCCCTACCCGTAATAATTCTCATCATATTTATTCTCCTTTTGGACCATCGGCAGAAGCGAAAGATCAAAGATGTTATTTCTTTTTTTCGCCAAAACCACGGTGTGACTTTTACTTTTTTCTATAGTAGCTATAAATGCTCTCGGCGTCCTTTTTGCTGATGCCAAGGTATGTAAGCTCCGCTACCTCTGCCACCCTGATTTTTGATAGGGGCATTTTTGAGAGCAGTTTTTTTGCCTTTGCCGGGCCGATGCCCTCTATGCGCTCAAGGCTGGATTTTGTAAGAGTTTTTGTCTTTGCCTTCTGAGATGACCTGACCGCAAATCTATGGGCCTCCTCCTGCAGGTTGTAGATAAAGGCATAAACGTCAAACTCCTTTGCGATGGATATCTCGCTATTGCCATCTGTGAGGGCTCTGGTTTTGTGGTAATCATCCTTAACCATTCCAAAAACGGGAATATCCATATCCAGGCTACAAAGCGCCTCTTTTGCAATGCCAACGTGACCGTCACCGCCATCGACAAGTATCAGATCCGGCTGTTCTCCGAGAGATAAGCTTCCCTCTCCAATGTGGGCAAGTCTTCTTGTAAGTGCCTCACGCATCGAGCCGTAGTCGTCCTGCCCCGCGGTGCTTTTGATATTAAACAGGCGATAGTCGCTCTTTTTCAGCCTTCCGTCTGCCCACACAACCATAGAAGCAACTATATTTTCATTTCCTATGTTAGATATGTCGTATGCCTCGATTCTCTTTGGCAGCTCCGAAAGACCAAGCAGCTCGGCAAGTCGGCGCACGTTTCTGTCTTCCCTCTCACCCTCGAGAATATTCTGGCGCAGAGCCTCCTCTGCATTCTTGCAGGCCATCTGGCAAAGTGCCTTGCCGTCGCCTCTCTCCGGTATTTTTACCGCCACCTTGTATGGTGTGTTTAAGGAAAGGTATTCCGACAGAAGCTCTCTATCCTCCTCGGGCATATCAAAGCCAAGCATAACCTCTCGCGGCAGCTCGCCTGTGGAGTCATAATAAGAAACCAGGAGAGATACAACGCCCTCAATATCCGATTCCTCGGACCTGGAAATAAGAAATTCATTTTTGTTGATAAGCGAGCCCGAGCGTATAGACAGCATAGCCAAAGCGCCGATAGAGCCCGATGTAGCAATAGCAAAAACGTCACGGGACAGCTTTCCATCTCCCACAACCTTCTGCTTTTCCGAAAGTCCACGCAGAGCCTCTATGCTATCACGTAGCTTTGCTGCGCGCTCAAATTCCATTTCCTCTGCAGCCGCCACCATTTCCCTTGTCAGCTCGTCTATTGTCGCCCTTGCATTGCCCGAGAGAACGGCTGTTGCCTTTTTTATAAGCTCTCTATAATCCTCGGCACAAATACTGCGGTCGCAGGGTGCAACACATCTGCCCATAGCCTTGTATAAACAGGGACGGTCTTTGCCAATATCTCTGGGAAACACGCGCTTACAATCGGGCAAGGAAAATACCTTCATCACAGCTCGCATAGCTCCGTATGCCTGACTCATTCCGCTATATGGGCCAAAATATCTTGCCTTATCGCCCTTACGCTCTCTGGTAACGGTAAGCTTTGGAAACTCGCCCTGGGAAACCTTGATGTATGGATAGGATTTTGCATCCTTAAGTCTTATGTTATATTTCGGAGTGTGCTTTTTTATCAGCACGTTCTCAAGGGTGAGAGCCTCTATTTCAGACGAGCATACGATGTAGTCAAAATCCTCAACCAACGACACCATTCTTGCAGTCTTTATGGCTTTTTCGGTATCCACAAAATAGCTTGTAACGCGGTTTTTCAGCTTCTTTGATTTGCCTACATAGATTATCTCTCCCGCCTTGTTTTTCATTATATAAACACCCGGGGAAAGCGGCAGGGAGTTTGCCTTATCGCGCAGTCTTTCAATTCTAGTCAAGATCTCTCTCCTTTCCGAAAAAATAGAGGCGAGGAAGCCACCCTAGAGCGGTTGCTCCGAGATGATTTCATCGCCCATACAGGTAATTAAACCGATTTTATCTATTTTACTGACCAAGCTCAGAGTCAATAAGCTCTGCAAGGCCTACTACAGCTATCGCCTCATCCTCGCCATCTGCAATGAGAGTAATGTTTGTACCTCTTGTGATACCAAGAGAAAGAATACCAAGCAAGCTCTTTGCATTAACGCGGCAGTCCTCCTTCTCCACCCAGATAGAACACTTGTAGCTGTTCGCCTTCTGAACGAAGAATGTTGCAGGTCTGGCATGAAGACCAACGCTGTTTTGAATTGTTACATTACGAGAAACCATATCTCTACTCCTTAGGGATCTAAAAACTTATACATAGAGTATATCAAATTGTTAAATAAAAATCAAGAGCTTTTTTAAAAAAGATTAAGTATTTTTAGGGTTTTCCACAGTTTCAGCGCCAAAAAAACTTATTTTCGCTTCCATTCTCCTTTTTTGACACGGACATCAAGACTTGCTATATCCTTTCCCGCGGATTCGTGGAAGCTCATCATTCTGCTGTAAACAGCTCTGTCATCATGCTCCTGCTTTGCAATACGGAGGGTTGCGCTTCCTACGCCAAATACGCACCAGAAGAGATAGTAAAGCGAAAGGTCCTGCCAGATATAAACGGTTGAACCGAGGGCAAGCATAACGAAAATAGCGCAGGCGGATGAATCCGAAATAGCCTTTACATCGCACTTTACAAGATACTTCTGATAGCGGATTCTGTGACGGATGCGCACCACAATTATGAGAACAAAGGCTACAAGAGATGCAATACCCGCCTCAACAGCCATCTCAAGGAAGAGGTTATGAGAGTTGGATATAGTTCCCACTGCAGTAGAAAACAGCTCGTTTTTCATATTCTCAATAAATGCCTCGGAGCCCATACCGATGCCGAAGAGGGGATTATTTTTTATGGTTGTCAGCGCCTCCAGCCAAAGGAGCTTGATATTTCCGGGCTCCAGCGTATCGGTTGCAGGGCCAAAAACGTCGTGCAGAAGCTCGCTTGGCAGGAACAGCACTATGATGTACGGAACAAGGGCGAGAGGAAGAAGAAAGGCATTTGCCGCCCTACCGCGTCTTATCGCCAAATAAGCAAGGACAGAAACAAGAACGGCGATATATGCAAATGGCTCAAAGGTTAAAATCAAACCGATGAAAATGAATGCGCCAACGGCAATATATCCGGCTTTAACCATACCCTTTGTTTGTATAGCCGCAGCAACAGCCATAGCCATAGAGACCGCAAAGTGAGCCGCAGCAATTTCTCTTGCGTAATATACGGATGAAATACCGTTGTAATAGAGATTTGCTGTATTTCTTTCAATCAAACGGGTTACAAATTCAACTATAGAAATTACAACCGGAGCAACAGATGAGAAGATAATTGCGTTTACGGCACAATCGGCAAGTCGTCTGTTAGTTATTATATTTCCTGCCAAAATGTAAACTAAAGATAGCAAAATGTACTTTGCAGACCAGCCAAATGAGTCTTTGCCCTGAACAACGATTCCGCTTATCAGCACTACAGCAAGCATAACAAGAATAAGCATATCATACTGCTCGAAGTTAAGAACGCGCTTGCCGTAAATCAATTTTCTGACAAAGGAAATAACCGTAATAAACACCAGCGTTGCAAGGATACCGTAGCCCTCAGGCTCCTCAACAGAAAGATAAGGAAGAATGAGAATTGTTGAGAAAAGTGAGAACTCGGGCGAGCCGAAGGACAGATAGAAATACACAATAAAAAGTCCAACGCCCACAATGTACATAGTGGGAACAAACAGACCGAGAATACCGAGAGCCACGCCAACAGCAATACCCCTCAGCGGGTCGGGCGCCTTTTCCTCGTTAATGGGAGGCAGCCTCTTTATACAAAGGAAGTCAAAGAAAATAATATCGGTGATCAGATACTCCTGCATAACCTGGGATATAGGGCCGTCAAAAACTATCATCGGGATAGAAATAATAGCCGTTATAACACCTATAGTCAGAGCTGATACTTCCTTTATAACCGGAATATTGAGTATCAAGAGAAAATCAGCAGCAAAATATCCAAGGATAGTCAAAAGACCGAAGGTCAAAAACAAAAATCCATAGGTCCTGATATTGGTATAGCCCAAAAGGTTGCTGAAGCTTTCTGCAAATCTATTTATTTTAGATTTTCTTTTTTTCGCTGTACTAACGGTAAGGGAGCCCGTTATCTCACGTCTGAAGAAGCGTTTTCCTGTAAATTCTTCTCCCTCGCAGCTCTCATATCCGTTTATAATGTCACGTAATTTAAGATTTGCCATATAATGCCTTTCTTATATCTTTAAGAGTCTGCCTTTTCCTCGGTAGAGGGTTTAGCTTTTCTCTTTTTCTTCGCCTTTGGCAAAAGGGGCTCCATAACCTCGGGATACTTTTCCAGAAGGTCGGGTCTGCGCTCCTTTGTTATATTAACAGCCTCGGCAAGTCGCCACAGGTCAATTTTTTTATGATCTCCCGACAGCAAAATCTCGGGCACATCCATACCGCGGAAGCTACGGGGCTTTGTATATTGGGGATATTCAAGAATGCCTGAAGCAACGCTCTCGCCCTCATAGCACTCGGCAGAGGAAAGAACGCCGTCAAGAAGCCTGGAGGTTGCATCAATAACGATACAAGCGGGAATCTCGCCACCTGTCACAACATAGTCACCAATAGTGATCTCGTCATCCACCAAAGCATCGATAACCCTCTGATCAACCCCCTCATAGTGACCGCAAAGGAAGATTAGATTATCATACTCCGCAAGCTCCTTTGCAACATCGTGGGTAAACTGTCTGCCCTTTGGAGACATATAAATAACCCTGGTCTTATTCCCCTCGGGGATCTTCGCCTTAATGCTCTCGTAGCAATCAAAAATAGGCTGACAGGTCATAACCATACCAACACCGCCGCCGTAGGGAGTATCGTCTGTCTTTCTATGCTTATCGGTAGAGAAATCCCTGATATTAACACATTCAATCTCAATTTTACCCGACTCCTGCGCCCTGCCCATAATACTCTCAGAAAGCACGGTGTTCACCATATCGGGAAAAAGAGTCATAACACTAAACTTCATCGCCATCATCAAAGAAGCC
>JAZKZW010000026.1:0-6590 GCA_045612865.1 Eubacteriales bacterium
TGCCAAGGGCATAGCCGGGTAGCCGCGTACGGATGTGATAAACGCTGAAGGCATCTAAGCGTGAAGCACACCTCAAGATGAGATATCCCATCTCTTTAAGAGAGTAAGGTCACTTGTAGACTACGAGTTTGATAGGTCGTAGATGTACGCACAGTAATGTGTTTAGTTGAACGATACTAATTGACCGAGGGCTTGAACTGTTGTTTTGCTAGAAAACTCCAAGTTCAGGTTCGCTTAAAAGAATCCTTGAGCTTCGTTTCTATTAACTCTTGTTCGGTTTTCTATGAGCATTGCTCATAACACTGATTAATTACATTCCTACTTAGCTCAGTCGGTAGAGCGCATGACTGTTAATCATGATGTCGCTGGTTCGAGCCCAGCAGTGGGAGCCAGCACCCTTAGCTCAGTTGGTAGAGCAACTGACTCTTAATCAGGGGGTCCAGGGTTCGGGTCCCTGAGGGTGCACCAAAAAAGTCCAAGTCGCAAGACTTGGATTTTTTCTTTTTATTGGAAATAAAAAGGTGGTGCACGGGACTCGGACTCAGACCCACATTATGAATCAGTATTCGGCTTGTGGTGATTGTGATAGAGATAAAGGGAAAGTGAAGCTGCTCTTATTGTATAGCCGAATCTGACTCATAATTTGCCGCTCGGGTTTAATGTTTAGTTTTAGTCGCATGGTTTGTGCCGGGATTTTGGTATATCTCCGAGCTGGCAATGTTTCAGTAGGGTCCAGGGAAAGTAACTCTTTACGAATAAATAGTGGGTTCAGATTGTGGCGTTTGGTGTTTTTCTAGATCAGTGGAGTTGATCAGCTAACAAGTGTATAATGGCTAAAAAAGCAAACTATAGTAAACAAATACAGCAATTTTTACAGCAAATTTCCACAAATGAATAAGTGAGTTCAAGTTGAGAGACTTGGATTTTTTTCTTTTTATTGGAAATAAAAAGTGGTGCACGGTACTCGGACGCTGGATCAGCTCGGGTTTAATGTTCAGTTTTAGTCGCATGGTTTGTGCCGGGCTTTTGGTATATCTCCGAGCTGCAATGTTTCAGTAGGGTCTGCCATCTTCCACGAGTGGTATTGCTATTTTAAGAGAGTAACTTTTATGGAGATGCAGATATAATTACGATAGATATTAGCGGTGTATATACTTTGCTTGGTTGATTGAACAAAATGCTGATTTAAAAGGTGTAGTGAAAAAACTTTTTTCTTTTATAATTTTGGTGAGATCTAATAAGTGGGTTGTGAAATGAATAGCGTTTGGCTGTACAAACTTGATGATGTGCGGTCTAAAGTGCATGATTTGAACATAATTGTTTGCTTTTGAGTGGCATTTTTGCTTTTTAGTATTCACTTTCAGGTTGAGCAAACTATCAAAATAAGTTGTTGATTTGTTTTTTGTTATGTGATATACTTAATGTAGAAAATCAAATTTTGCAGGAGGGCAAAATGAACATTGGTAAAAAAATCAAACAATTAAGATTTAAGTTGGGTCTCACGCAGGGGGCTCTTGCTGATAGGATCGGTGTTTCGGCACAGGCTGTTTCCAAGTGGGAAACCGAAACGACTATGCCTGATATTAGTTTATTGCCTTCGATATCTGAGGTGATGGGAGTCACCATTGACGAGCTTTTTGACCTTTCAAGCGAGCAAAAGATGAATAGAATTGAGAATGTGATTGATCGAGAGGACGAGTTGCCAGCGGAGATTTTCGTTGAGTATTGCAGGTTTCTTGAGGCTGAAATGATGAACAAAAATCAAGATAGAGCGGTTTCTCTTTTGGCAAATCTTTACCATCATAGAATAGAATCAGATTCTAAACGTGTCAGCAAGCTCTCTCGCGAGTCTATAATGAAAAATCCGGGGAAAAAAGACTGCCAATGGTTACTTTGCAAGGCTGAAGGAGCTGTAGTTTGGGATTGGAATATAGGCAATCATGCGAAGATTATTGATTTTTACAAGGATGTGATCGCCGGTGACCAAATTGACCCAAAAACGCCAATGCCCTATTTTTATCTCATTGATAATTTAATCGCTGATCATAGAACCAAAGAAGCTCAATATTATCTTGCAGAGTTTGCAAAATGTCCGGCGCACAATCCTGTGATGGTTGACATTTATAAAGCGCATATTACTTTGGCAGAGTACGATGAATCTGCGGCTGATAAAATAATGCTTGAAGCAGAAGAAAAATATGGGGATGATAAAATCTTTTTGTTTGAGGCAGCACAGTATTATGCGAAAAAGGCAGAATATGAAAAGGCGATTGAGTTTTATAAGCGCTCCTGGGAAAATGATAAGCAGCCACGATTTACTGATGCAATGCAAGGAATAGCGATTATTTATGAGATCCTAGGCAAAAAAGACGATGCGGCAGATGCTTATAATCAGATTATTGCTTGTCTTAAAGATGAGTGGGGTTATACCGAAGATGACGATCCTGTAATAAATGTGATGCGAGAAAGAAACCGTTTGTTGAAAAAATAAAAGATTAGTTATGGCATTGTTAAAATCACCTCTCTATCCTTGTGTTGACATGTTTTATGGAGTGTGGTATAATGAGATAAAAAAATCGGGGGTGGCTATAATGAAGTTACGGATACTTGAATATTTGGTTGAGGAATGCTTTGTTTATATTCTTGACAATGGCGAGGAAATAAATGCTTTAATTGAAGAGTGACATTTATTGATAAATAGAATTTTGTTTGATAAAAGTGCTAAAAAGTAAACTTTAATTCACCTTTTGGTTGATTTTCCTCACTAAACCAACGGTGGGTGTACTTTTTGTGGAAAAAATATTATACTGTATTCGAAAGGAGGCAATCTATGGATCAGGTTAAAATCGGAAGATTTATTGCTGCGTGCAGAAAAGAAAAAAACTTAACACAGATGCAACTTTCGGAGAAACTTAACATTACCGACAAGGCTGTTTCAAAGTGGGAGAGGGGTATTTCTATGCCGGACTCTTCTATCATGCTGGAGCTTTGCGGCATTCTCGGCATCAGTGTAAACGAATTATTAAGTGGGGAGAAAATTGAGATGGAAAACAATCATCAGAAAAATGAAGAGCTGCTTTTGGAGTTGACAAAGGAGCTGGAAAAGAAAAGCAAGACAATCTGGACCAATATGTGGGCGATTATGATTGTTAGTATGACGGCTTTGCTTGCGGGTATCTTTGCGGCGACGTTTTTGATTCCCGAAGGGCCCTTGCAGCTTGTTGTTATCCTTGCAGTATGCGTTATATTTTTGATTCCATGCTGTTATGCGTTAAGGCTAGAGATTAGTGTGGGCGCTTACAAGTGTCCGAAATGTGGAGAAGAGATCGTGCCCACCTACAAGGAAGCAATGATGGCGATGCACAAGGGCTTTACCAGACACCTGTTTTGCCCTAAATGTAACAAGCGCACTTGGTGCAAGAAGATTTTGAAAAAGTGATATATTTTTAGTCCCCGACTTGCTCGGGGATTTTTTTGTTGATTTATTCAGGCGATTGTGGTATAATAAAGAAAAAAGAATTGGTGGGGCTACAGCATGAGAGTTACGACCTTTAACGTTCAGCACTGCCTGAACTACTTGGAACAGAAAATAGATTTTGAGGTTATGGCGCGGGCTATAATAGGCTGCGGAGCTGACGTTGTTGGGCTTAATGAGATGCGCTCACTTGGCACTGACGATGATTACAAGGATCAGGCGGCAATACTGGCGAAAATGTGCGGAATGGAGTACTACTATTTTGCCGAGGCTACGAGATTCCCGGGTGGCCCTTACGGAAACGCCATACTTTCAAGAGTGCCGATTATCAGGGCTTCCACTGTGTTGATTCCTGATCCGAGTCCAAGGGGTTACGATGGATATTATGAGACCAGATGTGTTTTGGTGACGGAGCTGGAGGGTGGTATCAGGGTGCTTGTCACTCACATTGGGCTGAATCCCGATGAAAAGGAAAATGCTGTAGCGACGGTGCTTGAAAATGTTTCGGATAAGAGATGTATTCTTATGGGGGATTTCAATATGACTCCTGATGATGAGATACTTGCACCAATTTTTGCGAAAATGAAGGATGCTGCGGTGGGCTTTTGCGCCGATAAAAAGAGTTTTCCGTCTATTGATCCTCATTGCAAGATAGACTATATTTTCACCTCAAAGGATGCTACGGTTGCTTTTGCTGACATTCCCGACGTTGTTGCGTCAGATCACAGACCTCACGTTGCAGAGATAGTTTTTGCTAGAGAACAAAAAACATAAGTGCAATAAATATAATTAAAAGTCAAAAATGACTATAATAGTTTTCAAATACAATACAATATTAGGCAGGAAACAAAATGGTAGATTACAAGATTTTTAAAATTAGTAAAATTGCTAAAAGAATTGATGAGGCTGCAGAGTGGTTTCATTCAAAGTGGGGTGTGCCAAAGGAAGCATATCTCGAGAGCATGAATGATGCGATTTTGGGAGAGGGTGCTGTGCCGGAATGGTACATAGCTTGTCTTGATAGCGGTGAGATTATTGGTGGACTTGGTGTTATTGAAAACGATTTTCACGATCGACCTGATCTTGCGCCTAATGTTTGCGCTGTTTTTGTTGAGCCCGAATACCGCGGTCATGGAATTGCAGGTGAGCTTTTGAATTTTGTTTATGAGGATATGAAGGCGCGCGGCGTTTCTCCTATTTATCTTTTCACCGATCATGATTCATTTTATGAGAGATACGGCTGGGAATTTTACTGCGAAGCAATGGGCGACGGCGAGGATCAGCCCAGTAGGATGTATATAAAAAGGTAGTGTTATATGAAAAAGATAATTTCAAAAACCGAGAGGCTTGTTTTGCGCGAGTATTGCCAGGAGGATTTTCCTTGGCTTTATGAGATACTTTCGGACAAGGAAACGATGAAGCATTACCCAAAGCCTTATGATGAAGTGGGGGCGCAAAGGTGGCTTGACTGGAGCTTTGATAACTATAAAAAGCACGGCTTTGGCCTTTGGGCTATCGAGCTTAAGGAAACGGGCGAGCCTATCGGCGATGCAGGTATCACGATGCAGCCTATAAATGGAGAGTGGCTCCCCGAGGTGGGCTATCATCTGAACAAAAAATATTGGCGCCAGGGTTACGGCTCCGAGGCTGCAAAAGCGGCAAGGGATTGGGCGTTTGCCAATAGAGATTTTGAGGCGCTTTACTCTTATATGACGGTGGAAAACACCGCCTCTCAAGCTACGGCAAGAGCCATTGGAATGACGAAAACAGATGAATATTCTGACGGTGAAGAAAGCCTTGCGGTTTGGAAAATCACACGAGAGGAATGGCGGCTGAATGACGAAAAAAAGTTATAATAGAAATATTGTTTTGCAAAAGCAAATTTAAATATGAAAGAGGAGTAAAAAATGAATTTTTTAGAACTTGCAAAGGACAGATACTCCGTGCGCTCATTTAAGAGCGAGCCAATTGAGAAGGAAAAGCTTGACGCGATTATTGAGGCCGGTCGTGTGGCGCCAACGGCTTGTAACAATCAGCCGCAGAAAATTTATATTGTTAAAAGTGAAGAAAAGCTGGGTAAGCTCGCCGAGGTGTGTCGTTTTACCTTTGGTGCACCTACAATTTTGGTAATCGGATATGACAAGGAGCGCGATTGGAAAAATAGACTTATGCCCGGATACGGCTCAGGAGAAACCGACGCTGCTATCGTTTGCACACACATGATGCTTGCCGCTTGGGAGCTGGGAATAGGCTCTTGTTGGGTTGGATATTTCAATTCTGCCGACGTATCTCGTGTTCTTGAGCTTCCCGAGAATATTGTGGTTACTGCCATGCTTCCTATGGGATACCCTGCAGACAATGCGGCGCCACTTGCTTTGCACAGCACATTCAGAGATGCAGAGGACACAGTAACAGAGCTTTGATACTACAGAGGCGAGAATAAATACGGAGGTGCGTGATGTGGATATAAGAAAATTACGAGCTTTCTCGTTGGTTGCGCTGGCAGTGATGTGGTTTTCGGCGCTCATTACCTTTTGGTGCGTTATGGATCCCACGGATGCTATGGGGTATGCCATACTGTTCTTTTATCTTATTTTTCCTGCTGTGGCATTTGTGGTTTCTGCCGTTAATTCATACTATAGGGGGCTTGATATAAGGCTTTTGGCTTTTCCTTTGGTTTTCGGCTTATCAACCATTATGATTCAGTATTTTACCTTTGTTCTTGCTAATGCCATTGCCTTTAACAAGGATCTGCTTTTAGCTTTTGTTAGTCTTTTTGTCGAATCCGGCGCACGCGATATGATATTGGCAGCTATACCATCCTTGGTAGGACTTGCATTCGGCTTTGCTATCAGAAAAATTAAAGGAAATTTTTAAGAATATATTTTCACGGAGGGCACAAAGGTTGCCCTCTTTTTTGCGCTCTTTGCCACGCGTGTGAAAATAAATAAAAATAAAATGTTAAAAAATTTGCTAAAACTTGCAATTATTTGAAATTTGGTGTATAATATAGGTAGATTGATGTAAAAAACAACAAAAATTACATACGGAGGTTGTTATGAAAAACAATTCATCTATAAAAATCAATCGAAATCATATCTTGATATTGATCTAC
>JAZKZW010000027.1:0-3616 GCA_045612865.1 Eubacteriales bacterium
GTCAGAGATGTTCGGTTATGCGACCGACCTTCGTTCGATGACTCAGGGACGCGGACAGTATTCCATGGAACCCAGCCACTTCGCAGAGGTTCCGAAGTCTATTCAGGAGCAGATCATTTCTGCACGTGCTAAAAATTAAATTTTAAAAATAAAAAATTAAAACAAAAAACAATAATGGAGGAAATTCAAAATGGCAAAGGCTACATTTGAACGCACAAAGCCCCACGTAAACATTGGTACCATCGGTCACGTTGACCACGGTAAAACAACTCTTACCGCTGCTATCACAAAGACTCTCGGTCTTGCAAATGGTAACGTAGAGTTCATGGCATACGACCAGATCGACAACGCTCCCGAAGAGAGAGCAAGAGGTATCACAATTAACACAAGACACGTTGAGTACGAGACAGAAAACCGTCACTACGCTCACGTTGACTGCCCTGGCCACGCTGACTATGTTAAGAACATGATCACAGGTGCTGCTCAGATGGACGGCGCTATCCTCGTAGTTGCAGGTACAGACGGTCCTCTCCAGCAGACAAGAGAACACATCCTTCTCGCTCGTCAGGTTGGCGTTCCCGCAATCGTTGTATTCATGAACAAGAAGGACCTCGTTGATGACGATGAGCTTCTTGATCTCGTAGAGATGGAGATCAGAGATCTTCTTTCTTCCTACGAATTCCCCGGCGACGATCTTCCTATCGTTCGCGGTTCTGCTCGTGACGCTCTCGAGTCCTCTAGCACCGACATCAACGCTCCTGAGTATGCTTGCATTCTCGAGCTTATGGCTGAGGTTGACGCATACATTCCTACTCCCGACCGTATGGCTGACCTTCCCTTCCTTATGCCCGTCGAGGACGTATTCTCTATCTCCGGCCGTGGTACTGTTGCTACCGGTAGAGTTGAGAGAGGTACTATCAAGATGGCTGACGTTGTTGAGATCGTTGGTCTTAAGGAAGAGGCATCTTCTACCGTAGTTACCGGTATCGAGATGTTCCACAAGCTCATGGACTACGCTGAGGCAGGTGACAACGTTGGTCTCCTTCTTCGTGGTGTTGATAAGAAGGCTATCGAAAGAGGTCAGGTTCTTTGCAAGCCCGGCTCCGTTAAGCCCCACACCAAGTTCATGGGTCAGGTTTACGTTCTTACCGAAAAGGAAGGCGGCCGTTCTAAGCCCTTCTTCTCTGGTTACAGACCTCAGTTCTACTTCAGAACAACTGACGTTACCGGTATCATCAACCTTCCTGCAGACGTTGAAATGTGCCGTCCTGGCGATAACATTAACATGAACGTTGAGCTCATCCAGCCTATCGCTTGTGAAAAGGGTCTTCGTTTCGCTATCCGTGAGGGTGGCCGTACAGTAGGTTCCGGCGTTGTTGCTGAAATCCTTGGCTAATTTAAGTTAAAAATCTTAGAGTTCGCTCTTTGATATAGACTTAGGTCAATAAATTAAGTGTCCAACATTCCGCTGATATTTTATGTGTTAGTGTGAGTGTTGGACATTTCTAATAATACTTCAATAGTTGATAAAACCGCGTAATTTGACTATATTTATTTACATTTTACGGTGTTTTTTCAAAAATTGAATCATATTCTAAAAAGGAGAAAATTTATGGAAAAGAAAAATACAAAATTTTTTACCACTGAAAGAATGGCAGGAATAGGCATATTTGCTGCTTTTGCACTTGTTGTTTCGCTTGTCATTAGATTTCCCGTCGGCTTCTTAACCTTTGATGCCAAAGATGCTGTTATTACAATTGCCTCTTTCGTTTACGGTCCTATTTCAGGTGTTGTTATTTCGCTTATTGAGGCATCAATTGAGATAGCGATTTACCCAGAAACCGGCTGGCACGGTCTTATAATGAACTTTGCTTCATCGGCAACATTTTCTCTTACCGCGTCTCTTATATACACCAAAAAGCGTAATCTTAACGGTGCTATTATCGGTCTTTACTCTGCCGTTGGCGCAACAGTTGCTATGATGCTTCTTCTTAACATGTTCATTACACCCCTTTATCACGGTTTGCCAATTGGCGATCCCTTTGTTATGAATATGTTGCCTACAATGATTCTTCCATTCAACTTTGCAAAGGCTCTTATGAACAGCGCTATCGTAATGCTTCTTTACAAGCCTCTTGTTACTGCTCTTAAGCGTCTCAACATCGTTAAGTCCAAAGGCGAGAAGGCTCCATCCATGACATTCAATAAGACCACAAAAATCATTCTTATTCTTGGTGCAGTGGGCCTTGTGGTTTCAATCACCACTTTCATTTTACTTAACGTACTCAAATAATCCCGGATCTTTAATTTACCTATTTTTGGAGGGCGGAAAAGCCCTCCGTTTTTTTCTTTTTTTCCTATTTTTTGTGGATATAGTGCTGTTTTTTGTGCATTAATTATAATATTTTGCTTCTGTTAAATAATTAATTATTATCAAAGGGGTTGATTTTACCTACGCTTTGTGTTAATATAGAATTAGTATTAGCAAAAATATCCATTGGAAAGGGGAGGATGCGGTGTATAAAGCTTTTAATATTACCTATCTTGTCAATATGGTAATTCAGGGCTTTTGGTGTCTTCTTTTTCCTATCGGAGTGGCATTTGGCATAGGCTGGCTATTTGTAAACAAGCTTTCTTGGCCCGGTTGGGTTTATGTTCCGCTTTTGGTGGTGGCAACGGTGATTGGACTTATTTCAATGTGCAGATTTTTGATTTCCTCCGCTGAGGCCATGGATCGCATTGAAAAGGAACGAGCGCAAAGGCGGGAGCAGGAAAGAGAAAAAATGCAAAAAAACGCTATAGAAAGCACCGAAAATGTAAAAACTAACGAAGATATAGATCCTTCAGAAACAGAAAAACAGGAGGGAGGAGATGATAAATGATGGAAAATAACAAGTTTCCTAAAAAAGAGCTTTTGATTATTGCCATCGGTGAGGCGATATGTGCCTTGCTGACAGTTTTGGTTTTTCTTGCCGTTGATGTTTCGGGTATTATTGAGTTCACCTTCTCCTACAAGGTAATAACCGGTGCTATTCTCGGCGCAGCCGTAATAATTTTGAACTTCCTTTTCCTTTCCTTTGCGGTAAATCGCGCGGTAGATGAGTACATGGCTCTGCGTGGAGATAAGGAGATGACCGATGAGGAGGCAGAGGCCTTTGCGGCAAAGAACTCGGTAATAATACAGAACGCAATCAAAAAGTCCTTTGTTATCAGAACTGCAAGCATAGCTGTGACTCTGGTGGTTGCATTTATAGTTGATTGGTTCAATCCCTTGGCAACGGTTATTCCCATTATAGCTTATCAGCCTATTATCACATGGGGCAACCACATTGCGGAGTCTATAAAGAGAATTGCAGCAAGGCTCAAGGCACAAAATGAAGTTGTGGAAGTGGCAGAAGCTCAGGTAGAGAGCGAAGCTTGCGAAGAAGCTCCTTGCGAGGCTGAGGTTGAAGAAACTTCTTGTGTGTCCGAACCTAAAGAAGCTCCTTGTGAGGCTGAAACCGAAGAAGTCGATGTTGAAGAAGCTCTCACCGAAGAAACTGCTCCTACAGAAGAAACTACTTCCAACGAAGAAAATGCTTTAGAGGAAGAAATCACTCTTGAGGACAAGCCTCAG
>JAZKZW010000028.1:0-2693 GCA_045612865.1 Eubacteriales bacterium
GGACTTAACGATGAACTCTGCAAAGTCCTCTGTGGAAATAACGTTTGCGTGAACAGGATTCTTACCGAGGAGCTTAACCTTGCCTTCCTCGATCATGGGACGGAATACCTTAACGATATCGTAGAAGTAACCTGTGGGACGGTGAATTACGTATGTAAGACCGCTCTTCTTAAGCTCTTCCTCGAAAAGATACTTTGCGTGAAGCATAGGAATGTGAGGAGCGAGGTCAGCCTTGATAACAGAGATGTAAGAGAATCTCTTAACGCCTGCAGCCTGTGCCTCCTTAAGAATGTTGAGGTTACCCTCGTAGTCGATCTGGTAGTTAGTTACCGCTGCGGAAGCGCCTGTAAGACCAACAGTTGTGATAACAACGTCTGCACCATCGCAAAGACCCTTAAGTGTTTCGGGCTTTGTAACGTCGATCTTCTTGAATGTGAAGTTACCCTCAAGACCAAGATCCTTTTCGATCATGTCGGCTGCAACAACCTCGTGACCTTCTTTGAGCAATGCTCTGAAAATGTCTGCGCCAAGATTACCATAAGCGCCTGCAAGTACAACTTTCATTTGTTTTCTCCTTTAAAATCAGTTATTTGTTAAGTTTTGTTGTCAAATTTGATTATTTTTTGTTCTTTTCTTTAGCGCGCTTGTCGTTGATGATTGCCATTTCTTTTGCAGTAATAACTTCAACGCCATTCTGCTTTGCCCAATCAACGCATCCCTTAAGAACGAGAGCGAGGAATACTCTTGGAACGCCGAGAATTGTCTCAAGTGCGTCGTCTGTGAACTTAACCTTATCATCAGCTCTGTCTGCTGCATAACGAACGGAAGCTAAAGATGCCTGTCTTGGCTGAAGGAGCTCTGCCTTCATTCTGTTAAAGAAATTAACGCCCTTGTGGAACCAGAAGTTCTTGGAATCACGGTAGCCGTAGTCAACAGGAAGAGCTGGGAAGTCCTTAGCTGTAACGCCGTTGATGATAGCATCAGCATACTTCTTCTTCATAAGGATCTTGTCAATCTTAAGGATAAAGTGAGCGCCGAACTTACTTGTGATACCGTTGAAATCGTGGTATGGACCTTCATAGCCCTCAAGCTGACCTGCAACGTCACGATCTGCACCGTCAAGCTCTCTTACCCATGTGCACTCGATAACCTGGATTGCATCGGTAAGAACCATGGGGCGCTTGTCAGCAGGATTTTCTTCCTCGATCATGCTCTTTTCAAGGCGGAAGTTACACTTAGGCATCTTGTCGGAGGGCTTATCTCCGGGCCAGGAAAGCTTAACTGCCTCGTGGAAGTTCTTGGGGTTGTCATCGATGAAGCTGATTGCACACTTGCCGTTACGAAGAATGTTCTGCGCTGTGTTGGAGGAGTTACGGCAGCTAAGAAGCATTGCGTAATAATCCTTTCCGGCAACATAGTAGGGCTGAACAAGAGAATAAGGGCCGAGGTTGGTTGTGCCGTCCTCGCAGAGGGTGCTGATTACAACTGTGGGCATTGGGAAGAACAAGGATGTCTGATAGAAGTTATCCACAATGCGAAGGTTTTCAAAACTACTCATTTTTGTTTTTCTCCTTTATATAAAAATTTAGATTAACTTGTTAAAGATGGGCTCCAGCTCATCATATTTTCTGCCTGTGGCAGACCAGGTTAGCAGCGACTCCGAAATATAATCTGCTAAAAGCTTTTTGTTCTCTACATCCGAGCTATCAACGATTGGCAAAACCATGGTCGATATTTGGGAAAGAAGCATTGGATGGCGCTCCTCCATTGTGTGGGAGAAGACTTTACGAGCGTTTGGATCCTTAAAGAGCTTTTTGTGGTCTTCGGAGTATTCATAAAGTCCCTCAAAAATAAAGCGAAGCTTCTGATGGGGAGTCAAGGCGGAATCCAATCTGCTGTGCATCTTATTCATAGTGGAATTCCAGTCCTCAAGCATAAAGGACGCAACCAGCATATCCTTGGACTCAAAGTAATTGTAGAGAGTACCAAGTCCGATGGACAATGCGGCGGCAACAGATCTTACTGTCGTTTCCTTGTAGCCGTTCTCTTCTATTTGTCGGCGCGCTTCTTCTAAAAGCTTTGCGCGCACATTTTCAATTATCTTTGGCATTTTACCTCCTTTTTGCCTTTTATGAACTTGTTCACTTTGATTATACTGCTTTGTTATATTTTTGTCAAGACTTTTTAAATAATATTTCTGCTTTTTTTATTGTATTTTTAAGGTTTTTTACAGTTTTTTATGTAATTTGTCATATCTTGCCTACAAAAAAGCTACATTACATATATAAGAAAGAAGCTTTTACCCTTGACATTAGGTTAATTTTGTGCTAGAATAATCTCGCTTTGATGCGTAGTACCCTATATTGTAAGCCCTGCCACCAAAGCAAATAATACAAAAGCCTGCATAGTTAAATGGATATAATAGCCCCCTCCTAAGGGGTAGTTACAGGTTCGATTCCTGTTGCGGGTGCCAAAAAAGGAAGTGGTCGCCGAAGTGTGATTGCTTCCTTTTTTTGTGTACCCGTCAGAATCGACCTGCCCTACGAGCGCAGCGAAGTAGGATTAGGTTCGAAACATTGCTCCGTCCTTCCCTGTGGGAAGCTTGTTAGACGGAGCAAATTCTTGCTACAAGTGCCAAAAAAGGAAGTGGTCGCCGAAGTGTGATTGCTTCCTTTTTTTGTGTACCCGTCAGA
>JAZKZW010000029.1:0-15135 GCA_045612865.1 Eubacteriales bacterium
TATCAATCCTCGATTCCCTTCAGTGATGGGTTGAAAGCGTCGCGGAGACCGTTACCGAAGAGGTTGAACGAAATCTCAAGCAAGGAAATGAACAACGCGGGGAACAAAATAATGTGTGGATATGACATCAACAAGCCGTTACCGCCGGAAAGAAGTGTACCAACAGATGTCTGTGTAGAGCTCTCGAGGTTAACGATACCGAGGTATGTCAAGCTAGACTCGGAGAAGATAACTCCGGGGATAGAGAGCACGGAACCTGTAATCAGTGTACCCATAGCATTGGGGAAGATGTGCTTAAAGATAAGTCTCTTGTCGCTTGCTCCAAGAGTTTTTGCGGCAAGAACGTATTCCTGATGTTTGAATCTATAGAACTGCATACGAGTTCTTGCTGCCATACCAAGCCAGCCCGTCAGAACGAAGGCAAATACCATCGACCATACAGGACCAACCTTGGATGCCAAGTGCAGCTGGAACAGCGACATAACAACCATTGACGGCATACCACCAAGAATATCGGAAATTCTCTCCATTACGATGTCAATAGTTCCGCCGTAGAAGCCCTCAACAGCACCGTACATAGCACCGATGAAGAGGTTTATTGCAGAAATGCAAACTGCGAGAACGAGAGAGAATCTCGCACCGGCTGCAAGTCTAGTGAGAACATCCTGTCCCTTCTGGTTTGTACCGAAGAGGAAAGATGCCTCATGACCATATCTGTACTGGAAGTATGTGTCAAGTAACACTCTTACCTTATAAGATGTGATTACCTTATTTCCAACTCTAGTTGCCGAAACGGAAGCATAGAGATAATCGCCGTTGTCACCCTCTATACGAAGGCTATCATAATTATAGTATTCAGGAGTATAGAGCAATCCGGAATATTTTTGATCATTTTTATCTGCATAGCAAGCGGTATATTCACCTTTGCTATTTACTCTTGGATAACCTTTTTCGGTAGTAGCATACCAAACGTCAGCATCGCCCTGCTTTGAGGCAGCGATCAATTCTTTGCCTGTCTTAGGATCTTTAGTTTTTTCGTTAACAGCAGGGAAAATAACCTGAATATTATTCTCGTTCTGCCATTTCTGAATGTCATTGAACTGTTCAAGGCTGAGATCTATATACTCCATACCGTTTGCGATATAAGAATCAACTCTTACATCATAATACTTCTTGCCATTTTCTTTATAGTTATCGTGAATTTCAGTGATGGCCTTATATCCGGTTTCCTTTTCAAGAGCCATAAGAGTATAGTAACGGTTTTCGTTGATAGTATCGTTTTCGCATCCATCCCAAAAACCTGTACCAACAAAAGCTTCGTTTTTAGGAAGAAGATGCTTATACTTAAGATAGGTTGTATCTGTAAGAGACTGTGAATAGTTAGTTTCGCAGAAAATTGGAACTAAAATTGAAAAGAGAACAAGAAGAATGATGATAATAGCTGCTACAACAGAGGATTTATTCTTGCAGAAGCGAATAAATACGTCCTTGGCATAGCTCATAGGCTTTGTATCAAACTTCTGGTCACCCGTTCTACGGTTAGGGTCAGCAAAACGGAGCTTTTCTAATGGTACTTTAATCATATTATTCTTTTCCATTATCTTTCTCCCATTCTAATTCTAGGATCTACAAATCCGTAGCTAAGGTCAACAACAATACCCGAAGCAAGACCTACAAGGGTATAGAAGGAGTTGAGAAGCAGGTAGAAGTTGTAGTCAAGTGCTGTGATAGAAGCAAGGTAAAGACCACCAACACCGGGGATACCGAAGATCTGCTCTACGATAAGAGAACCACCGATGATACCGATAAATTCACCAAGGATCATTGGGAAGATAGGAACCATGGAGTTTCTGAGAGCGTGACGAACAGTAGCCTGTCCACGAGTTAAGCCCTTTGTTCTTGCAAGAAGCATGAATTCGCTGGTAAGAACCTCGCAAAGCTCGGCTCTGGTATATCTTGCAAGACCTGCAATAGTACCAAGACCAAGAGAAAGGATTGCGGGAATAAGTGAAACGAACATCTTCCATGTGAAGTAATTAGTACCCGAAAGCATCTGCAACGGGAAGCCCCATCCGGTCCATTCAACCATCTTGTAGCAAAGAATGTACTGGATAAGGAAGCAGTAAACATAACCGGGAACGGAAATGAATACCATAACACCTGTGGAAACAAGGTGATCCTGCCACTTATTCTTCTTAAGAGCGGCATAGATACCAAGCGCAAGTCCGATTGGAACTGCGAAAAGCATTGTGTAAATGTTTACAAGCATTGTAGGTGGAAGCTTCTGAAGGAATACATCCCAAACCTCGTGGTTAGGATACATCTGTTCGGAAAGACCCCAGTTACCACCCTTGAAAACGTGATTTTTAAGATCATAACCAAATAAGATCTGCTTTTGCTCACCCTGAGCTGTTTTGCCAAAATCTATACCGAGAAGAGTTTTGGTCATGAAGATTCCATACTGCTCAATAAGTGGTTTATTATAACCCAAAGCCTCACGACGCATCATAATGATGTTGTAAGCGTCAGAGTTGGGCATAGCCTGTGGTGGCTTATCGGGCAGAAGCTTAACGAGAATAAAGCACATTGAAATTATAACGAGAAATACACAAATCATAAGTAAAACTCGTTTTGCTACGTACTTAAGCATATTTACCTCCTGTGTTTTTTGAGTAAACTTTGTAAATTATGATTAGCAATATAAGCTAAAAGAGCAATTAAAATTATTTTTGTCAAAATTGCACTTTGATATTACATTCATCCCCACAAAGGCAATAACAAAATGCAATTTCTTGAAAAAAAGTCATCACTTTTTATCACAACTATAAAATCGCAAGAAATAGTAGAACACCCCAATAATGCATAATCTCCCCCGAGGGCTCGGGACCCTCGGGGGGCGATATGCCAAGTATCACTTTAGGTTAGTTCTACTTAAAAGTATATCACAAAATTTGTGAATTATTTGTAGTTAAGAGTACCACCGTTTTCAGAAACGAATACAGCCCACTCAACGTCAGTGAAGTTGTATGTCATGTACTGGATACCACCACGGCCTACACCGTAAACGTACTCTTCTGTACCATAGTTAACCTTGTAGCTAAGAAGGGAAGCAGAAGCCTCGTTGTGAGTAGGAATCATGTCGTAGTTAGCAAGAACTGCACCTTCGATAGCTGCAAGAAGGTTAAGTCTTTCAGGCTGTCTTTCAGGATTCTTCTTGATGTCAGCAGCGCCGCAAGAATATTCAGTTACTTCGCCTGTTGCCTTGTTGGTGATGTTGATGGTTTCACCCTCGATTGCGTATGTCCAGTCAAGAACAGTTGCTACGTATGTTGTATCACCAATAGTGAATTCCATATCAGCAGAACCTGTATCCCAAGCTGCGTCATACTGGTAATCAGGATATGTGTAAGCGCCGATGAGACCGTATGGGTCAAGTGCGGAACCAGTCCAACCTACTCCGAAGAGCATATCAACTGTGTTAGCACGGAGAGCATCTGCGAAACCGTTACCAAGTGTATCGTCGTTTACGAACTCAAGCTTACCTTCAAGCTTTGTACCCTTAACAGCATCAATGTAGTTGTTCTTAAGGAATTCATAACCGTTTGCATAGAACTTAGATGTGGAGTTAGGAGTACCGATGTTGATAAGAACTGTGTCAGTACCATTGTAAAGACCAGCTTCAACTGCCTTATCGTATGCCTGGTTGAAGAGTTCCTTAGCACCCTGAAGGTTGTAACCTGTGATAGATGCGATAGCTTCGTCCTTAGAGGGGTAAAGCTTACCAGGGCCGATTTCGTCTTGTTTTACGCCCCAGAAGTCAAGGATAGCATCCTTAGCTGCTTCTTCTGTACGGTACATGATACCGTTTTCAGGGTCAGAACAAATCATGTTGTTGAAGAGTGCAAGACCGATGGAGCCCATGGGGTCAAGAGTGTTGATGAACTTCTGACGATCAAGGGAGAAGGAGAGAGCCATTCTGAATTCCTTGATACCAAGGATGGACTTGTCGTAACCAGGGTTATCTGCTTCCCACTTAGCAAATGCTGTCTCGTTGGGGTTAAGAGCGATGAACCATGTGGAAGAACCGTCTGTGTAGTAGATACGATCAGAACCGGTGTAATCAGCGATGTAGTCAGCTGTAAGGCCCTTGGAGTCGATCTGACCAAGAAGGAATGCCTGGAATGCTGTATCATCGTTATCGATCTTTGTGTAGTGGATTCTGGATGTCTGATACTGACCATCGTGAGCTGCATCAGAGTAACCATACCAGTTGGAGTTTCTCTCGAAGAGGATTTCCTTATCGAGCTGGTAGCTTGTGAGCTTATAAGGACCGAAGGACTTAAATGTCTCAACAGAGGTACCATAAGTATTGGAGTAGAGGCCATTGTCATCTACAGATGCGCATGCATCGTAAGTAGGAACGTGAACAAGACCAAGGTTGCCGGTAAGAGAATAGTTGAGGTAGAAGCCATCAAGCTCGGATTCAAGAACGAGAACGAGTTCTGTGTCAGAAAGAGCGATGATACCTACTTCGTCAAAGGATACTTCTTCGTACTGCTTTGTATTGATACATGTACCAAGAACGCCTCTCTTAGAGCTGAGTGCGCTCAAGAAGCTAGCAAAGGAATCCAAAGCTGCGGAAAGAGCGGGATCTGCCTTGATTTCTGCAAGAGTCTTGCCTTCCATTGCTACTGCTGCTTCAGCAGTGAAGATAACGTTACCTTCTGCGTCAGCGCCCATGTAACCACCGTAGTTGTTAATAAGCCATGTAGCTGTCTTAGCTACGTCATAGGATGCAGGGAAGCCTGCCCATGTTCTAACGTAAGATTCAACGTCGCCAGGACCAAGCTTGAAGATAAGCTCGCTATCAAGGTCAGAGGTGTAAGAAGAGAATGCCTGGTCAGCAGGAGATGTAACTGTTCTGCCGCTGTAGAAACGACCCTTAGCGTTCATGATCTTAAGGCTGCCGGAGTAGAGAGAGTCTGCTCTGTAGTTGATAGCTGCGGGGTCAAGAAGACGCTTTGCGGATTCAACGAAGTCATTAGCGGTGATGGGTGTTCCATCTTCCCATGTGAGGTCATCACGAAGCTCGATGAGCCAAGCTCTAGCTTCATCATTTTCAGTAAGTCCGTACTGGCCAACATAGTCAGCAGTAACGTCGATAGGCATAGAAGCTGCCATTTCGGGAACTACTACGAAACCGTCTTTTGTTTCATTATAATCGAATGTGTAGAAACCTACAGTTGTGTAATCAAGAATTGTACTATCAGTAGCTGTCTGATATGTGTGGGGGTTCCATGTGCTGGGGAATGTAGATGTGTAGGTGTTGTATGTGTAAACAGTTACAGCATTACAGTTGTCGCATCTTTCATTACGGTCAGCATCAACGTGAGGGAACTTAGTAGCACAGCCTGCGCCATCGCACTTACAGTTCTTGTCATAGTCGCCGTGCATGTGGTAGTCACAGCCATCACAAGTAGTGTCTAAGTTTGCGTCAGCGTGAACGTGCTTATCACAGTTTTCAACGTCACAAACCATATCGCCGTCAGCGTCCACGTGATCGTGTTCTTCAGGCATTTCTGGAATTTCTTCTGGTACTTCAACGGGACCACTGGGTTCGCCGCCAAGCATGCCCTTGATCTGATTGATAACGTCACAAGATGTCATAGATGTAACCATCATTGCAACTACGAGAACCAAGGAAAGTACTCTAGTTAATTTTTTGAACATATATATGTCCTCCTTAGAATTTTAATATCATTATCTCAAATGTTTAACCCGCGGTTTACAGCTACATCGCTGCGGTATTAATCGCTTTGAAAAAATAATACTTGTTTAATTTATTCACTTTCGCTGCCGCTATGAATAAAAAATGCATATTGTGCATAAATTTTCATGCCGAGGAAAATAAATATGCCTTATTTTATCATACTGTCACAAAATTATCAATAAGATATGAGAAAGTTTCATACCCCTATCTCAAAGTATAATAAACCTTTTAAAAACCTTTGTATAAAATGCACTATTTGTACACGAAAAGGTGGATTTTATTGTGCAAATTATATATTTTATTATATAGAGGGGGTATTATGCTGTTTTTTCCTTAACTTTATGTTATTCATTTCACCACCACAAAAAATCACTTCTCATATCCTTTTTTATCCAAAAAAGATGAATTACGTTCATAAAACACTTTTTATCATAGTATGCATGAGCCATGCAATCTTCTATACATTATATCAAAAAACCTGTTATTTGTTATTCTCTCCTCCTCATCGTTTTTGTATACCCGATTACAGGCAGTCGGAAAGAAAACCAAAGAAAAATGAAAAAAGAGCCCAAAAAATCAGCTTTTCAGACCCTTTTCTACATTATATATTTTAAAGCGGAGAAAAATACTTGACAAATTCCCCTATTTTGTTATCATTTCTCGGTCAAAACCGAAAGCTATCATTTATTGTATATTTCCTTGAACTGACGAACGCAGGAAGCAAAATCTTCGATAGCGCCGTTAATAACGTCAGGGGATGTCATATCGATGCCTGCAACCTTAAGGCTGTCAAGAGGTGACTTGGAATCGCCGCACTTAAGGAAGTCGATATACTGATTTACATAGGATGCACCCTCGGTTTCAAGTCTCTTAACAATGGCAGATGCCGCAGAGATACAGGTTGCGTACTTGTAAACATAGAAGCTGGTGTAGAAATGAGGAATTCTCATCCATTCGTAAGCGATCTGACGGTCGATGGCAACATTTGGGCCAAAATACTTACGCACGAGCTTTTTATAATGTGTATTAATAACATCGGCGGTGAGGGGAGTTCCCTTTTCTGTCATAGCGTGCATATCGCGCTCGAACTCTGCAAACATAGTCTGACGGTAGAGTGTTCCCTTATATGTTTCAATAAGCTGGTTGAGAATATAGAGCTTTTCTTCTCTGCTCTTTGACTCGTTAAGCTTTCTGTGCGCCATAAGAAGCTCATTTACAGTAGATGCAACCTCTGCAACAAAGATGGTATAGCCTGAATTCTGAGGCTCGTTATATGTGTTGGAGAAGTATGTGTGCATAGAATGGCCTGCCTCGTGAGCAAGAGTAAACACGTTATCGAGAGTTTCTGTATAGTTCATAAGAATATAAGGCTCTGTGCCGGGGCAACCGGAGCTGAAGGCGCCACCTCTCTTACCCTTTGCAGGATAAACGTCAACCCATCCACGCTCTGTAAGACCTGATTTAAGTGTGCTGTGATATTCCTCACCGAAGATTTCTGCAGTCTTGATAACCTCCTCCACAGCTTCCTCATAAGGATACTTTTTGTCAAGCTCGGCAATGAGAGGAGTATAGAGATCGTACATGTGGAGCTTATCAACGCCGAGAACCTCACGCTTAAGGTCATAGTAATCGTAGAGCGCGGGAAGTCCCTTGTGAACAGACTTAATAAGATTATTATAAATGGTAGGATCTACCTCATCACGATGTGTGGACGCGGTGATAGAATCCTTGAAGTTACGCACCTTTGCCATAGCGCATTTTTCCTTTACGTGGCTTGCAAAGAGGGTTGCAAATGTGTTGCCAAACTGCTCGTATGACTTATAGAGAGTACGGAATGCAGACTGACGAACACGGCGATCCTGGCTCATAAGCATTGTAACATAGCTGGCATCCTCGATCTGCACTAACTTGCCGTTTTCGTCCTTAATTTTGCCAAATTGTAAATCAGAGTTTGCAAAAATGCTACGAACCTGGCTATTTGAACCGAGAGCGTCATCAATCTTTGTCAAGAGCTTTTCACATTCATCGGAGAGAGTGTGCTTCTTTTCCTGCTGGCTCTTTTCAATTGTTCTGCGATAGGACTCAAGGCGGGGCTCAACCGCGAACCAGGAGTTAACTACAGCGCTATCCATCTTAATGAGGTAGGGGGAAACGAACCAGGTGTTCTGTCCGATAGCAACAGAGAGATTACGAACTCTTGCATTCATTGCCTGGTATGCGTTATTGGAGCTGTCGGTTGCAAAGTGGAGGGAGGCATACTGCCAAAGGCGCTCAAGCTTAAGGATAAGGGTTGTCATATCGTCGAGAGCCTCAAAAAGAGCTTTAGCAGATGTGGTCATGGTTTTTTCGTGCTTTGTATAAGCCTTTGCCATCTCTTCTGCAAGCTTCATATCAGCGTTGAAGTCCGCCTCTGTTTTATATATTGCTGTCAGGTCCCACTTATATTTTGCGGGAACATCTTTTCTGTCAAGTGCCATTTTTTATTACTTCCTTTCAAGTTAAAATTTATAAACTATATAACTATAATAACAGTATTTTTCGGAAAAATCAATACGTTAAGGATAAAAATGTAAAAAAACTTGCCCCGCCGCAAAAAACAGAGAGGCAAGAAATATTCAAGTCAGCTTATAGGAAGAAATCCATTATCAGCATTACCGCAAAGCCTGCAAGCAGGGAGTACGTCGCCGCCTTTTGATAGCCGTGCTCGTGGGTTTCGGGAATCATCTCGTCCGAAATAACATAAAGCATCGTTCCACCTGCAAAGGCAAGGGCAAAGGGTAAAATCGCTTCAGCCACGCTAACCGCAAAGTATCCGATGAACGTTCCTATTACCTCCACAAGGCCGGTCAGAGCGGCGTACATAAATGTCTTTTTTGGGCTCAAGCCGGCGGCAAGCATGGGCGAAATGATAACCATACCCTCTGGGATATTTTGGAGGGCGATACCGATAGCTATCATAAATGCCTGGGCTTCATTACCTTCTGTACCAAATCCGACTCCGGCAGCAATACCCTCGGGTAAATTATGGATAGCGATTGCAAGGACAAAAAGAAGCACCTTATCTATTTTTTCGTTGCCGTTATGGGCTTCCGGCTCATCCCCCTCAGGCTTATGAAGGTGGGGCACAAGTCTGTCAAGCAGGCTGATGAGCATAGCGCCAAGAAATATGCCTAAAACGGTTACTAATATTGCGTAGTTGCCCATATCCTCTCTGCCATATTCAATAGAGGGAACGATGAGTCCCAGCACAGCCGCCGCAAGCATTATTCCTGCCGCAAAGGCTAAAACTATATCGCTGAATTTATGCGAAATTTTCTTGAAGCAGAAGCCGATAATTGCACCTATTACAGTTGCGCTTCCCACCCCAAGAGCAGTAAGTAAAACTTTTTCCATGTTATTCTCTTTCTGAGCTAATGCAAGGTTATACATCTGCTCATTATATTGTATTCAAAAAATAAAAATGCGTTAAAATTATGTATTTTGCTAACTATTATTTACTTTTTTAGCGTCTAAATCTATTCAATCGGCGTTTGCCGTAAATTTTCATTCCAACAAAAATTGTAAATATAATAACCACAACCACCGCCGCTATCGTTAGCACAAGCACAAGAATACTCGGGCTACTTTCTTCAATTTTAGAAACGGTCATGCTCTCGCGGACACCGCAAATTTCACATTCACGACTCTTTATTCCATCCTCAAGCTCTGTTGGCTGAAGAACTATGAAATACTCTCCAAACTCGTGGCCCGACACCTCTCTTACGTGATTACAAAGGTTGCAGGTATCGTCGCACTCGCTGTCATATCTATGCTCCAGCGTATCGCGGATCTCGCCGCACAATTCACAGCTGTTATCACAGGAATTATCGTACTTATGACCTGAAACCTGCCTTTCAAATCCGCACTGTTCACAGGTGCTGTCACAGGCAGAAGAATAGAGATGATCCTCAACCACCCGTTCGTAGCCGCATAGGTTACAGCTATCATCACAGTCGTTAGAATATAAATGCTCCTCGGCATCGAGCTCGGTGCCACACACATCGCAGCTGCTGTCGCACGGATATGAGGACACGTGACCCGGCACTTCTCTACCCTCACCACAGATATCACACTCGGCATCACAGGCGTTGGTATAGCTATGCTGAATATCCGATCTTTCGTATCCGCAGGTGTTACATTCGCCGTCACAGGAATTGGTATAAATATGCTCGCCTGCTTCTGCTCTCACGTCACCGCAAGTGTTGCAAGAGGAATCACAGTCTCCATCATAAACGTGAGAAGCATCACGAGCAGCACCACAATATCCACAGTCACTATCACAGTCGTTAGAATACAAATGATCCTGTGCCTCTCTTGTCACACCGCAGATTTCACACTCCTTGGAGCAGGGGTACGTATAACGATGCTGAATGTCTCTCTGCTCTCCACAGCTGTTGCAATCAACGTCACAGGCGTTGTCATAAATATGACCTATAGCTTCTCTTGTATAGCCACATTCGTAGCATTTTGCATCAAGACACGTCAGATATTTATGGGGCGTGTTTTCTCTTTTGTCCCCGCATATATTACATTCAAAGTCACAAGCATTGTCATAGACGTGTGTCGTAATCTCACCGCAATTTTCGCATTTTTCGCCACATTTGTCAACTATAGTATGCATTTCTGTGTCATTTCTCTCGAAGTTGCAAAAGTCGCAATATCTATCGCATCCGTGAGAGTATAAATGGTCGGGATAAATTATCACATTGTTTTGAGCATTAAGGTCATTGGTGTAGAAGTCGGCTCTGGGCTCGGAACCCGGGCAATCATATACCAATGATACAAAAACTCTCTCGCCACTAAAGGTCGGAAATCCCTCTCCCACAGTCTGGAAAAAGACCTCGCCACCACCGTTGAGAAGATAGCACACCTCGCCCGACTTAAAGCTCTCCATACCCTTACGCTCTGTTCCGTCAAAGGGATCTTCTTCACCAAAAAGGTAATAGCATCCTACGAATTTGCTGCCATATTCCACGGCGCAACATATACCATAGCCAACACCATTGATAGCCGAGACAGAGTAGCAGTAGGAAACCTCGCCTGCATTTTTACCAATGATGCCACCAACACCTCTTTCACCGGCAATATAAGAAAATTCTCCATCCTGGTCGGAATAGCAATGAGTTATCGCGCCATAATTTGCACCCGAAATGCCACCAACAAGGTTACTTCCAAAAACATTGCCATGGGACTCGCACTTGACTATGTCACCGAAATTCTTGCCTGCCACAGCACCCGTATATTCACCGAGAGAAACCACGTCAGCGCTAACAGAAACATTCGATATTACACCGTGATTTTCACCTGCGATGGCGCCCGTGCTGTTCTCCCTCGAATATATGTAAGAATTGCTTATCTTAAGGTTTTTAACAGCGCCGCCCGCAACGAGCATAGAAATGAGTCCTGTATTATCCGTCTCGCTTTTGATATAAACTCCGCTTATAGTATGTCCACCGCCGTCAATAGTGCCGCTGAAGCTTTGGAGAGGCACCCAACTTCTAACCGTGATACCCGCCTTGACATTCGGCTCACCCGTGAAAGGGTCAATCACAATTTTCTCGGACAAGAGCCCCTCGTTAAGCGCAATATCAGCAACAAGCAAAGCCGAAATATCGGTCATACCGGAAGACACCGCCTCACCAAACCACAAAAGATCCTCTGCCGTCAGGATGGCGTAGTAGCCCACGTGCTCATCGGTTATATTATTTTCACCCACCATATCCTCGGTGATAATATCGGGCTCATCTCCAGCTGCTGTAGCCTGTGCCTTTGCAGAATTTAGCGAAAAGACAGCCGACACAATCATCAGGCAAAGGGTGAGAGCTAATAGCTTTTTTACAAAAGTCATAAAACCTCGTTACTCCAAAATAAAGATGATTTACAAAAGCTTTGGGGGCATGCGCCCCCCTCATATATTTTCCCCTATCGGGGATATATTCTTTTTATCCTCGTATTTTTCGCTCAGGCGAGAGAGGATCATTGCACACCCCACACCAACGGCAATGCACAAGGTATTAATCAGTGCAGAGTAAAGTGACAAGCCGAAGCTTTCGAAGGGGATTATCACAACGGTTGCGGCTATGATCACGCCTATAACAATGTTTTGCGCCACCGAGTAATAATTCTTAAAGAGGGCTGAAATAAACCTTGAAAATACAAGTATGGTAGAAACTGCCCCGAGCCCTGCAGGTATGATAACCATCAAGTCAAAGTCACCTATCCCCTGAACCAGAGGGGTATAAAGTCCGAGGGGCATAAGCAGGGTGGAAAAGCTCATTCCGGGAACAATAACACTTATCGCCAGGGCTACACCACAAAGAATGTACCAGAAAAAGCTAGGAGTTGTAACAATTCTCATATTGCCGAGCGATAGTAGCAGCGCCAGCACCGTTATGCAAGAAAGGCAGAGCCCTACATAAGAAAATATGCTGCTTTTCCCGTCCCCAACCGATACAAAGAGTGAGGGCAGCATCCCTGCTACAAGTCCGATAAACACACAGGTGACAGGAGCCTCAAACCTTGATAAAAGCAGCTCGAGTATTCTTGCCACGCCCCAGAAGCCCAAAAGGATTCCTATCATATAAGGCAGCAGTATTCTTACCTTGCTTTTTAGATTCAAAAAAGGGTGCGACAAAAGCTCCACCACAACCGGATATATGCCAAAAATCACACACAGAACTCCACCGGAAACGCCGGGCAAAACAGCGCTGATGCCGATAAGAATTCCGCACAAAATCTTCAGCACAAAATGTCCAAAACCGGAACTTCCTTTTATTAAAAACTTATCTTCCATTTCGTTTTTCCTCGTTTTTTGTAAACATTAGTTGGTATTTATGCGAAAGAAAGCACGAAAAAGATTATAACAGTGATTATTTGATTTTTATTTTTTCTCCATCGCGGCAGATCTGATTAACCTCGCCATCTGATATAAGATGCGCCTCGCCAAAGATAAATTCCTCACCGTCACGGCACATAATGTAGCTGCCATCGGGCATAGCGTAAATCTTTTTTCCAAAGCTATCGGGAATAGTAATATCGCGAACAACGTGGAGCCCATCAAGATAAACATCCTTGAAATACTGATAGTGTGGCAGCATCATACATTCCGTAATACCAAGACCGCGAAGCCAGCGATTGTAACTTGGATCTATTGCCTCTCCCTCAAGCTCGGGAATGGAGTAAACCAATTTAGCCGAGTTCATCGAGCCTGCCGAAAGGGATAAGAATATGCCGTCAAATTCTGATATTTTATCAAAGAGATTTATTTTTTCAAGAAACTTATTTTCCGTAGGAACGTGGCCACCGCCAAGAATCAGAACGTCCATCTTAGATATGTCATTTACAGCGGGAGACCTGTCATCGCAAATGTCTAAAGAAGAAAAGGGCAAGCCCGCATCGCCAAAGGCACGGAAGAACTCATCTCTCATTCTGTCATTGCCGAAAAAGTCCTGTGGATCGGCGCTGATGAAAAGACCTCGCAGCTCACCCTGCCAAATCCGGCGCAGATTTTCTACAAAGCCGTTCTTTTCCACAAGTCCAACGGTCATCTCATCCATCATATAAAAGTCACCCAGGGTGCTTGTTAAAAACGCTATCATAAAATACCTCCGATCAATTTGGGTCGGGTGTGGTAAAGTCGGATCTCGTCCTTGTGTCACTATGGTTACGGAAGAAGAACATCATATCTATTATTGACTTATCGTAGGTAATAAATTCCTCATCATCAATCATTTTATGTATTTCTTCCCTGCTCGCCCATCTGACCTTTTCAACCTCCTCGTACTGGAGCGAGAGTGAATCGAGATCAACATCCATATTCAAAAGATAGAAGTCTGCAAATACAGAGTCAAAGGTAAACGAAACCTTGGGTGCAACACCTGCGAGGGAAATATCAAGTCCCAGCTCCTCCTTAACCTCGCGCTCTGCAGCAGCTCTGTTGTTATCACCTGCAATGGCAGATCCGCCTACCGTAATATCCCACATTCCTGACCATCCCTGCTTAAATGGCTGGCGCTTTTGTATAAGCATTTCACCCTTAGAATTAAAAATACAGATTCCTACCACAAGACGATAATAACCCTCGGGAGTCTTCTCGCCGCGATACATCTTTCTGTCTGTAATTCTTCTGTCAACGTCGTACAAGTCCCAAAGTTCCATTATCTAACACCTCGATTCGGAGTCTGTATTTATGTATATTTGTAAATAGTTGTTGTCTTTTTGAGGGCAATTCCCTCTTTTTTAGGATTTTATTCCTCTATGTTTTCTTCGTCATTTTCTGCGAGAGCTTCTTCACCTTCACCCTCGTCACCAAGGCTTTCGTCAGCGCTTTCTTCTGCCACGAGGTCCTCTTTTGCATCATCATCTGTAGAGTCATCATCGCATACATCTGCCTCGTCTGTCTCATCTTCGGTCGCAGATTCAAGGGACTCATCTGCTACTGCGCCATCGTCCAAAATCTCGCCATCCTCTGCTACGCCATCATCCTCGGTCTGCTCACCAGTAGCTTCCTCTGCCACAGCTTCTGCCTCTTCTGTGGGCGCTTCATTACCCATCTCGGGCTCTTCCACAGTGGCTTCTTCCACTATATCTTCTACAGTCTCACCCTCGGGAGAATCAATGCTGAAATCTGCGTCATGCTCTGCGTATTCAACCTTAAGCTCTCCGAAGCCCTCTTTTGCAATAACCTCGTCTGCCCAGGTATCATCGTCATCAGGAATAAACTCTCTGCCGGGGTTATAGTCGTCCTCGTAGGACTTCTTGGGTGCAGCCTCTCGGATTTCATCCTCGCCCTCATCAGCTACTATGCACATTGCCTGCTGCTTTTTCTTTGCTTTTTCAATTCTTGCATTCTCTGCTCTATCCTGCTTTGCAAAGGTGAAGCCGAAAAGGGATGCAAAAACACCATAAAGCAAAAGGATAATAGAAGGAATAGTGGGCTTGCCGTCCAAAATATCTCCGAGAGAATAGGAGAGGTACTCTGTCAAGGAAATAGCCACACCGAAGGCAAGCGGAATAAGCATTTTCAAGCCCTTTGGAGCCTTGTCAACAGTAAACATATAGGAAAGGAAAAGGGATCCAAGGGGTAAAACAAGATATAAAATTACATGGTTATAGGTCTCTACCCACTCTTTTCCTTGTCCTCTGAATATCCAATAAATCAAAATTTCAGAAAGTGCGAAAATCGCGTAGATCAATATCAAGATATGATTTCGATTGATTTTTATAGATGAATTGTTTTTCATAACAACCTCCGTATGTAATTTTTGTTGTTTTTTACATCAATCTACCTATATTATACACCAAATTTCAAATAATTGCAAGTTTTA
>JAZKZW010000030.1:0-8931 GCA_045612865.1 Eubacteriales bacterium
CCGCCGTCGAATGCAACGCCGTCAACAAAACCTTCGTAATCAATATTAGCGATATCGCCCATAGCAGAAGCTCTGTCAGTAACCTCAACGGTTCTGGAGTTTCTCTTTCTTGCAGCCTCGATTTCAGCATCAACTGCCTCATCTGTAACTGCTTCTGTGTTCTTTTCTACCTTAATGCCCTTGTAGTCCTTGATGCTAACGGTAGGCTTAACGAAGCCCTCTGCCTTAAGCACGATGTCACCATCTGTAGATACTACGTCAAATACAGGCTGACCAACGATGTGAAGATCTGCTTCCTTAACTGCAGCCTCGAAAGCCTCGGGAATGCAAGCGTTGATAGCATCCTCAAACCATACGCCCTTACCGTACATACGCTCGATAATTGCCTTGGGTGCCTTACCCTTTCTGAAGCCGGGAACGTTGATAGACTTAACGTTCTTTCTGTATGCTTCCATTTCTGCTTTGTCATAAACTTCTTTGCTTACGGAAAACTCGATAACGAAACCAGACTTTTCGGTAAGCTCCTTTTTAATAAGGCTCATGTTTTTTCCTCCGGGAAATAATTTATTTATTTTAATATTTTCAAATTAGCCATACTATTTTACTATAAAAAAATCATTTTGTCAAGCAAAAAAGTAAATAATATTATTATATTCTTATTTATTTTACATTTTTTGGAGTAAATCCCAAATAATCTGCTGAAATTATATGCATCTGCATACCATTATAGTCAAAAACGGGTGGGAGAGTATAGTTTCCGTGAATATGACCAAAGTAAACTCTTTTTACATCGTAGCTGCTCAGTATATCACATAAATCACCGGATTCTTTTCCGTTCCAGAAGGGAGGGAAGTGCATAAATGCTATAATCTCTTTTTCAGGTGATAGTTCTTTTAGCTTTTTGGCTTCCTCAAGGCTCATTTTAAGTCTTATAGCCTCTCGGTTGGTCAGCTTTGCAAAATCTGCATTATCAGGTGCATTTGTGGCATCCTCGTCATTATACCAACCGCGCGTTCCGGCAAGAATAAAATCTCCTACCTCGTAAGCATTGTTATATAAGAATGAGATAGTTGTGATTCCGTTCTTTTCAAAGAAAGCCTGATGTTTTTTCATAGTTGACCACCAAAAATCGTGGTTTCCCTTTCCCAAAAGCTTTTTGCCCGGCAGAGAATCTATAAATTTCATATCCGAGAGCGATTCTTCAAGGGACAAAGCCCAGGAAATATCACCGGGAATAACAACAATGTCATCATCGGTCACCAAATGGCGCCAATTATTTTCAATTCGTTTTATGTAATCCTGCCACCTTCTTCCAAAAACCTCCATAGATTTATTTGTGGAATCCAAGGTAGAGAGGTGTAGGTCTGAAATAGCGTAAAGAGAAATATTCTCCGCCTCCTTTCAATGGAAATATAACCGAAAATATGGTAAAAATACGAATTTTCAGAGTAAAGTTCTTTAATTTCGCTAATACTATATTTGCCGCAAAGGCTAAAATGGAAAAGCAGAAAGGAAAGAAAAAATGGAAAACATGAAGTGTGAAAACGGTAAATGCAATAAGGGAGTTCATTGCGACGTAAAAAATTGTCATTATCATCAGGGCCAGAATCAGTGTACAGCAAGCTGTATCTCCGTAGGTCCTTCCGGTGCAACAAGCTCTACAGCGACCAATTGCGCCACATTCAAGCCAAAAGAGAACTAATTTAGCTCTGAGGTGATTTTACAAAGTTGATGGTTGATAGCCACATGTCATCCTTGTCGATAATATCCTTGTGGATGATTTCTTTGCTTTGCAGATCCGCGATAGGTGCCGGCATTTTTATTCCCGTAAGTTCTTCAAGCTTTTGAGGTGCAGAAATCGCATCCTCGGTAATTCCCAAAATGCTGTGCAAAACCTCGTGCGCAAACTTATAGGGTGAAGCGGTAGAGGCTACCAGCATCATTTCCTTTGCCTTATACTCATGCATATATTTTTCCGTCGCCACAAGTGCCACGGCAGTATGCGTGTCTATAAGGCATTCTTTTTCTTTATATGTATGTTTTATGCATTCTGACACTTCATCATCTGTAGCACAGTAACCGATAAAATGCTGATTGATTGCATCTAGCTCGTCGGTTGTCAGGGCATATTCTCCCTTATCGTGAAGCTCGCTCATTAAATATCTGCATCTATCAGCTCCAAAGAGAGTATAAAGCAGTCTTTCCAAATTAGAAGATATAAGTATGTCCATAGATGGAGAAGATGTTGCATAAAAAGGTCTGTTTTGATTGTATTTGCCCGTTTGCAAAAAGTCGGTAAGCACGTTGTTTTTGTTGGATGCACAGATAAGCTTGTTGATTGGCAATCCCATCTTTTTAGCAATAAAAGCGGCAAATATATTACCGAAATTACCACTTGGTACAGTAACATCTATCTTTTCTCCAAAGGATATTCTGCCTTCGTTGCACATATCTACGTAAGCGGAGAAGTAGTAAACAATCTGTGGTACCAAACGACCAAAGTTAATCGAATTTGCGCTGGAGAGAAAATACCCTTCGTCATTCAAGATTCTCTTGCAGTCCTCATCTCCAAAAATCTCTTTTACCTTGCTTTGTGCATCGTCAAAGTTTCCTCTGATAGCTGCAACAGATAGGTTTTTACCAACTTGCGTTTGCATTTGGAGCTTTTGCATCATACTAACTCCGTCGGTGGGGTAGAATACCTTAACCGAAACGCCCTCAACATCCTTGTATCCTTCGAGCGCAGCTTTTCCGGTGTCGCCCGATGTTGCAACCAAAATAAGCCCCCTTCTGCTTTCACCGCATTTTTTCATTGCTCTTGAGAACAGGCGCGGCATAAGCTGCAATGCCATATCCTTAAATGCGCAGGTCGGACCATGCCATAGCTCTAGTATAGATGTCTTTTCGTCAAGCGCTCTTACGGGGGCTATCTGTCCGTCAAAACGCTCGTTTGAGTAGGCTAGATTCGCATCTTCAATAAGCTCGTCATAGGTGTAATCGGTAAGGAAAAATGAAATCAGCCTTGCAGCTCTTTCGGGATATGAAAGCAAGGATAATTCTTTTATAAAATTCATATCCACACATGGAATATGAGCAGGCATAAACAACCCACCGTCAAAGGCGAGTCCTTGTTTAATTGCCATAGCTGAGCTGACGGGAGTAGTAACTCCGCCCCTCGTGCTTATGTATTTCATGATTTTGTCCTCTTTTAGTTTAGAGTATAAGTGGTGAGATTCCACGTTTATCCAATCGCATTATACTTTTGTAAATGCTCCCTCAATATGATTTATATCATTGACCTGTAGCTTTCCGTTAACGTTTTTTACATATACCTCAATAACATCGAATCGTTTTTTCTTCTCCGAAGGATTGTAGCATGTATAATAGGATGCCGTCTTAATGATAGCCTCCTGCTTTTTTCTGTTAACTGCCATAGCAGGTCTTGTGGGGAACATAGAATTATCATTGTCCTCGCGGCATTTAACTTCAACAAATATTTGCATGTCGCCATTTTCGGCAATAATATCTATCTCGTGACCAACTGCCACATAATTTCTTGCGATTATTTTATATTTCTTCTTTTTTAGGAATTTTTCAGCAGCATTTTCACCAAAATCACCAACTTCACGATTTCGGGTTTTAACCTTTAATATCTCCATTATTTATCAAGAAATTTTAAGAATGTTTTTCTATGTATAGGACTTGGACCGTGCTCGCGAACTGCGTTCATATGATCTTTTGTGGGATATCCCTTATGCTTTGCTATACCATACATAGGATAAGCCGCGTCAAGGTCTATACAGCCTCTGTCACGGGTTACCTTTGCGAGAATAGATGCCGCGGCAATAGAGCAGCTCTTTGCATCGCCTGAAACAACAGTTTCTGTGGGAATTTCAAATCCTCTGGAGCAGTTTCCGTCAATAAGCGCAAAATCAGCTTTAACCGACAAAGCCTCAACAGCTCTTCTCATTGCCAGCATAGAAGCATTGAGTATATTTATCTCATCAATTTCTTCAGGACTCGCCTCTGCAATGGCATAAGCGATAGCCTTTTCCTTGATAATGTCAAAAAGCTTTTCTCTCTTCTTTTCGGTAAGCTTTTTAGAATCGTTAAGCCCCTCTATCTCAATACCGCGGGGAAGTATAACCGCCGCCGCAACAACAGGGCCGCATAAAGGACCACGACCTGCCTCATCACAGCCGCAAACAGCGCTGTAACCCTCGGCATAATGTCTTTCTTCGTATTCAAAATTAGGCATGCTTTATACCTCGTTTTTCTTTATGGTAGTTCGAGGGTGATCTTTCCAATCTTACCGCCTCTGAATTCATCAAGCAGCATCTCCGCGCATCTCTGATGATTGATTTGCCCTCCGCTGATAAGAAGGCCTCTTTTTCTTCCTACAAGTTCAAAAAGATCATAGCAGTCAAGTCCCTCTACATCATCGTCAGTCAACTTATATCTTGTCATAAAGGCATCTCTTGCCACATTCATCATTCGTGCGCAGAGAATCATTGCCAGCTCCTCTGTATCAAGAATCTTATCTCTGATAGCACCTGTAAGTGCAAGATTTTCGCCAACTGTGTTATCCTCAAACTTTGGCCAGAGAACACCGGGCATATCAAGAAGGTCAAATCCAATCTCGGTAGGCACCCATTGCTTTGTCATAGTAACGCCGGGTCTGTCCTCAACCTTTGCCTTTTTTGCACCGGCAATTCTGTTAATAAGCGATGATTTACCAACGTTAGGAATACCAACGATCATTGCCTTAAGCTTTCTGCCGTGCATACCCTTTGCCTCATATCTGGCAATTTTTTCTGCCAGGACCTCTCGCACTGCCTTTGCAAGATTGTCTATACCAATATTCTGTGTAGAGTCTATAATAACGGTTTTTGATCCGTTTTTGCTTAATTTTTCTGCCCACTTTTTGCTGATTTCTGCATTAGCTAAGGTGGACTTTGTCAATATAGTAATCTTTGGCTTGTCGCCAATAAGCTTTTCTATTTCTGGGTTCTTTGAGCTATATGGAATTCTTGCATCTAAGAGCTCGAGAATGATATCAACCTCGCCGAGGCATTCCTTCATCATTCTCCTTGTTTTGGCCATATGCCCGGGGAACCATTGAATTGGATTAGTTGCCATATATTTTTCCTTTTAGTTAAACTTTGTGTCAAAAACGAACTTTCCGTCAGACTTATATCTCAAAATAACCTTACCAAGTATGGATTCTACGCTGATAGTGCCAACATCTCTTGAATCCATCGAATTATAGGTATTGTCGCCAAGAACATAGATTTGTCCCTCCTCAATATAAAGAGGCTTTTCCATATCCTTGATTCCGTTTATATAAATATAACGTGCAATCACGTTATCTTCAATATTTCCTGTATAAACCGTAATTTTCCCGGCTTTTATATCAACAGTCTCTCCGCTTACTGCAAAAACTCGTTTAATGATCGGAGATTGTCCGTATTCACCGTAATCCTTGCTTCTGTCATCAAAAACAATTACGTCGCCTACCTCGGGAGTGTAGAAAAGATCTGAGATAATAAGTTTATCTCCGTCATTAAATGTTGGGACCATCGAGCTTCCCGAAACCGTAGTCTGTCTGAAAACAAATGTCGTAATCGCTATAATAGCGAGAAGTGCAAAAACTAATATTTCCACAACTTCAAAAGCCCGGTCAATAAAACGATCGGTAGGAGTGCTTTTTTCCTTAACTCTGCTTCTGTCGATAGTAATAACGTGCTCTTTCACAGGACTCTCGGCAATCTCCTCGTGGATTTCTTCTGTTCTTATCCTGTCGCGAATATAGCTTTTTTTCACCTCTTCGATAGGTGTCTCTTCCTGCACATCCTCAACTACATCATCGCTACTATCTTCTTCGATTGGAGGGCAATTGTCTTCGTCGCTCTCTGGTGCCCGGTCTTCTGCTTCTGATATTTCATCTTTTTGGTCTTCGGAAACTTCAGATTCTGCATCATTTATTTCATCTGCTGTTTCGTCTGCTATTTCATCTACTATTTCATCTGCTGTTATTTCTGTTTCCTCGGCGCGAAGATCCTTAGCCTCGTCCTTGATTTTCTGCATTTGCTGCTTCAACTCGGAGAATGAAACATTTGTGTGCATTTCAAAATCGGAATTAGAAGCAGTAGCATCGTCATCATCGTAGAGCAGTGCAGCAATAGAAGTTGCCTCGTCCTCTTCGCTAAGCTGAATGTCGTCATCAAAATAACTGTCGGGAATATTGCTGAACTCATCCTCAAGGACAAACTCGTCATCATCCTCATCGTCGTATTCATCTATATTGTATAGGTCTTTTTCTTCCTGCTCTATATTTGCATCTTCGCTGTTATCTACTATATTTGCAGCAGCGCTTGGCGTTGTGTCTTCGAAGACTTCAGTATTCAAGCTCAAATCTTCTTCCAACGATGGCTGCTCAATAGCCTTATTTTCCTTATTTTCCATAAGCTACCGCCTTTCAAAAAATAATGTATTTATTATTATAACATATTTTAGCGCAAAATACAATAATTTGTTAAATATTTTTTACATAAAAGAGAGAAGCGAAAAGAAATACCCATTTTTGAAATATATGTTGACAATCGTGAAAAACTTTGGTAGAATAGAGTTGCAAAATAATTAAAACAACTAAACGAGAGGAAAACTGCAATGAAAGAAACAAACATTATGCTCTCCAGTGTCCAGGATATCAGAAACTTTGTCAACGAGGTTATCTTAGTTGAATATGACGTGGATCTCGTGCAGGGAAGATATACAATTGATGCAAAATCAATAATGGGTATTTTCTCATTGAATCTTCGTTCTCCCATTACCCTTGTTGCTCACACCGAAAATGCAGATGAATTTTTTGAAAGAATCTCTGGCTTCATCGTAAAATAACTAAAAAACAAAACGGTTATCGCCCAACATAAAGATAGAAGGGTAATAACCGTTTTTATTATTCTGTTTCATCAAGAATGAGCTTGTACATCTCGGATTTTGAAATACCTCTGTCCTTCGCCGCGCGCTTGATGGCGTCCATTCTTTTCATGCCTTCGTCTTCATATTTTTGCACGTGATCCCGTGGGTCGAGAAGTGTTAGGTCCTCACCATCAACAGGAACAGCTCCATCATATCCCTCAATAACCAAAACATACTCTCCACGAGGCTCATTAGCTTCATAATGCGCTATTGCTTCACCAAGTGTAAAACGCTGCGTTTCTTCATTTAACTTGGTTAATTCGCGGCAGAGTGATATTTTTCGACATTCCCCGAAAACTTCGGCCATATCAGAAAGTGTGGCTTTAAGCTTGTGTGGAGCTTCGTAAAATACCAGAGTTCTGTCATCAAATTTAACCTTTTCCAGCCTCTTTCTTTTCTCGCTTTTTTGTGGAGGAAGGAAGCCCTCAAAGGCAAATCTCACTGTAGAAAGAGCCGATAACGCCAGCGCACTCACCACGGCAGATGGGCCGGGAATCACAGAAACTATAATACCGCACTCTGCGCAAAGTCTTACAAGATCTTCACCCGGATCTGATATTGCAGGCATTCCCGCATCGGTTATCAAGGCACATGATTCACCTGCTAAAAGTCTTGCGCATATTCTTTCTCCACTAGCCTTTTTATTATGCTCGTGATAGCTTACCATCTCCTTTTTAATACCGAAAACAGAGAGCAGCTTCATAGAATTTCTTGTGTCTTCCGCGGCAACAAAATCCACCTCGGAAAGCACCTTTTTTGCTCTTTCGGACATATCAGCCAGGTTACCTATAGGAGTTCCTACCAGGTATAATGTAGATGCTATCACCTTGTTTTTTTCTTGTGTCATGGTTTTCTCCACCGGCTCCTTATCTTTTATAATGTGATGGAAAAGAGCCGTTATCCATAATATATTTCATATCCTCGGAGTATTCCGAGTGAGTTTTATCTTTGTAAATAATGAGAGGTCTTGTAAGAATCATACCGCTCTTGCCACCCGCCTTGGCTTCAACAAGAACCATAGATGACTCGCTTTCTGTATCTGCATGAACGAATGTAACTCTTTTTGGCTCAAGACAAGCTTTCCTGAGAGCGCATATTAGATCGGTTAATCTATCGGGTCTATAAACTACAGCAAATGTTCCGCCAAATTTCAGCAATCTCTTTGCCGCCATGGCAAAGTCCTCTATGCTGCCAAAAACCTCGTGTCGTGCAATATTTTTCTTATCAAGCTCATTAGCCCTACCCGAAGAAGTCTTCATATAAGGCGGATTTGTGAATATGAGATCATATTCTTCATCGGATCTATAATCTCTTATGTCAGAAACTACTGCCTGTAGCCTATTGGAAAGCCCGTTTAACTCAGCATTTCTTTCAATGAGGGTAGAGAACTCATTCTGCACCTCAACAGCCACCGCGCGTTCAGCCTTGTTTCTTGTAAGCACAAGCATGGATATAATTCCCGTGCCACCGCCTATTTCTAAAGCGGACTTGTACTTACCCGAAATATAACCTGCAAGAAGCAGTGCATCTGTGCCAAATGTTAATCCGTCGGTTTTTTGTATAAGCTTAAGTGAGTCGTTAACAAAATCAATACGCTCCATAAAAATCTCCTGTTAAGTGAAAAGAGGTGCGCGAGGCACCCCTTTTTTTCTTTTGTTATCCCTTAAAAAGATTATGAATTATTCTTCTGCAGGAGCGCCAACAGGACAAACGTCTGCGCAGCTACCACAGCTAACGCACTGGTCAGCGTCGATAACGAACTTGCCGTCACCCTCGGAGATGCAACCAGTGGGGCAAGCGTCAGCGCAAGCGCCGCAGCTAATGCATTCATCAGAAATCTTGTATGCCATCTTAGATAACCTCCATATTAGTTGTCACATATATTCTACCACAAATGTGGAAAAAATCAAGACCTTTTTTGAAAAAAGTGAATAAAAAATTTTTTTGGCA
>JAZKZW010000031.1:0-41367 GCA_045612865.1 Eubacteriales bacterium
GTCACCGCAAAGGAGTCTGTTCATCGGGCAGGACTTCATCATATCCTTTTTTATTTCTGCAATAGCCTGTATCTGGGAATCTGTTTCCTCAAACATAAATGCGTCTGCAAAGGAAAGCTCAAGATCCGTATCCTCTGAGAATGCAAATCCCTCGGAACGCTGTCTTTTTGCATAAAGCTCGATAAGATCCTTTGCAATGCTTTTTGCAGCGCTCTTGGCTTTGGACTTGGTGCGCGTCCATTCTGCACCACCCATTTTGGAGAGCTTTACCTTGCCGTCCTTATCTCTGTCTCCAATATATTTTCCAATAAGATCCAGCTTGTCGCAAGGAACTTGTAGCTTGTCGGCGCCTGCGTATTGAATGGTTATATAGTCTTTTGTAACGCCAAGGGCGGTGACTGTTTCGATGCCTAAGAACAGACCTATACCGTAATTCGCATGAACGATATAATCTCCCACAGAAAGATCTGCATAGCTGAGAAGGCGTTCTCCCGAACCACCAAGCTTTCGCATGAGCCTTTGCTGTTTTCTCCTGCGCATAATAGCTCTGCCCGAATCCTTTTGCATGGATATAAGAGCGATTTTTGGATTAATAAGATCAAAACCACGAAGCGGTGATACAGTGAGATAAATGATTCCATCTTCAAGCTTTATCTTGTCTATTTCTTCTTGCTCGTTTAGTCTGTGGCAGGCAAAGCCTTCGCTCTGTAAAACCTCGGAGAGGGAGGCTAATCCTGCTTCATTTTCACAGGCAATTATAATTCTGTAGTAGCTCTTTAAGTAGCCGCGTAGGTCCTCTGTGAGTAGTGTAGGATTATCTCCGTAAGACACAGTTCCTTTTGTTCTGAAGCCGAATAGACCTGAGATCTTTTCTTGAATGCTTCCTGAAAATGGGTTCAAATGTATAGTAAGGTTGTCATTTTGAAACCTTTTGAAGGATTTTTCATCGGCAATGTATGAAGCGCACTCCTTGCTTACAAGACCGTTTGCCAGGTTGGAGTCGGTTTCTGTTGCCAGATGGGATTGGCGTTTTGCGGCACTTTCCTTGCATTCATTAGTGCCAAGAATGAAGGTGAAAGCATCGTTGCCGAGATAATCGAGAAGGCACTCTTCCTTTGGGTAAATGATACCAAGAAAACGATCACGGAAGTCAATGCTACCACCACCGAGAACAACACCGCGCTCGCGTTCAAGGCGCTCTCTCATAGTGGGATCCTTTTGTTTGGCTATCAGCTTTTCGATTGTTGATAATATTTTTTCTCTTGCGTCTTTTGTAACTAAAACCTCTGCAGCAGGTAGCAGACAAATTCTTTCCACCATATCAATAGTGCGCTGGGTGATGGGGTCAAAGGATGTCATTCTATCAATTTCATCACCGAAAAATTCCATACGAACAGGGTTATCGCTCTCTCCACCCCAAAAGTCTAAAATATCTCCCCTTGCGGCAAACTGACCCTTTCCGTCAACCACGTCAACTCGCATAAATCCAAGGTTGGTAAGCTTCTGGCATAGATGGGCAGGTGAGTGGCTGTCGCCAACGTTTATGGAAAGTGAATTTTCTTCCAGAACTGCCTTTGGCATAGTATATCCCAGCACAGCCTCCGGTGTGGAAACAATACATTTTGCCTCTCCGTTAAGTACGGCAGACAGCACAGATAGCCTCTCACGATCAACGTCATGGGAGGCTTTAACATTATAAAAAATAAGATCTCTGCTTTTGTATGATAAAGCATCGATTCCTGCGCCCAAAAGGAGAGATGAAATGCTGTCTCTTTCACTTTCGGTTGGCAGTAGTATTAGGATGGGCTTTTTGCTGATTGCCAGAGCCTCTTTTACAGATTCGATAAGGAAAACATCTCTCGCTCCGCTATTTAATCCGTTCACCGAAATGGGCAGGGGACTGTCGGAGACGAGCTGGCTTTTCATGACTTGAACAAACTCGCGAAACTCCCTATCGTGTCTGATAAGCTGTGATAGCTTCATATAAATCACCTTCTTAAAAGGTTAATAAACAACAAAAATGTAAATATTAGTTATCAAAAATGGTTATTTTGAATACTTTTGCATAGCGAGCTCTATCTCACCCTTAATAATGAGTTCTGTTGCAGACCTGATGTCTTCAAATCTATCTGACAGGGCTTTGAGGTCGGCTTCTGGGAACTTTGAAAGTACAAAATCTGCAAGGTCGTATTCGGGTGAGGGCTTTTTGCCAACGCCGATTTTTATTCTTGGGAAGTCCTGGGAGCCTGTATGAGCGATGATGCTTTTTAGTCCGTTGTGACCTCCGGCAGAGCCCTTTCTGCGAATGCGAATGATACCCGGATCAAAGCTTATCTCGTCGTGCAAAACTATGATATTTTCGGGTGAAATCTTGTAGAATGAAGCAGCCTCTGCAATAGCAACGCCAGAGTTGTTCATAAGAGTTGTGGGCTTCATAAGGAGAACGCCTGTGCCACCGATGTTAGCTTCTGCAACTGTAGCGTGGAACTTCACTCTGTCTATCTTCACTCCCGCCTTTTCACTAATATAATCTATGGCAAGGAAGCCTGCGTTATGACGGGTCTTTTCGTATGTCTTTCCAATATTTCCAAGGCCCACAACGATGTGTGTTATAGGTGCTTTTGGTGTGCGACCCTGCTCAATCTGCTTAAAAAGGTCAAATATGCTGCTCATTATTGCTCCTCCTTGATAAGAATCAATTCTTTTGCGTAAGGAAGGTTCTCTATCTCGCTGCAAAGTGTGTGCCATTCAGCAAGCTTGTGATGTCTTCTCACGTAATAGATGTTTATGAGTACCTCGTAATTGAGAGTCACCGTACGGAGCTGGTTGTATGAGGAAGGGAGAAGCTGAATCATATTGTGCCAAGCATCCTTTTCCTTTGTTTCGATAAAGCGGATTCTCTCTTTTTCAAGGAAGCCAATTGTGGTATCAAGAACTGTAAGTGCGTCATCTGTCATTCTGTCGCAGGAGAAGTCAGCACGGGTAAATTCCTTAGCCTGAATTTTATGCATGGTAGAACAGGAATTTGCAACAGTTCCAACCTTGTATGTATCAAACTCCTTCCACCAGTAGAGGGGAGCGGTTATGTCCATTGATACAAAGATCTGGCGCAAAAACTTTCTGTGGTCGCTGCCTGCCTTTGCAAGGCGAGAGCCAAGGCTGATGTCATTTTCTCCGAGAACAAAATTGCCCTCTTCGTCATAGTAGGAGTCGCCCCTTGCCCAGCTGTTAAGAGGATTTCTTGCTCCCCTTATGGCGTTTTCCATATTCATAACCTGTATTTTTTCTATTGTAAGCATAGTGTTATTCCTTTATAAGTTTATATCCCTTTAATTCTATCACAAAATCCCCCGTCTTGTCAATCTGGTTTACTAAAAGAAAGTAAAAAACAAATAAAATCCGCCTTCCTATAAAATATTTGTAAATTTTTATTTTTTACTCTTTATTTTTTAATTTAATTATGTTATAATAATCAGAGTTAGTATTGAAAATACGACAATTTTGGCAAAAAAACAAATTTAAGAGGAAATAATTATGGAAAAAAATAATCAAAATGAACTTTCCTGCCGTTTGAACAAGGTTGGTGGTCAGGCGGTGCTTGAGGGCGTTATGATGAAGGCAGGCGAGAGAACTGTTACCACCTGTCGCAAGGATGACGGCTCTTTAGTAGTGACCGACGATAACTTCACATCTGTAAGAAAGAAAAACAAATTACTCAATCTTCCCATTATCAGGGGCGTTGTTAACTTTGTTGAGATGATGATGCTCTCTGTAAAAACTCTCAAAAATTCTGCCGAGGCTCTCGGCCTTGAGGAAGAGGAAACTAAATTTGAAAAATGGCTTAAGGAAAAGCTTGGCGTAAAATCTACCGATTTCATTATGGGTATTTCCCTTATTCTCGGTCTTGCCCTTTCGCTTGGTTTGTTCCTTGGATTGCCTATACTTATTACTACAGGTATTAATGCCCTTATCACTCTTTGTGGCGGTGAGGTTATGGACAAGGTCTTGACATCTGTTGTTGAAGGTCTTATTAAGGTGGCAATATTCCTTGGTTACCTCGCTCTCGTATCTCTCATGCCCGAAATTAAGAGAACATTTATGTATCACGGTGCAGAGCATAAGTCTATCGCTTGCTTTGAGGCAGGTGACGAGCTTACTCCCGAAAATGCAATGAAGCACAAGAGATTCCATCCTCGTTGCGGAACAAGCTTTATGTTCCTTATGATACTTATTGGCGTGGTTGCAGGTATCTGCATCAGACTCGCTATTCCCGGTGTTGAAACCTGGTTATATACCCTTATCCGCATTGCTATTCTCCCTATTCTTATGGGTGTTGGATATGAGATAATCATGCTCGCAGGTAAGTACGATAACTGGTTTACCAGAGCTATTTCAGCTCCCGGCGTTTGGGCGCAGAGAATTACAACAAAAGAGCCAACTCTCGATATGCTTGAGGTTGCTATAGTTTCCATCAAGTGCGCACTTCGTGATGAATATCCTGAATTCAAGGAGTTTTATGACGAGCGTGGCTGGGAGCCAAAGCCTGATGAGGTAGATGCCCTTGCAGAGAATGATACAGCAGAGTTTTCTGAAATTGCAGAAGGCATTGAAGCAGAGGATGAAGTAGAAGTGGAGAGCTCTACAGAAGAAAATTAAACGTTCTGAAAAAACATAGGAGCTAATGATGGATGATAGAAGAACGGAAGATATACTCTTCCCAGAAAAAGAAAATCAAACAGAATATAGCTCTCTTAAGGTTTCAGAGGTAATAGAGATGTTCAAGGGGGCAGGGATTGAAGACGCAGGCTTTGAGGCTAAGGTGCTTTTTAGCAGATTTGGTGGCTTTGCGCCATACACTCTGGTTTTCAGCGATGCAGAAAGCTCTTCTCCTGTGCTTCTTTCGGCAGTAAAGCAAAGGCTCAAGCGTGTTCCGTTTGCCTACATTCTTGGCGATGCGGACTTTTATCGCGAGAGATATAAGGTAAGTCCCGATGTTCTCGTTCCAAGGCAGGATACAGAGATCTTAGTGGATTTTGCAGTAAAAAATCTATCCGATGGCGCAAGGTTTATGGACATCTGCACAGGCTCCGGCTGTGTTGCTATATCTACTCTCAAAAACACTAAAAACACTACTGCTGTAGCTGTTGATATATCCGATGCAGCACTCCGCATAGCAGATGAAAACCGAGTTGATATTTTAGGTGACAGAGCGTCCGACCTCAATCTCGTTTTGGCAGACGCGTTAGAGTATTCTACAGATGAGTTGTTTGATGCTATCTTGTCAAACCCACCGTACATATCCGAAAATGTATATCAAACTTTACAAAAAGAAGTTAAGCACGAGCCGAAGATAGCACTTGTGGGTGGTGGAGATGACGGAGGAGATTTCTATCGCTCTCTAACTCATAAGTATAAACACAATCTAAAACCGGGCGGCTTTATCGCCTATGAAATCGGATACGACCAGGCAGACCTGCTTCGAAAAATTGCAGAACGAGAAGATATGAGCTGCCTTGTAATCAAGGATCTTTCGGGAAACGATAGAGTAGCAGTCCTGCAAAACAAAAACTAAAATCAAAAAATCAGTCACGAAACTTATTTACCCTTCATAAAATAAACAGAAGAATTTTTGTGAGGTGTGAAATGAGAAAAAACGTGGCACTCATATATGGTGGAAGGGGCTTTGAGCATGAGGTTTCGCTCTCGGGCGCAGACTTTGTTCTTCCACTGATAAATCAAGAAAAATATAATATCATCCCCGTCTTTATTGCAAAGGATGGCAGATGGCTTATATCAAAAAAAGGCGATAAATTTGTTCGCCCAGAGATGTTTGACTGCTGTGAGTGTGTTGCGTTAATTAATAACGGCGGATGTGGAGGTATTATCACTTCCGAGGGGCTTATCGTTATCGATGTGGCGTTTCCGCTTCTTCACGGTGACTATGGCGAAGATGGCGTGGTTCAAGGCGCGCTTGCAAATGCAAATATTCCCTACGTTGGCGAAAGACTGTTTGTTGGAGCTTTGTGCTTGGATAAGGTTGCTACACGTACGGTGGCAGAAGGGCTTTCTATCCCGGGGGCTAAATGGTGCAGCTTTTCGGCAGGTGACTGCTCTGATGAGGCAAGGCTGATTTCAGAAAAAAAGATAGGTTACCCCCTTTTCATAAAGCCCAGGGCTCTTGGTAGCTCTGTTGGTGCAGGCCGCGCAGATAATGAGGCGGAGTTTGTAAGACTTTTTGATGGGGCATCTCGCCTTGGAGACGGACGTGTTCTGGTAGAGTCCTGCGTTGATATTGATTGCGAGCTGGAAATAGGTGTGCTGTACAATAGGGGCGAGTATGTCTTTACAAGCATAGGCAGGGTTTGTGGCGTCGGTGGCTTTTATGATTATAAAGAGAAGTATTCCACAGGCTCCTGTGCCATAGTTGATCCCTCACCTGTTATTGACGGCGTAGTTAAAGAAAAGATAATTTGTTACACGAGGGCGCTTGTAAATGCTCTTGAGATTCGCTCTCTTTGCCGTGTGGACTTTTTCCTTGGTAAAGATGGTGAAATATACTTCAACGAAATAAATACAATGCCCGGCTTTACCGAAAAAAGCCTTTATCCCGCCCTGGTTACAGGATGCGGTATATCCCCGGAGGAATTGGTTGACATTCTTATCGAGGGGGCAGGGCTATGATAGGCGTTTTTGATAGTGGTGTTGGTGGATTTAACAGCCTTTTTGCATTAAGAAAAATCTTACCCTTGATAGATGTAGCTTATCTTGCAGACAGAAAAAACGCTCCCTATGGAACCAAAACCGAGGACGAGGTGCTAAGCCTTTCGGGTAAAAATATAAAAAGGCTTTCGGAAATGGGAGCTGAGCGGGTATTAATAGCCTGTTGCACCGCCTCCACCCTCTGGGATAGGCTACCTTGTGAGCAAAAGAGGATAAGCATTCCCATCATTTTACCTACGGTAAGTCGGATAGACAGCAAGAGCAAAAGGATTATGGTAATTGCCACAGAGAGAACGGTAAGCTCAAAATCCTTCAGTCGTGGGATATTGGCAAGGCTTCCCGAAGCTTATGTTGTGGAGGTGCCTATGCAGAGTCTTGTATCCGCGGTGGAGGATGGAATAAAAAATCGAAGTCTTTTCGATAGCACTTTTGACGAGATAAAAAGGCTTGTGCACCTGGCAGGGGAGTATAGCCCCGATACGCTTGTTCTTGGTTGTACACATTTTTCATCGGTGGAGCATATAATACGAACCGCTTTACCAAATGTCAATATAATTAACCCCGCTTATATCGGAGCGCTTGAGATGGTAAAATCCATTACCGACGGCGGAATAAACACTCGCGAGAGTGGAAGACTAATATACACTTAAGTAAATTCGGCAGTTTTGGCTGTCATACTATATAAAACGAGCAACAATCGGTGCTCAAGGAAAGGACAAAAAATGGGAAAATACAGAAGAGGCAGAATTAATGATGCCGTTGCGCAGGAGCTTGCTATCGCTCTTGGTAATGTGAGAGAACCAAAGGTTATAAACAATTTTGTAAGCGTAACCCGTGCAGAGGTTGCACCTGATTTGAAGTACGCAACAATTTATTTTTCTTGTATCGGTGATTCAAGAGAGTCTGAGGAGGGTCTGAAGAAGTGCACAGGAATGCTTCGTCATCATTTGGCGCGCACCTTGAATCTTCGCATTACCCCCGAGCTCCACTTTGTAAAGGACGGATCTATTGAGCACGGTGCACACATTGCAAAAAAGCTTGCCGAGATCAAGGAAAAGGACGAACAGCTAAAGCAGGAAAGAGAATCCACAGAGGAGTAAGTCGGCATCTGACCGATATCGGATATTATGGAGTTCAGAAGATCTCGCCCTGATGATGCGCCGGGGATATGTGCGCTGGAAAATGAATACTTTTCTGATCCGTGGAGCGAGAGGGATATATGCTCTACCATTGCAACCGAGGGTGGTATGTGCTATTCTGCCATTGATGAGAGTGGAAGCATTATCGCCTATGTTATAGCAAGGCTCATCGCCCCGGAGGCAGAGATATATCGTGTTGCAGTTAGGCAGGACAAGCGCCAAAGAGGTATAGGATATCGTTTGCTTGATTATGCAATAAAATCCGAACGTGGCAGAGGGCTTGAATCGGTATTTTTAGAGGTAAGAGAGTCAAATGTTCCTGCCAGAAACCTCTATCGTGCCCATGGATTTTGTGAGATAGGCGAGCGAAAAAACTATTATCACAATCCTACAGAAAATGCAATTATTATGTTCAAGGGTAATATGTCGCAAATTTAATCTTCGCCCTAGTAAAACGACAATTGCAACACAAAAAGATAACATAAGTTTACAAAACAAAGGAATTTTACATAGAATGAGAATACTTGCCATTGAAAGCTCATGTGATGAAACCAGCTCATCTGTCGTTATTTGCGAGGAGGGCAAATTCACAGTAAAATCGAATATTATAGCTTCGCAGATAGAAACTCACAGGCTTTATGGAGGAGTAGTGCCGGAGATTGCAAGCAGAGCACATATTGAGGCCATCTCACGCATCACATACGAGGCTCTCGAGGTGGCTGAATGCAGCATTTCGGATATTGACCTTATTGCTGTTACTGCCAATCCCGGGCTTATAGGTGCGCTTCTCGTTGGCGTTAATTTTGCTAAAGGACTAGCCCTTGCAAACGGTATTCCTCTTGTAGCCGTTGACCACATTAAGGGACATATCGCCTCTGCATATCTTGGTGATGAGCAACCAAAGCCACCCTTCATCGCTCTCGCAGCATCAGGTGGACACACGGCAATCTATCGTGTTAATTCTTATACCGAAATTGAAACCATAGGCACAACCCGCGACGATGCTATCGGAGAATCCTTTGATAAAATAGGTCGTCTTATAGGAATTCCATATCCTGCAGGTAAGGGCTTTGATGCTTTGTCAAAAGAGGGCTTTATTCAAGCCACAGGTGATGATGAGGCGTTCTACGAAAAGTACAAAAAGAGCGATGCGTACAAAAACAAGGAAATGACGCTTCCCAGCCCTGCGCTGTCTGACGGATCTCTTGATCTTTCGTTCTCGGGTCTTAAAACAGCTGCAATAAATCTCCTTCATCGCTTCGAGCAAAAGGGAGAACAGATAGATCACAAGCTTTTCGCTGCCAGATACACCTTTGAGGCGGTTGAGGCCGTTGCAAAGAAAATAGACATGGCTCTGGAGCAAAATCCTGATATGGACTTTGTTATGGCAGGCGGAGTTGCGGCAAACTCTCATCTGAGAAAAAGACTTACAGCCGTTACCAAAAAGCGTGGTAGAAATATCTTTATTCCTCATGTATCTCTTTGCGGAGATAACGGTGCTATGATTGCCGCTGCAGGATATTTTGAGTATGTAAAGGGAAATCTGGCTGATTCTTCGCTTAACGCATCGGCTATGGATTCATTCTGATAAATTTGTGCGACCTGTCGCCACTTTAATATTGACAAAAAATAAAAATGATATATATGAGAGCATTCTGCTCTCGTTTCCAAAAGAAAGGTAGGACACACCAATGGAAAGCATTGATAAGATTGACGGCACCTTTGATAAAAGGGGGAATGATACTCCCAAAACGGTAGTTTCCACAGCCGTAATCAAAAGACTTCCTAGATATCACAGATACCTGGGCGACCTGATTGCAGATGGAAGACTTCGCATTTCCTCTGCTGAACTTTCAAAAATAATGAACGTAACTGCATCCCAGATAAGACAGGACCTTAACTGCTTTGGTGGCTTTGGTCAGCAGGGATATGGATATAACATCAAGTATCTTTATGGAAAAATCAGCGAGCTTCTCGGCGTGACCCAGGGATTCAGAGCAGTTATCGTTGGTGCGGGTAACCTTGGCCGTGCTCTTGCAGCAACACATATGTTCGAGCGCCGCGGAGTTCACAGACTTGCCCTCTTTGATGTTGATGATGACGTTGTAGGTACCGAAATATATGGAATTAAGGTTTATCATACAGATGAGCTCTTTGACTTCTGCCAGAAAAACAAGGTAGATATAGGTGTTCTCACCGTTCCAAAGGATGCGGCATACCATGTTGCAAAAACTCTTACATCTGCAGGAGTTCGCGGTATATGGAACTTTGCTAACATGGAGCTCTCTCTCGAGGATAAATCCGTTGTTGTAGAAAACATCCATCTTGGCGATTCACTTATGACACTTTGCTATGAAATAAAAGATAGAAAAGAAAAGGAAGTAATGTCCGATGAAGAAGATTGATTATCGGGTGCTTCTTAAACCCTTGTCTTCTTGTCGCGGCTTTGATGAAATGACTGCCCCCGAGCTTCGCGTTTTAGTGGCTCTTATTGAGAACGGAGGTAGTTTTGCTTCTGCCAGAGAGCTTTCGGAGGCTTCAGGAACAACAGAGGCACGCGCTCTTTCTACCATCACTCTACTGACAGAAATGGGACTTATCGCTCTCGAAACATCAGGAGAGGCGTCCGAGGATGTGATAGTTGAGGAGTTTGAATATCGTATAAGAGAGGGCGAGATAGAGTCAGAATCTCTTGCATCTGTTGCAAAGGCTATCCGTGATGATAATCTTGCTGAAATGATCAGCGAGTGTGCCGCTATTTTTGAGGAGCCCGCTCTTTCCAGCGAGCATACTGCCGTTCTGACAGCTCTTCATACTCAATACGGACTCAGCCCCGAGTATATACTCACATTGGCGGCTTATATGGCAACAAAGGGAAAACCAAATGTTTCAACCCTCAAAAACAAAGCCATTTCCCTTCATCGCAGGGGACTTGATACCGTAGAGGAGCTTGAGCGATACATAAGCGATTGTGAAAGAGAAAACACTGCCGATTGGGAGCTTAAAAGACTGTTTGGTATTAAGGGTAGGAACCTTTCGGATGCAGAGCTTACATACTTCCGCCGCTGGTGCGAGGAGTTTGATTTTACAACCGAGATAGTTTCTGCGGCATACGATATTTCCAGCGTAGCTACGGGTGGAAAGCTGTCCTTCCCATATACGGACAAGATCCTTGCCGAATGGCATGAGGCAGGCTGCAAAACTCTTGATGAATGTCGCCGCCACGAGGAGAAAAATAAGGCGGATAGAAAAGAAGCTTATAAGCCAAAAACTAAATCCCGCGAAAAATCCAAACCCCAGCCTCCGAGATATGGAAGCTTTGATATTGACGAAGCGTTTAAGGCAGCGCTTAATCGTAGTTTTGGAGAAGATTGACGCAAAAACACAATATATGCAAACTAATATTTGCAAAAACAGCAAAAAACTAAAATTTCTGCGAGGAAACAGAGATGTATAGCTATAAAAATTATCACCTGGTAAAGGAAGAAATAGAGAAGAGAAGAAGAAATGCCGAGGCTGTTGCTATGGCTAGAAATGAGGAGCTCCGCTCAAGATCGGATACAATCAGAGTAATTGACCAAGAGCTTTCCGGCACAGGTCTTCGTCTTTTCAAGGCTGCTTGTGCAGGTGAAGATATCAGCAAGATAAGGGAGCGCAATCAAGCTCTTGTGGTAGAGAGAAAAAGAATCATGGCTTCTATGGGCTTGCCTACTGATTATACAGAGGTTCATTACACTTGTACCGAATGCTCTGACACAGGATTTATTGACGGCGTTCGTATGTGCAAATGCTTCCGCGAGGGCTTGATAAAGGCAACTATTCTTTCCTCCGGCATTGGCAATCTTATTGAAAAGCAGTCTTTTGATAATTTTGATCTTGACTGGTATAAGGATAGTGACGAAAACTATGAGAGAATGAAGATAAATCTTGCCGCAGCGAAGAATTACTGTAAGAATTTCCACAAGCACAAGGGAAATCTTCTCCTTATAGGAAAAACAGGCACAGGAAAGACTCATATTTCAACAGCTATCGCCAGAGAGGTAATAAACCTTGGATATGACGTTATCTATGACTCCGTGCAGAATATTATTTCGGATTTTGAGAATGATAGATTCCATCGCAGCTACAATAATGACGAGATGAGATCGGATAAGTACTATGAGTGCGATCTGCTTGTGATTGACGACCTTGGAACAGAGTTTTCAAACCAGATGACCATTTCCTGCATCTACAACCTCTTGAATGAAAGGCATAACAAGGGCCTTGCTACCATAATTTCAACTAATCTTGATGCAGAGGAGCTGGCAAGGAAATACGAGGATAGAATTTACTCCAGAATAGTGGGCGCCAATACAAGAGTTCTCCCATTTGCGGGTAGAGATAAACGCATCTTTGGCTGATATAGACAATCACTAAAAAACAATGAAATAAAACCATTCGACTTTGGTTAACCGAAATGAGGGAGAGATATTAAAATCCCTCATTTTTTCTTTGATTTTTTGGAAGGATATGACAATTCCTCATACCAATAACCTACTATTTAATACAGACCTTGTGTAAAATTTATCAAAGTGGTATAATATGCATAAGTTTTTTTAAACTGTGTTTGAATTCATAAAAGCAAAAATAGCAAAAGGAGGCAAAAATTATGAAAACAAAGACAAAATTATTAGCATTGCTTTTGACATTAGTAATGCTCTTCTGCACCTCGTGTGACATACAAGGTATTATAGGAGGAATCATGGGTGGTGAACAACCCCCCCCTGAAGAAACTCCACCGGTAGTAACCCCACATAGCTGTGAAAGCGCTTGTGACGATTGTGGCAAGTGTACAGATGCAGACTGTAAAGAAACAGCTTGTATGGCAAAATGTGAGGGTCATAGCGTTGTAACCCCCCCTGAAGTAGATGACGGCAGACATGTAATCACCTTCGTAACTAATGGTGGTAGCGCTGTTGAAAACCTTCGTATTGAAGATGGAAAGAGAATTGGTACTCTCCCCGAAACAAGAAGAGACGGATATAAGTTCCTTGGTTGGTTTACTGATGAAGCTTGCACTGCAAAGTGGAAGAACAGCACCAAGGTAACAGGTGATGTAACTCTTTATGCCGGCTGGAAAGAAATATATGTATTTGACAGAGAAGCTAACTCCACAAGCGTTGAAGAGCTTCTTGCAATGTACACAGCAACTCCCGAAGAATTCGAAGCCGCAAAGGCTGTTGTTGCTGAAATGAAGACTGCCGGTATGACAGATATTGATGCTTTTGATGCAGCTTATGAAGCATTTGAGGTAGCATTCTATCACCTTGCAGAGCAGATGACAATCGCAAGCATCATCTATTACTGCGATATGAAGAATGAAGAAGCCGACGAGCGTAACAACAGCACAACAGAGATGTTCCGTGAGCTCCAGGATGCTTATAACATAGCTCTCCAGGAACTTCTCGTGGGTTCTCCTTACACAGAACAGCTGTTTGAGGGTTGGTCCGAAGAAGAAAAGCAGGAGCTCCTTAATTACAGCTCCGACATTATGGCTATCAGAAACCAGATCGACGATATCGAGTCTGAATACGATAAACTTGACGACAATCAGTTTGACTATGCAGAAAAGGCAGTTGGATACTATAAGCAGATAGTTGTTCTCAATAACCAGCTTGCAGCTAAGTTCGGCTATGATAACTACTATGATTATGCAACAGAGAGAGTTTACGGCAGAGATTATACTGCTGAAGATCTTGCAGAATATCACGGATACGTAAAGGAATATATAGCTCCCGATGTAACTGCTATTATAGATGCGTTTAGAACTAACTATGGCAACCTTGGAAGCAACTCCGGCTTCTATAGCTCATTTATGGACAAAAAGTTTGACTCTATGGAAGACAACTATGTTATGATGTACCTTGAGTCTCTTGGCGATACAAACATGGGCGTAGCTATGCGTGACGTATTCGAAAGCGAAAACTGCGTATTCTCCAACAACCCCAACTCTCATCCTACAGCATTCCAGACATGGCTCTATGAATCTGAAAAGCCCTTCTGCCTCTTTGGCTCTAAGGGACAGAGCTCAACAACATTGATTCACGAAATCGGTCACTACTACGCGGCTTACACAAACGATGACATCAATGACTATGACCTTTGTGAAACTCATTCCCAGACTAACGAGTTCCTCTTTATGCAGTATTGCTCCGACAAGATTCCCAAGGGTGTATATAACACAGCTATTTTGTATCAGTTAGCTAATACATATCTTACTATCTGTCTTGCAGCTGCTGTTGACGAGTTCGAGCAGAGAGTTTACAGCCTTTCCGATGAGGAAATCATGGCAATGACCGTTGCAGATTTTGATGCTATTATGGCAGATGTTGCAGCTAGCTACAACGGTGTTCTTGATAGTTACGATCCTATCGGCTATTGGAAGCAGGTTGCTGTTAGAAACCCTGTATACTATGTAAGCTATTCTGTATCCGCGGTTGCTTCTATCAACATTTATACAATGGCTCTTGAGGATACCGAAGCAGCTTATGCAGCATATACCGCATTGGTAGAAACTGAGGGTATTGAAGATATGGGTTACGTTGAGGCTCTTGAAGCGGCAGGCGTTGTAAGCCCATTCAGCGAAGCAGCACATCAGAGAATCGCTGCTCTCATTGCTACATTAATAAAATAATAAACAAAACACAAAAAGCTCCCTTCATGGGAGCTTTTCTTTATACATCAAACGGTCGTCTATTGTGTATATAAGGTTATTGAACAAAATAAAAAACGAGCGCGTCTCGTTTTTAGGCAAGAGTAACGCTCGTTTCCCATAAAAATGGCGTAAACATATTGTTTCGGTGCAATATGCTTGGTACGAAAAGATCCGGTGGAATAATATTCCACAAAAAAGCTCCTTTGGGGCGTGGATGCTTTAACTAGATCTTAACGTCAAATCTGTTATCACAGCAGGGGCATGCTGCGGTATGCTTTCCTTTAACCTTTGGCAATCTCAAGGTGTTTTTGCAACTGGGACACCTCTTATAAATATGTGTGTTACGATCATGCCACTTGTTTTTTGTAAGAGAGATTTTTCGGGTTATAGAACGCTTGATTCTTTGATACAACCTGCGAACCTTTCCCACACAGTTAAGATATATTTGGTTTTCCCTTTGTCTTCTATATACGTTTTTGGAAAATACTCTGTAGATATTATATATAAGTATAAATGTTGAAATTGTGGGTAAAATCCATGTTTCTACAAAGAAGCTGATAAAGGTTAAAAGTATTATGACCCAGAAGAGAAAATGATATAGGCTGTCTATGCCATTTCTTCCACACATGAATTCGGCTATCCGCTCTCGGAAGGGGCGTTTACCATTGCCGTTATAATTCATGAAAAGCGACCTCCTTTAACTTTAATCAGAAAACAAGGTTTTGTCGGTGAACAACCCAACTGTAAAGCCTTTGTCCAAAAAAATTATATCAAAGAAAAAATATGTTGTCAACGCAAAAAGACCTTTATTTACAAAGCACCTAAACTTTGTTTACAAAATATTTATAATTTAGTAGAAAGCGCCGAGTTAAATTAATAATAAAAATAACACCAGACTATTGACAAAGGGGAAAGCCTGTGATAAAATGTTATGGAAAAAATCGGGAGGAGAGAAAAATGAAGAAAAATAAGAAGATCAAACTCGTTGCCAAGACCCGGGCTGAAAGAATTGGCGCAATAGTATTTTCCGCAGCGTTAGTTGGCGCCATTGTAACCCTCATATCCTTGGGATATCTTAATTTTGGAGAGCAGCCGGTTGTTACAATTATATCCATTGTTGCATCGATAGCTGTTATTATTCCCACACTTGTAGCAACTCTTGGTGCACACGTTGTATTTGACCTCAATGGTGGAAAGATTACTCTTTGCCAAAACGGATTTAAGAAGAAGGACTACTGCCTTGATTGTGTTGGCAAGCTTCTCGTTGAAGAAAAGACACTTGACATCCATATTGTTGCCGGAGTAGATGAGCAGAAGGTAAAATGCGGATCCGGTTGCATCAAGCAGACATCATACAAGAAGGTTCACTACAAGATGTCCTCACGCAAAAATCTTAAGCAGCGCCACCGTTACGAGCAGTTTGCATCAAAGTGCAACAAGATTCTTGACGAGGTAGTACATAAAAAGGTTATACGCCAGGTACATAGAGTTACCCTGCCTGCAGAAGAATAAAAATCAGCCCCGTAAGGCTGACCCAAAACATAATATTTATTATTTAATGCCCACATTTTGTTGGTGGTATTAAGTTAAAAGGACTAGCGAAAAGCTAGTCCTTTTTTTGTCGTTTTGTATTGTTTACAAAAGCATCTATTATCTCTGGATTCTACCTGAACCGTCGCCACCAGCAAGCTTTTCAACCTCTGCAAGAGTAACCATGTTGTAGTCACCCTCAATAGAGTGCTTGAGAGCAGAAGCTGCAACTGCAAATTCAACAGCAGCCTGAGTATCCTTGCCGTTCATGAGGGAGTAGATAAGACCGCCACCGAAGGAGTCACCACCACCTACACGGTCGATGATGTGAAGGTTGTACTTCTTGGAGAAGCAGTATTCATCCTTTGCAACGTTGTAAAGCATTGCGGACCAACCGTTATCGAAAGCGGAATGGCTCTCACGAAGTGTGATTGCAACGTATTCAAAGTTAAACTTGTCAGCAAGCTGCTTTGCAACAGACTTGTAACCCTCGTGGTTAAGCTTACCACCGTAGATGTCGGTAGCCTCAGCCTCGATACCAAATACGTCCTTTGCGTCCTCTTCGTTGGAAATGCAAACGTCAACATACTGGCAAAGCTCGGTCATAGCTTCTCTAGCCTGATCTCTTGTCCAAAGCTTACCTCTGTAGTTGAGGTCGCAGGAAATCTTAAGACCGTGTGCCTTAGCTGCCTTACAAGCGTCCTTGCAAATTTCAACAACGTTTGCGCCGAGAGCGGGAGTAATGCCTGTGAAGTGGAACCAATCAGCACCCTCAAAGATTTCGTCCCAGTTGAAGTCGGAAGCAGAAGCCTTGGAGATTGCGGAGTTAGCGCGGTCGTAGATGCAAACAGAGCCTCTCTGAGAAGCACCCTTTTCGTTGAAGTATATACCAACTCTATCGCCACCACGAACGATCTTGGTTGTGTCTACGCCATATCTGCGAAGAGAGTTAACAGCAGCCTGACCGATAGAATGTGCAGGAAGCTTTGTAACGAAAGCAGCGTCCATACCGTAGTTAGCAAGAGAAACTGCAACGTTTGCCTCACCACCACCAAAAGTAAATTCTACATGGTCGCACTGTACGAATCTTTCGTAGTTGTAGGGCTGGAGACGGAGCATAAGCTCACCAAAAGTAATAACTTTCATTTTAGAAAATTCCTTTCAAAGGTTTTATTTGAATATTTCACCGCATATATTGTAACATAAAGAGAAGGCGAAATCAAGCCTTTGTTAAAAAATAAATGAAAAAATGTAAATTATGTCAAATATGGCAAAAAGAAAGCCAACGGAAAAGGGAAAGCCGTTGGCGTGAAATCATTTGTGTTTCAATTCATAAAGACAAGCTCTGCAAACCTTTTTGCCCCTGAATTCGATAACGTTTTCTGTGGAGCTGCAGAAGCTGCAATTTGGCTCATATTTAACCAAAACAATTTTTTCTCCATCAACGTAGATCTCAACAGGGTCTGTGCTTGCGATTCCTAATTTTTTTCGTATTTCTTTTGGGATTACTATTCTTCCTAATTCATCGATGCTACGGATTATGCCGGTAGATTTCATGGTTAAAATACCTCTCCTCGTTTTTGTCAAGCCGTAATTATGGATCGTCAACAGACAAGTGCCTGTAATTACCCTTACACGGCTATTTTATCATATAGAACAACTATTGTCAAGCAAATTTTCAATATAGCCGTCATAAAACGGCAAAAAACGCTAAAAAATCAGAATTTAAGGAGCATTTTATGGAAAGTGTGTCGTTAAAACGTGTTTTATCTGTATTACCGCAGGCTATGACTATGGAGATAACAACCATTATGAGAGGCAGGCTTGGTGGTGAAGATTTACTGGGAGAAATAAGAGTTATTGCCGATGGCAGATGCAGTATTGTTCATAACAGAGAGGTGCTGAATCTTTCCTATAGCCCAAGCTGTCGTGAGGTGGAAAAAATATTGAGCGGATTATGCTCCGGTAGTGCCTATGCCTTCAAGGATTCACTTAAGAGGGGATTTCTCTCCATTGGTCGTGGCGTCAGAGTTGGAATTTCAGGCACTGCCAGATACGATGGAGGCGAGCTTGTTGGTGTCAGTGAGGCAAGAACCCTGGTATTCAGATTTCCCTTATACAAATGTGATTTTGCTGACAAGCTGATACGCATATACAAAAGGGGCATTGGAAACGGTATGCTAATTTACTCACCCCCCGCTGTAGGAAAAACCACGGCTCTGCGAGCGCTGGCAGACGAAATATCAAAGAAAAAGCACCTTTGTATAATAGACGAGCGCGGGGAATTTGATCCTGACCATTATACATCTGCCTCTGTGCTTTCGGGCTATGAAAAGGCATTGGGAATCGAGATCGCCCTACGTACGCATTCGCCTGAAATTATTATGGTAGATGAGCTTGGTATGAATGAATGTTCTGCTCTGCTTTCTGTCCTTGGAGCAGGAGTTCCCGTGATAGCGACAGCGCACGCAGGTAGTGTTGAGGGGCTATTGTCAAAGCCGTCTGTAGCGCCATTGATCGAATGTGGAATATTCTCTGTGCTGGTGGGGATAGAGCGAGGACGACAGGGGTATAGGCTACATAAAACTAACATTTCTGAAATTTGCGATAGGACGACAAAAGAACAGCTTGTGGTTATGTAACCTAGAAAAAGTAAATAATTATAGTCAAAAAGGCGGTTAATGAGATGGATGTTCTAAAATACATAGTGATTATAGCTCTGCTTAGAGTGTCTGTTTTGGTATCTAAATACTATTGTAAATTTGTTGATAGATCGGTTGCAAAGGTAAGTAGCTTACAAGCCTTTCTCAAGCACATCGAGCGAAAAATAGGTGGATATATGACTCCCGCCAACAAGCTTGCTGATGGGTATGAGGACGATGTGATTTCCGAGATGTTAAATGGGATAAGAGAGGGGCAGACACTTCCGGACGCGTACGCTTGTGTGAGGGAGGATTTGCCTCCTAAAATAGATGAAGCCCTGACCTTGTACTTTGGTGATTTTGGCAAAGGAGATCTGCGGCTCGAGCTCTTGCGTGTCAGAGAGGCCATATCCTATATTGACGGTGAAATTGCTGTATGCAAGAGTGAGGCGGAGAAGCAGAAAAAGCTTTGCAGGGCGGCTCTGCCATCTATCGCTATCGGGGTGATTATTTGGTTTGTATAAGCTTTTTGGCTTGTGCTTTTGTAAAAGAAATGTAAAGAGTGATGAATAGGGGAAAAGGGTTTTGGAAGTAGATTTAATTCTTAAGGTTTGTGGCGTGGCTATGGTGGTTACCTTTGTTTGCCATCTTTTAAGCAAGGTAGGAAAGGACGAGCAATCTACCATGGTTTCGCTCCTTGGAGTGGTGCTGATTCTCATACTCCTTGCCGAAAAAATCGGGGTACTGATAAACACGCTAAAGGAGGTTTTTGGGCTGTGATGCTTTTTGAAAAGAATAAATTTTGGGAGAAGGAACAATGCTTCGGATTTGTGGAATAGGCATCCTGGTTGCCGTCATAAGCTTTCTTTTGTCCGAGCTTGGGTTTCGTGGTAAACGGGCTCTTGGCACGCTGGGGGTAGTGCTTTTTCTATTGGTTTTCATTGATCTTGCCAAGGATGCCATAACGAAAATCGCCGATATTCCTATAAGCGAGCAGGGGAGAAAAAGCTTTTCTTCGGCACTGAAGATCATCGGTGTGGGACATGCTTTTGGAATATCCGGCGACATTTGCACAGAGCTTTCGGAGGGAGGCGTGGCGTCAATGCTATTGCTTATCGGCAGGCTTGAAATTGTATTGATCATCATTCCTTATTTGAGAGATCTTGTAGAGTATTCTAGTAAAATGTTATCTTAAAGGTCAAAAAAATGACAAGTATTGTTTTCAAAAATGGCGATTTCAACTCTACTAACGCCTCTAATAACAGGATAAATGATTTCATAAACGAGTTTGTTTCCATGCTTCCCGAGGGTGTGGAGCTTGATGTTAGTAACATAGGAAAGAGTCTTTCTCCTGCGGTTATTTTTGGTGAGATTTTATCTATGATTCGCGGCGAGGGGATAAGAGATGTTGTAACAATGCTTCTCTTTTCGGTCTTTATTATTTTTTTATCTTCCCTTTATGAAACAAGGCTAACGCCTATGATAGAGATAGGGGCAGGAATGGCTTTTTTGGCAGGGACAACCAACAGCTTATACACGCTCACGGATGAGGTATGCAGGAGCCTTGATAAGATGTCTTCATTTTTTGCATCGCTCACGCCCCTTTTGGTTTCGGTATCGGTATTCGGCGGAGGTAGCAATACTGCAATCAGCTCGTCTATGCAAATGACTCTTACTGCCTCTGTGCTCGAGCTTATATCCTCAAGGCTGCTTTTGCCCCTGATTTCTGCTATGCTTGTTTTAGGAGTGCTTTCGACCCTTGGTGGTTCGGCAATTCCCAGAATCCAAAAAACCATACGGGATATTTTTACTAAAGCATTAGGGCTAATTTCGGTTGTCTCAGGTATTCTTTTTACCCTGCAGAGTGTTTTGGCGTCTGCTTCTGATTCTGCGGCTCTGCGTTTGGCTAAATTCACCGCTCAAAGCGTTGCACCGTCTGTTGGAACTGTAATTTCTTCATCAATGTCAACCCTAGCCTCGGGTGTCGGATATGCTAAAAGTATTATCGGCGCGGGAGCTGTTTATGCAGTTATTTCTGTAATGCTTTCCCCTCTGCCACAGCTGGTTTTATATCGTTTTGCAATTGGCATTTGTCAAAGCTTTGCCGAGATAATGGAAACAAAGACTTTCGCTCGTGGACTTTCGGGCTTGCGATATGCTTTGGACGCTTTGGTTTCTGTGTATCTTATCTTTGGCGCCCTTTTTATTCTACAGCTTATATTATTTGTAAGGAGTGGTGCATCTCTCTCATGAAAGAATATCTTTTTTCAATAATCGGGCTGGGAGCTGCCCTTGACGCCCTCGGTCTTATCTGTAATGAAAAATATAAAAAAATAACAAAAAGTGTATTAAGCATTTTATTAATTGCCGCTGTCGCAATTCCCTTGCCGGGGCTTATCCGTGACCTTGGTGACTCGCTTCGGTTTGATGCTTACGAGGGGGAGGTTGGTTCCGATGAGTTTTGCAAAACAGCCTTTGAGGACGGGATGAGGGAATACATAGCCGAAAGATTTTCTCTGCGACGGGATGAGGTGGGAGTTGAAGCTGTAGCATTTTCACCTAGTGACATGAGGGCGGAGAAGATTATTGTAACCCTGACGGGGGCTGCGGCTTTGGCAGATAACAAAAAAATACGCAAGGTCATTAATGACTTGAATCTCGGTGTGGCGGAGGTGAAAATTGAAATCTAACTTTGACTTTATTACTTTTATTAAAAAGCAGGATAAAAAGCTCTATATTCCGATTGCTATCATATTAATTTTAGTTCTTATCTTGCTGTTCTCCGGTGGGGAGAAAAAGGATGCCCAACCAATAGATGATACGGAGGCAGACCTGGAAGCCCTTTGCTCAAAAATAGATGGGGTTGGCGAATGTATGGTAATGGTGACCTACCGTGACGGAGAGGTCTTTGCAGTGGCGGTGATATGTGACGGAGCGGAGAAGCCAAGGGTGAGAGAAAAAATCTCCGATCTTATAACGTCAATTTACGGCATAGGATATAACCGAGTCACTATTCAGCCGTTAGCAAAATAACAAAAAACAGGAATAACCGTCCCGACGACGGCATAGATATTAACAGTAACAAATTTTTTAGGAGATATATATCATGAAAAAAGTAAATTTAGAAAAAATCAAAAAGCTTTTCGCCTCACAGGCGGGAAAATCGGTAATAGTTGCCTCTGCGGCTCTTCTCATTGGCCTTGCCGTTTATTTGAACTACACCTGGTTTTATAATCCCGATAATGCGTTGGGGTATGGTGATAATAATATGGAAGATAACTATAACGACTCTCAAAATGCCGGCGCAAACACCGGTGAGGACTATTTTACAGCCACCGCCCTTGATAGACAGGAAGCGAGAGACGAGGCTATTGACGTGCTGAAGCTCATTAGCGAAAGTGAGGATGCAAGTGCAGAAGACAAAGCGGCAGCGGCAAATAAAATATCCCAGATCGCCCTTGATATACAGAACGAGGCTAATATTGAAACTCTAGTAAAGGCAAAGGGGTTTGAGGATTGCATAGCTGTGATTTCCGAAGGAGCTGTTACGGTTATAGTAAGTTCCGATGAGCTTCTGGCATCACAAACCGCTCAAATTCTAACTATTGTTTACGAAACCACGGGAATTTCTCCCGACAAGGTGAGTATTATCAATAAAACAAATTCATAAATTCAACATTTATCGAGAGGGCAAGAGTAGAGCGCGACTGTATTCTTGCTCTAATTATTTTGCGAGAATATTATTACAAAACTGTAAAATACAAAAAAATACTTGACTATTAATTTTGCTTATGGTAAAATATAGGTGATGAGAAAACTTCATTGCTTTATGACAAATACTCATAGCTATGATGTGTCGTTTACCAATGCTGTTAATGTGTGGTGAATGGAGGAACCGAAATGGAAAACAAAAAGAAATTGAGGGTTGGAATTATTGGCGCAACAGGAATGGTTGGTCAGAGATTTATTACCCTGCTTGAAAATCATCCATATTTTGAAATCGCAGCCCTTGTAGCCAGCGAAAAATCTGCAAAAAAAACCTATAGGGAAGCACTTTCCGGCAGATGGAAGCTTACCACCCCTTGTCCCGAGCGTGTTCTCGAAATGACGGTTATTTCTTCTGAGGATGTTGCGGATGTTGAGGCTCTTTGTGATTTTGTATTCTGCGCGGTTAATATGCCAAAGGCGGAGCTGATTGCCCTTGAGGAAAGATATGCAAAGGCGGAGCTTCCCGTAGTTTCAAACAATTCTGCAAATCGTTGGACGACCGATGTTCCCATGGTAATTCCGGAGGTGAATGACAATCATCTTGAGGTAATTGAGGCGCAGAGAATTCGACTTGGAACAAAGCGCGGTTTTATTGCGGTTAAGCCTAACTGCTCGATCCAGTCATACGTTGGTGCATTAACGCCACTTCGTAAATACGGCATTCGCGAGGTTGTGGCTACTACATATCAGGCTATTAGCGGAGCAGGAAAAACCTTTGCCGAGTGGCCGGAAATGATAGATAACCTCATTCCCTATATCGGTGGTGAGGAGGAAAAGAGCGAGCGCGAGCCCCTGCGAGTTTGGGGAAGTGTTGAGAATGGTAAAATAACTTCTGCAACCGAGCCCAAAATCACAACCCAGTGTCTTCGCGTACCCGTAACCGACGGTCATATGGCAGCCGTGTTTGTTAAGTTTGAAAGAAAGCCTACCAAGGACGAGATTCTTCAGGATTGGAAGAATTTTAAGGGCGCACCACAGCTTTTGTCCTTACCATCTGCACCCGAGCAGTTTATCACATACTTTGAAGAGGAAAATCGTCCCCAGACCGGTCTTGATCGCGATCTTTATGGTGGTATGGGCGTCTCGGTCGGCAGACTTCGCGAGGACTTGATTTATGACTACAAGTTTGTAGGTCTCTCCCACAATACCTTGCGTGGTGCGGCAGGCGGAGCAGTGCTGATTGCAGAGTTGCTTTATGCCAAAGGATATCTTGATTAATAAAAATAACCAGGAATTTGAAAACTAAAGTTTACATAAAACGGAGAATTTGATGAATATTTCAAAATATAAAGCATTACTTGCAGCTGTGGATATGGGTAGTTTCTCTGCTGCGGCAAATAAGCTTGGATACACACAGTCCGGCCTTACACATATGATGAATGCTCTTGAAGATGAGCTTGGCTTTTCTATTCTTCAGCGTGGATATTGGGGTGTAAAGCTTACTCCCGGCGGAGAGAGAATCATACCCAGAATACGTGAGCTTGTTAACTGTGAAGATGCGCTTATGAATGAAATTGAGCTTGTAAAATCTTACGGTGATAACGTTATACGTATCGGAGCCTTCTCTAGCCTTGCGGGTAGTATTCTTCCTGCTATAGCAGAGCGCTTTAATTCCGAGTTCCCAACCGTTACCCTCAATATTCAGACAGGTACTGTTGCCGAGCTTTACGGTGGTCTCAGAGATGAAAAGTTCGATATCTGTTACGGAACAAAAAACAACAAATATGACTTCAAGTGGACCTCTCTTATGTCAGACAGATATTATGCAATTCTTCCTAAGGAATACCCACTCAGCACCGATACATTCCCAATCAGCCAATTCAATGGTACGAAGTTTTTGATGCCCGGTCTTGGATATGACGATGATATCGGTCAGGTGTTTGCTGAGCACAAGGTACATCCTTTTGTTACACCTACATACGTAGATGACCCTGCTATCCTTTCAATGGTAGAGCACAACCTTGGTATCAGTATGCTTTCCGCATTGACTATAGCAGATCGCCATGACAACGTGCGTATAGTGCCAATCTCTCCGTTTATCTGTCGTGACATTTGCGTTGCTGTTAGACCGGATAAGGCGCTTGGTCTTCCTCTTAAAAGATTGATTGCCTTGACCAAGGAAGCGGCACGAACATACGTTCATAAAATTTGATTTTTCCAGAAAAAACAGCATATATTTTCATTTAAGGGTACAGGTGTTATTTATCTGTACCTTTATGAATTTTATTCATATTAAAATTCGGCACGAAATATGAACAAATTGTTAACAATTATTAATAAATATTGACATTATTATTAATTATGATATAATTTAAGATGGTAAATGACTAATTAAAAGCAGCAACTTATGTATTCGAAAAATCTAAAAATCGGGTTCTTCAAATTCATAGGTTACTTTTTTTAACGAAAAGTACCAAAAAAAAGAAAGAGGTAAAAAACAAAATGGCAAGAAAACAAAAAAATCTTGATGCCAACGGTTTCCGCAAGTTTGGTCTTCGCGACAAATTAGCTTATGCCGCTGGTGATGCTGCTTGTAACTTAAGCTTTGGTCTTAAGGGCACAGTACAGACATTCTGGCTTGTTTACATGATGATGGAAACAGGTCTCTTCTCAATCCTTCTCCTTCTCGTTCAGGCGTGGGATGCTATTAATGACCCCCTTATCGGTACTCTCATCGACAATGACAAGAGAAAATACAAACTCGGTAAGTATAAAACATACATACTTATCGGTGCGCTCGGCCTTCTTGTAGGTGGCGCAGCAGTATTCCTTCCTTTCCCCAACGCAGATGTAGTAGTTAAGGCTATTCTCTTCGTTATCGGTTACATCATCTGGGATGCTGCTTATACATTTGCAAACGTTCCTTACGGTACAATGCTCAACCTCGTTACTGAAGATGATCAGGAAAGAGCTTCTCTCTCCGTATTCAGATCTATCGGTGGCGCAGTTGGTGGTATGATCCCCGGTATCATTCTTCCTATGCTCATTTGGGAGAAGGTTACTTATCCCGAAACTGGCGCTCAGGGTCTTTGGGATAAGCTTGCTTCATCCTTGGAAGGCACCGGCATCAAGCTTGAAGATTTGACACACGTTCCTAACAACCCCGCTGTATTCCCAGAAAACGCTGGTCAGGCTTATCAGCCCGGCGATCCTGTTTACAGCCCTCTCACAGGTGCTCAGTTCGAAATTCTCCAGGGTGACAAGGTATTCTTCGCAGCTCTTATCATGGGTGTATTTGCCTTTGTATTCTTCCTCTTCATGATCAAGAATATCACAATCCGTGGCAACGAATACCAGGTTCTCAACAAAGAAGATGCTCCAAAGGTAAACATCTTCAAGTCCTTCTTTACATTCCTCGGTAACCGTCCTGCAGTTGGTTGTACAATCGCAGCTATGGGTATGTTCCTTGGTATGCAGTCCGCTTCCACAGCTAACACAATCATGTTCGCTACACACTTCGGTAATGCTTCCATGTCCGGTCTTGTAATGATGGTTGGTTTCCTTCCTATGTTCATCTTCATGCCTTTCGCTACAAAGCTTGTTAAGAAGCATGGTAAGAAGGAAGTTGCTTCCATCGGTTCGATTGCAGGCCTTGTTGGTGGTGCAATCCTTATGGTATTCCCACTTTGCCCCAAGGATATCCAGCTCCTCGTTTACATGGCAGGTCTCGTATTGTTCGGCCTTGGTATGGGCTTCTACAACTGCGTATCTTGGGCTATGATGGGTGACGCTATTGACTACCAGGAATGGAAGACAGGTAAGCGTGAAGAAGGTATTGTTTACTCACTCCACAGCTTCTTCAGAAAGCTCGCTCAGGGTGTTGGTCCTGCAGCAGTTATCGCTATCATGGGTACAGCTCTTATCGGTTACGATGAAAAGCTCGGTACAATCGGTCAGTCTGCTCAGACCGCTCAGAATATGTGCTGGCTCGTTGCTATCCTTTACACATTCAGCGCAGTTTGCCAGTTCGTAGGTGTTGCACTTGTTTACAACATTGATAAGAAGAAGCTCGCTCAGATGAAGGCAGACCTTGCAGCTCGTCGTGGCAATAATGTAACCACTGATGGTGCTATCGTTCCTGAAATCGCAACAATTTCTATCGACTAATATTAAGTCAACATAAAATGAAAGAACCTGTCCTTGTGGCAGGTTCTTTTTTACAAATCAGGGGCTGTTACAAAAAATCCCCCGCAAAAAACGGGGGATAAAACTTTCACTTTTATGTTTGGGAGGGTGTATTTATTGTTAGGTTATATTAAAGCTCTTTCTTCCAGAGACCGTGGAGGTTGCAGTATTCATAAACTGCTACGGGCTTATTACCGCCGAGAGCAACTGTAGCCTTAGGCTCACCCTCATGATCAAGGTAAACAAGCTGGCCGCCGTTTTCGTACTGAACGTAGATCCAAGCGATGTGATGAGGCTCTGTCATTGGGTGGAGAACTGCACCAACTGTTACGTGAAGAAGGTCGCCGTCAATCTCAACTTCGGGAATATGCTTTTCGCGGCTGGCGTCAACTGTGCCTGCTTCAAGGAGCTGCATTGGCTTGCCACAGCAAATTGTAGGAACGCGTCTGTCTTCAACGATCTGGATTACCTTTCCACAAGTTTCGCAAATATAGAATTTTAAGTCTTTCATAATTTATAATCACCTTTCAAATGTGTTTTTTGTGTTTTACACTTATATTATACCACCAAATTATGAACATTTCTGTAATTTAGTCACATTTATGCAAAAAAAGCTAAAAAAAGTTTATTGACATGCTTTTTCTATAGTGGTATAATCATAGTATCATAAATGTAGATTCGGAGATAAATCATGGATGATAGAATTTTTGAACAGGCTTTTCCTTGCTTTTCAGATATGCCGGAAGAGGAAAAGAAGATAATAAGAGATAATACATTTGATATTATATATAAAAAAGGAACAAATATTCACGATGGAAACGAGTGTACCGGAGTTATTTTGATTGAGTCGGGCTCGCTTCGTGTTTATATGCTGTCCGAGGAGGGCAAGGAGATCACCCTTTATCGTCTTTATGCCGGAGATATGTGTATGCTTTCGGCCTCCTGCGTTCTTGACAGCATAACATTTGACGTTTTTGTGGATGCGGAGGAGGATAGCAATTGTAAGGTGGTTGCCGGTTGTGCCTTTGCCGAGGTTGCGGATAGAGTTCCACCGCTTAAAATCTTTTCCCAGGAAACTGCCCTGGCTCGCTTCTCTGAGGTAATGTGGGTAATGCAGCAGATTATGTTTATGAGCTTTGACAAGCGCCTTGCTATATTCCTGCTTGACGAGATTGCAAAGAACGGCTCTGATGAAATTAAGCTCACCCATGAGCAGATAGCTAAATATATGGCATCGGCACGCGAGGTTGTGTCAAGAATGTTAAAGTACTTCCAGACAGAGGGAGTTGTTGAGCTGTTCCGCGGCGGCATCAGGGTTACAAATAAAGCAAAGCTGCGTGAAATATCAAAATAAAAATAAGCTTTAATTGAGAGGGAAGTCTTTTGGGCGCGAACCCTCTCTTTTTTTTGTGCAAAAGTTATTATGCAAAAATATATGTAAAAAAATACCATAAATAGAAAATTGAGTCGCATTTTTGTACAAATTTACCACACAAAGCTTCTCTGCCACGCATTATCTCACGCTAAAAAAGTGAGGTAGAATTTTGTATATTAATTTCGCTTATTTTTTGTTTAAAATGACAAAATGATTTTTGTAAACAAAACACTACATATAGTTTTCACCTCTTGACAAAATCACAATATATGGTATAATATGTGTACTTATTGTTTTATGAAAGGAGTAAAAATATGAAGCTTATTAAGCGCAACGGATCAGAGGTTACCTTTGATAGTGAGAAGATTTATGCCGCTGTTGAAAAGGCAAACCTGGCAGTTGACGAGATGGAAAGAATATCCGATCACGAGATCCGCCGCGTTACCAACAAAGTTACAAAAAAATGCGAGAAGCTTAAAAGATCGGTACACGTTGAAGAGGTTCAGGATATGGTCGAGCGTGAGCTTATGGCCACCGGTGCTTTTGTTCTTGCAAAAACATATATAACATACAGATATACAAGAGAGTTGGTTCGTAAATCCAACACCACAGATGACAAGATACTCTCTCTCATTGAATGTAATAACGAAGAGGTTAAGCAGGAGAATGCCAACAAGAATCCTACCGTAAACAGCGTTCAGCGCGACTATATGGCAGGCGAGGTTTCAAAGGATATTACCAGAAGAATTCTTCTCTCTCCCGACATTGTTAAGGCCCACGAGGAGGGAATCATCCACTTCCACGATGCAGACTACTTTGCCCAGCATATGCATAACTGCGATCTCGTTAACCTTGAGGATATGCTCCAGAATGGCACCGTTATCAGCGGAACTATGATTGAGAAGCCCCATAGCTTTTCTACCGCTTGTAATATTGCAACTCAGATTATAGCCCAGGTGGCATCTAACCAATACGGTGGTCAGTCAATAAGCTTAACTCACCTTGCCCCCTTTGTTAACGTTAGCCGCAAGAAGATTAAAAAGGCTGTAACAGAGGAGCTCTTGAGCCTTGGCGTTACCGATGAAGAAAGCATCTCAAGAATCACCGAAAAACGCCTTCGTGAGGAGGTAAACCGCGGTGTTCAGTGCATCCAGTATCAGGTTGTTACTCTGCTTACCACTAACGGACAGGCTCCGTTCATCACCATATTTATGTACCTTGGTGAAGCGAAGGACGAGCAGGAAAGAGCCGACCTTGCAATGATTATCGAGGAAGTGCTTGAGCAAAGATACAAGGGTGTTAAAAATGAAAAGGGCGTTTGGATTACCCCTGCCTTCCCAAAGCTTATATACGTTCTTGAGGAAGATAACATTCACCCCGACTCAAAGTATTACTATCTTACCAAGCTTTCTGCAAAATGTACTGCAAAGCGTATGGTTCCCGACTATATCTCGGAAAAAATCATGCTCCAAAACAAGGTTGATAAGAACGGTGACGGTCATTGCTATACCTGTATGGGCTGCCGCAGCTTCCTTACACCTTATGTTGACGAGGATGGAAAGCCAAAGTATTATGGTCGCTTTAATCAGGGCGTTGTTACAGTAAACCTTGTTGACATCGGTCTTTCTGCAAAGGGGGATATGGATGAATTCCGCCGTATCTTTGACGAGCGTATGCAGCTTTGCCATAAGGCACTTCGCGCAAGACATGAACGTTTACTTGGCACGGTTTCTGATGCTGCCCCCATTCTTTGGCAGTACGGTGCACTTACAAGACTTGGTAAGGGTGAGGTTATTGATAAATACCTCTATGGTGGCTATTCAACCCTTTCCCTTGGCTTTGCAGGTCTTTGGGAATGTGTAATGGCACTCTCGGGTAAAAAACTCACCGAGCCGGAGGGTGAGGCACTTGGTCTTGAAATTATGCGTATGCTTAACTCATATACTGCAAAATGGAAGGCTGAAGAAAATATTGATTACTCTCTCTACGGAACACCTCTTGAAAGCACAACATACAAGTTTGCAAAGTGTCTGCAAAGCCGATTTGGCATAGTAGAGGGCGTTACCGATAAGAACTATATTACAAACTCCTACCACGTTCACGTTACCGAGGAAATTGATGCCTTCTCAAAGCTTGCGCTCGAGTCTAAATTCCAGCTTCTTTCTCCCGGCGGTGCAATCTCCTATATCGAGGTTCCCGATATGCAAAATAACCTTGATGCAGTTCTTGGTATTATGGAATATATCTATGATAACATCATGTACGCAGAGCTGAATACAAAGAGCGATTTTTGCCAGGAATGTGGATATGACGGCGAGATTTCCATTGTTACCGACGAGGACGGCAAGCTGGTTTGGGAATGTCCTAACTGCAAAAATCGCGATCAGGCAAAGATGAATGTTGCCCGCCGTACCTGCGGTTACATAGGCACTCAATATTGGAACCAGGGCAGAACCGAAGAAATCAAAGAAAGAGTTCTCCACCTATAATTTCTCAAAAAAATGTAAATATTTATTAACAAAAAACCAAGGCTAGCGTTTGCTAGCCTTTTAAAATGAAAAGACAAAGATGTTATTATAATGATAAAAAGCCCACCCTTTTTTAGGGGTGGGCATAAAACTAGGTATGGGTGATTATGTTAATATTGAAGTTTGAAATTGCTTTGTTATACACCAGTCTTTGATATACGATAATGGTCAACTCTTCCATATAGTTTTCCTTCATATATAAAGAAACTTCGTTGCGTAAGGCATCAAGATTATTGTTATTATAGTAATCATTAATATTTTTACCTGTGGATGACAAATAGATGTTTTTGAAATAACTGTAATTTGACTCAATGCTGTCGTCAATCAATTTATCCATAGCACCTTCGCTTATATCAATGCCCTCCCTTTCGATTATGTAAAGCAAAATAAGCTTTCTTTTTACTTCGTTTCTGGCGAGCTCCGTGACTTTATCTTCCCAAGTTTCTCCTAGCTTGACATTCAAAACAGTTGAGGCATATTTATCAAAGCTATAATTTTCAGGCTTATACGAGCTATCATATTCACCTCTGCTTCCGGTATAGATTTTATAATGATAATTCAATTCATCTATATACTGCTGGCGGAGATTGGAAACGATCTTTTTAGGATATTTTTTGATATTTGCAACCGAATAATAGTGATTTATAATGGTTTCAAACTCCAGGCGATTATATTTATTTTCGCGCTCGCTTTTCAAATTATCCAAGATGTAGGCTCTGTATTGCTCGGATGGGGAAAGGTCAGGATATCTATAACTTAAATCGTCCTTTAACCACGAGTTTTTTTTCATAAGGACTTCGGTAACGAATTCATCATTAAAAACTCCTTCGCCCTTAGAATCGTCGTAGTATTCGGTTATGCTTTGTACGTATATTTCAAACCAAGCTTCTTTTCCTGCAAGATCTGTAATACCATATTCGTTAGGAAATCTTACTTGGATTGGCTCATATCCGTCATACGAATGACTTGGGATTGCATAAGAAATTTTTAAGTTGATGTTTTCATCGATAGATATGTTTTTGCCTATTTCTTGGTTGCAAAGATATTCATAAATGTTAAAGCCGTAAGCTTCGTTAATGATTTGCTCTCCCTGTGAAAGATCAACGTATTCTGTGTAATTCACAAAGAATGGACAACCCGATTCATCTACAATCCTTTTGTTGTAATTAAAATTAACCAACATATCGGGTGTTGTATTTCCGGAAGTGATTATTTCCAATGTTGGGAATTCGGAAACACTTTTTCCTATTAATGATGTTTCAAATCCGGGAATAAAGCCGCCATTTCCAATGGTGACCTTTGTAGGTGACAGGTTTGGATAAACGTACGATGGATATGCAAGATAAGTGTAGCTCGTATTGTTATTGTAGAAAAAGTCTACGTTGTCGATGATTGTGTGGGTGGTTCCCTTATAATAAATGTTGGGTGAATCTATAAACGATATAGACGAATTAACTATATACGATATAGACGCATAGGTACTGCCGCTGACAGATGGATCAGAGAATTTTAATACATTCGACATGTTTGGGTAATAGTTCTTTGTTCCATCCTCGTTCAAGATATAACCTCTATAGTATATCTCAACTGTATCACCTGCTGTTATTGTGGGAACATAATCTTCGTTCGAATTTGTGTAAGTTGTACGAGGCTTATTTTGGCTTAATAATTTAGCCACTTCATGCTCAACATGTACATCTGTTACGTCATCAAGATAAATGTTTAGGTTAAATCCCTTGTAGTTGTTATCTGCAATTTCAACATAGTCAGATGCTTTGATATCACTATAAGAGCTGGCTTCGGCTGATGGTGGATCGCTTGGTTTGTCGCTTGGTTTTGATAATGAAATATCACACGCGGTTAAACACAAAACGAGGACTAAAATTAAAGATATTAATCGTTTTTTCATGTTTTCTCTCCTAATTGCTTTTTATATTTATTATACATCAACGGTGAGATAAAGTCAAGGAATAATAAAGTTTTCATAGTTTAGTGAAAGCTCTTGCAAAAATAGCCTATGTATGATAAAATTGATGTAGAAAAATATTTGAGGTGAGTAAGATGAAAATTACTGACATTTTATCATCGGGCAGGCGCACCCTATCATTTGAGGTCTTTCCGCCTAAGACAACGGAGGCATTTGATTCGGTTATGAGCGCGGCGGCGGAGATTGCTGCTCTTTCTCCCGATTATATGAGCGTTACCTATGGCGCAGGTGGAGGCACTTCTCGCTATACTGCCGAAATTGCTTCCAGGCTTCAGAGCTTTGGTGTTACAGCCCTTGCTCATCTGACTTGCGTTTCTTCTTTAAGGGAGAGGGTAAAAGAGGTGCTGACCGATCTTCGTGATAGAAAAATCGAGAATGTTCTTGCTCTTCGCGGTGATATTCCGGAGGGCTTTGACAGGGCGTCGGCAGAGTATAAATACGCCTCGGAGCTTGTAGGGCAGATTCGCGATTTTGGTGGCTTTGCTATTGGTGGCGCCTGCTATCCCGAGGGACATCCCGAGAGTCTTTCAAGGAAAGATGACCTTCTTGCGCTAAAGCATAAAATCCATTGTGGCTGCCAGTTTTTGACAACTCAGATGTTCTTCGATAACGCCGTTTTTTATCGCTTCATTGACGAACTTTGTGCCATGGGCATTTGCACCCCTATTATTGCAGGCATTATGCCAATTACCAGCGCTGCGCAGGTTGATAGAATGATAAAGTTTTCGGGCAGCGCATTGCCAAGGAAGCTTGTTGATATTATCGATCGCTTCGGAAATGATAATTTATCCATGAAGGCTGCCGGTATAGAATACGCAACAGAGCAGATAGGCGAGCTTTATGAAAAGGGCTTTAACTTTGCTCACGTTTATTCAATGAACAAGCCTGATGTGGCAAAAACTATAAAGAATAACCTAGAATTTATGTTATGATCCCCGTTAGCTCGGTAGAGTGATAGGAGAAAATTATGGACATATTTTATGAAAAAGTATCGGCCGAAGATATTTATGTTGACGACCGCGAGATTTGGGCGCGCCTTGGTGGCATTGGAGCCCTTGATGATGCAAGGATAAAGAGTGTAATAAAAGAAATTGCATCGGTTGCTGTGCCTGCCTTTGTTTTTTGCGAGCTTTCGGTGCGCGTGAATAATGCTAAATGCGTTTATACAGATGAGCTGTCGGTGGCTAGTGAAAGCTTTGCAAAAATGGTAAACGATTGCCCGAGGGTTTTAGTTATATGCGCAACAGTCGGTGCCGGAGTTGATCGCCTGATACATAAAAAATCCACCCTTTCGGTTTTCGAGGGCTTTGTATTTGATGCGGTCGCATCGGCTATGGTAGAGGGGCTTATGAATCTCGCAGAGGTAAAATGTACTTCCGGCAAGGAGCATACAGGACGCTTCAGCCCCGGTTACGGAGATATGCCACTTGGTATTCAGGAAAGCATTATTAACCTGCTTGATACAAATCGACGTTTGGGCCTGACGCTGACAGAATCAAAACTGATGACGCCTACAAAATCCATAACGGCGCTAGTGGGGCTGAAATGAGATTAAATCGATAAAAAATACCAAAAAAACATATATTTCAAGGACTTTTCCTTTGATAAACCCCATTTTTCTCCAAAAAACACAGACGAAAGGAACTATAAAAAATGAATATTTTAGAAGCTATAAAAAATCGCCGTCTGTATTTTGACGGAGGAACGGGAACAGAGCTTATTAGTCGCGGACTGGAATTTGGAAAAAGCTCTGAATCTACAATATTTGAGCATCCCGAGTGGGTGGTGGATATACACCGTTCATACATTAATGCGGGAGCTGACATTATTAAGACCAATACCTTTGGCGTAAATTCGCTGAAGTATGAAAACTATGAAGAATACATTTCTCGTGCCATAGAGCTTGCAAAGGAGGCAAGAGGTGACCGAGAGGATGTTTATATTGCTTTTGATATAGGCCCTCTTGGCAGAATGCTAAAGCCCTTTGGCGACCTGGAGTTTAATAAAGCCATAGAGGTTTTTGCCGATAACGTAAGGGTGGCTTCAAGGCTCGGAGTTGATCTTATTTTAATTGAAACAATGAACGACTCCTATGAAACCAAGGCGGCTGTGCTGGCGTCAAAGGAGAACTCATCCCTCCCCGTGTTTGTGACTAACGTTTATGACGGATCGGGCAAAACGGTTACCGGGTCATCTCCCGAGGTGATGGCTACAATGCTTGAGGGCTTGGGCGTAGATGCTATAGGTGCAAACTGCTCCTTTGGTCCGAGAGAAATGCTGGCGGTGGCAAAAGGTCTTTCCGAAGCAACAAATCTACCTATTATAATTAATCCGAACGCAGGCTTACCAAGGGTGGTTGACGGGGAAACTATGTTTGACGAAGACCCAAAAAGCTTTGCTGAAATTATGGTGGAGATGTGCTCTCTCGGTGTATCAATTCTTGGTGGCTGCTGTGGCACAACACCTGAGCATATCCGTAAAACAAAAGAGCTGACCGAAAATCTCCCGCTCACAAAAAAACAGGTGCATAGGACATCTAAAATTGCATCATCACTTATGGCTGTCGAGATAGGGAAAGAGCCGCTTTTGATAGGTGAGCGAATCAATCCTACAGGAAAGCCAAAGCTAAAGGAAGCACTTTGTTCAAACAACAATTCTTTGATACTGTCAGAAGCCATAAAACAAGAAGAGCTTGGAATTTTGGCGCTAGATGTAAACTGTGGTTTACCAAATATAGATGAAAAGGCGAAAATGACGGAAATTGTGAAGGAGCTGCAAGCTGTCGTTTCTGTTCCTTTACAGATAGATTCCGGAAAGGCTGAGGTTGTCGCCGAGGCAATGAGATGCTATAATGGAAAGCCTCTGGTTAACTCTGTAAACGGCTCGGAAGAGAGCATGAGCGCGATCCTTCCCCTTGTTAAAAAATACGGTGGAGTTGTTGTTACTCTCACAATGGATGAGTCGGGAATTCCTGACACCGCAGAGGGGCGAGTAGCTATTGCAAAGCGCATTTTGAGTAGGGCAGAATCTATAGGGCTTTCGGCTTCGGATCTCATCTTTGACCCTCTTTGCCTGACCGTTTCTACAAATGAAAATTCCTACAAGGTCACCCTCGAATCCTTAAGACTTTTGACCGATATGGGGCTTAACACTACTCTCGGTGTTTCAAACATTTCCTTTGGTATGCCAAACAGGGTGGAGATAAATTCCGCATTCTTTGCTTGCGCCCTGGCTGATGGACTTTCTGCGGCTATTATGAACCCCTACTCGACCGAAATGATGGAGGCGTACAGATCATATCTCAAAGCGCGCTCCACAGTGGAAGACCTTGCAGATTTCAAAAAACAAGCCGAGCTTGATATGCAAAAGGCTATCCAAAATGCAAAGGAGCTGTCAAGAATAGGCGCTGAAAAGCTTGGTGCAAATACAAAAGTGGGTAGCGCCGATAAAATTTCACTTAACCATGCAATAATAAAAGGCCTCGCAAAGGAGGCCCGGATGGCAACCGAGGAGCTTTTGAAAACCCTCGCGCCGATGGATGTGATAAACGGTCATATAATCCCCGCCCTGGATGCTGTAGGCAGGGCATACGACGAAAAAAAGATATTTCTACCCGCACTTATAATGAGTGCCGAGGCGGCAAGCGGAGCATTTGATGTTGTTAAGCGCAATATTCCTCGTGGCAGCTCCGGCAAGGGCAGGGTAGTTATGGCAACCGTTAAAGGGGACATCCACGATATTGGAAAAAATATTGTTAAGGTCGTGCTTGAGAGCTATGGCTTTGAGGTTGTTGACCTTGGTCGAGATGTAAGTGCTGACAGGGTGCTTTCTGCTCTTGAAGATGGGGCTGACATTTTGGGATTAAGCGCTCTTATGACAACAACTCTCCCGTCTATGGAGGAAACTGTAAGGGCTGTTAAAGAGGTGTATCCCGATGTGAAAATTATGGTTGGTGGTGCTGTGCTGACAGAGGATTACGCCGCTCTCATTGGTGCAGATTTTTATGCTCCCGATGCAGTTGGTGCGGCAAAGGTTGCTAATGAAATAATCAATCAAAAACACAAATAACCTTACAAAATGTAAATAAAACATAACAAAAAGCAGGAGTTTTAGGTTCCTGCTTTTTTCATTCAATAGAGATATGATGCAAAAGATTTGAAAATTAGTTAACAAATCCGAGCTTTCTTTTTACCTTGGAAAGGGTTTTTCTTGCGTGGTAGGCTGCGTCGTCAGCACCCATCTTCATAACTGCCTCTAGGTGTGCCTTGTCTGCCATAAGTCTTGCAAATTCTTCTCTTACAGGGCGCAGACCGTCTGCACAAGCCTCACCAACTGCAAGCTTAAAATCACCGTAGCCGCGACCGTCAAATTCACGTTCAATCTCGTCATAGGTCTTGCCGGTGAAAGCGCGATAAATGGTCATAAGGTTAGAAACGCCGGGCTTATCTTCTGCAAATCTTACAGATGCTTCGGAGTCGGTAACAGCCTTTTTGAACTTGCGGATAATATCATCCTTGGAATCGAGAATATAAACACAAGCGTTGGGGTTGGGGTCGGACTTTGACATCTTTGAGGTAGGCTCGGTGAGAGATGCGATCTTCATTGTATCCTTTGGAATAAAGCCCTCGGGAATAGTGAATGTATCGCCATAAATTCCGTTAAATCTTTCTGCAATGTCGCGTGCAAGCTCGAGGTGCTGGCGCTGGTCGTAACCAACGGGAACAACGTCTGTCTGATAAAGGAGAATGTCAGCCGCCATAAGTGTTGGGTAGGTGAAAAGACCTGCATTGATGTTTTCTGCGTGCTTCTGGCTCTTGTCCTTGAACTGTGTCATTCTGGAAAGCTCGCCAAACATTGTGTAGCAGTTAAGCATCCAGCCGAGCTCTGCGTGTGCGGGAACGTGGGACTGAACAAAGAGGGTATTTTTCTTTTCGTCAAGACCGCACGCCATATAGAGAGCGAGGGTTTCGTATGTTCTTCTGCGCAGATCTGCGGGCACCTGTCTTACGGTGATAGAGTGGAGGTCAACTACGCAGTAAAATGTTTTATAATCGTCGGAGAAACGGGAGAAATTCTTTATAGCTCCGAGATAGTTTCCTATGGTAAGGTTTCCTGAAGGCTGAACGCCCGAGAAAACTATTTTCTTATCGCCTAACATTTTTATGTCCTTTCAAGTTGGGAAAATTTTACTAGATTATATCGAAAAATCTTGATTTTGTCAAGTGTTTTTTACATTTTTTGAGGTTTTTGTAAGAAAATTTGAAATTATCCAAGGTAGTATGCTTGTGAAAAAGCAGTCTTGCCATCCGAGCCGATAACCTTGAATCTGAAGAATTTGTCATCGGGCCTTACGGTAAATGTAGCCTCGCACAAGGGTGCATCTGCACTTGCAAAAGCGCTCTCACATCTGCGTCCACCCGTTCTCATGTGAATTGATGCGGCGGCAGAGGTTTTTACTTTTATCTTATCTCCGTCCATTACGATAGACCTTATTTCTGCACCGGTGGAAACATAAAATTTACCTTGCCAAAGTGCCTTCATAATAGCCGAATATTCCAGCCTGTCCTCGTTAATCATAATGTATCCGCCGAAGGAGTCAGAGGCAGGGCTGTCAAGAGGCTTTTTGTTGTGATTATCATCTCCCGCTATGCAAAGAACTCGTCTTCCTGCAAGGAGCAGATCCTCAAAAACTCTCTCGTCATCTGTGTGCCCCTCTTTTACGCAACCGGTGTTGTATATTTCAACAAAGTCGATTCCTGCATAGCCGAGATAGTCAAAGGAGTTTTCCAGCGACCAGGACGGATGGTTGTATGCCACAAGGTATCCCATATCGTGGGCCTTTTTTATCATATCGGATATACCCTTGTGGGTATAAAGTCTGTTGTATTCACCGTCTGGGGTGAACTTTCCCTCTGCAGATGGGGTTACGAAATGATCGGCAACCGAGTTATAGCAGGGAGTTATTGGATTTTTAGGATTCAGGGCAAAGAAGTTCAGGTGGCAAACCTTCATCTGCTGATTAGTGAGGGTAGAATCGGTGGGAATCTCTTTTATAGCCGCCTCGCATCCTACAAGCGCAAGGAAATCCTTGTCTGTCAAATATGACTGATCCACCACATGCTCATGGTCGGTAAACGCAACAATGGAGTATCCCTTTTCCCGGTATATCCTCTTAATTTCCTCGGGAGTAAGTCTTCCGTCAGAATAGGTGGTGTGGCAGTGCATATTAGCCTTGTAATAGCCTTTGCTTTCATCAAGAAGAATCTTCATTTGTAAGGTCGCCCCCTCTCATAAATTCAATACTATTATGATACCACACTTTTCCATCTAAATCAAGTTTATCTAATAAAAAAAGCAAAAAAAATAAAAATTGCATATTTACCCGCATACATTATCGGCAATGTGCATAAAAAAAGACTTAAAAACGCTAGAAAATTGTGCGAAATACTAATAAATTTAAAATAATGAAAAAAACATTTGCATTTTCACAAAAAATGTGGTATAATTGTGATTGCTCAATATTTATGCGCCAACGCGAGTATATAATAATAGAAATATTGTGGTATATTAGGGGCGGTGCAAAGTTGAAATAAATTTTTTAGAAAAAGGAAAGAAAACAATGAAAAAGAGAATTATCGCAGCAATTCTTCTTCTCGTCACTGTTATTCTTGCTTTCTCCGGATGTGCAAACTACGCATTCGCAGAAAAGGATAACTTTGGTAATTACGTGACAATTGATGATGCAGCATTCGGCAGACTTATGGATGCTCTTCACAACATCGTAATCGAAGATGAAGACTTTGGTGGAACTCTTGAAGAGCGCGAGAAGCTTGTAGTAGAAGAAACCTACAACTCCATCCTTACAGCTCTCAGCAAGGATTCCAAAAATGAAATCACCAACGGCAAGATTGGTGAAAACGACATGGTTAAGTACTATTACTACTGCTCCGTAGTAATCGATGGCGTAACCTACAAATTCAACTACAACATGACATCCACAACAACTACTCTCACAACATCCAGCATGAGTGATGAGCAGAAGGATCTCAAGAACAAGATTGCAGCAGCACTTGTTGGTAAGGATCTTGTAGAGGATGGCAATTACGAAATCACAACATCTCTCAGCAATGAGAAGATTCACTTGGTAGATGGCGAAACTCTCGTAGTTTCCTACACTCTCAGAACTGTTGAAGACGGTATCGTTAAGTTCAACAACTATGCTAACGTTGAGCTTATTGATGACGAGAATGACGAGCATTACGAGCTTTACACTGCACTTGTAGCAGGCAACGCTGTTATGGGCGGTTACAAGAATCCTATAAAAATCAATGATAATAAGATTTACTCCAACATCAAGGTTTCTCACATCGTTAACAACCCTGGTGAAGAAGTAGAAGTTAAGATTGAAAACAAGGAAGAGCAGACAGTTACAGCATATGTAGATGGCAAGCAGGTTTCTAAAAAGATTGATGCAAGCACAGAAGACAAAAAGGTAGAAATCACATACCACGTAGTTCCTGTTGCTTTTGTTAAGGCTCCTGTTGCTGATGCAGAAACCATTATCAAGTACGTTCTTGGTGATGATATTACAACATCTTCTCTTGAAATCCTTGGTTCTGAAGATTACACCTTCGAATACAATGGTGAAACAAAGACCCTCAAGGCTCTTGTAGAAGCTCTCAGAACAGAGTATGCAAAGACAAGCGCTGATTACGCTGAGCTTGAGACTGTAAAGAAAGCTCTTGAGGCATATGAAGAAGAGCGCACAGCGGCAAGAGCACAGGCTCTCCTTGATGTTGTTAATGCTCTTGATAAGGCTACTAACGGCGACGGCAAGACAGCTACATCCGCTATCGTAGAATACTACAACAGCAAGAACGGCACCAACCTTGATATCCACGGAATCTTCGCAGCTCTTGGCAAGGACGTTAAGTACGACGATCTCCTTGCAGGTGGTGCAAAGGAACTTTATAACTATACAAACAAGAGCGGTACAACTGCAAGAAGTCTTGTTGACGCAATCAGAGTTGAGTACGCAAAGGACGTAACAAAGGATTACGATTCTTACAAGTATAGCAAGGATGACGTTAAGATCGACGTTTCCATCAAGAAGGGTAACTATGATAACACCGTTCTTATGGCACAGCTTTCTGTAGTTGACGGCATTGTTGATGTAATTTGCGGCAATCCAGACGTTGCAAAGGCAATCGTAGATCAGTACAAGGCAAGCAAGTACAACACAGTTGTTACTGCATACGATCTTCTTAAGCACGTTCTTCTTACTTCCACTTCCACAGAATCTACATTCGGCTTCATTGACAATCTTTCCAATTATTTATATGGTGCATCCACAAGCTTGGATGAAAAGGATAGAGAAACATTTGCATCTATTCTTAAGTTGCTTACAGCAGAGCTTGGAAAGAGCGCAACCACAGGTTACGAAGGCGTACTTGCAGTAACTGCAGCTAGAGAAGCTATCGAGGCTTATGAGAAAGAGCACGATGTTGAAAACAACACTGCTATTTCCGAGCTTGCGCTTCAGCTTAAGAACAACTACAGCCGTAAATACACTGTAACTGAAGGCGAAACCGAAACAACAAAGACAGAGTATGCATTCTATGCACTCTTGGCTAAGTATAGAGGACTTCATCCTGAAACACTCTATGTTGAAAGCGATGCAAAGGATAACGAAAAGCTTGCTGGTAACAACTATACAGCAGTTCTTCAGCTCATCCTTGCTGATACCGATAACAGAGATGCATACAAGAAAGTTCTCACAGACAACGAATTCACTTACAAGGTAGGCGAAGAAACAAAGAACGCATCTGATGCATTCACAAAGGCTGCTAAGACCTACGA
>JAZKZW010000032.1:0-2131 GCA_045612865.1 Eubacteriales bacterium
AAGGCTGGCGACGTTGTTGATGTTGAAGGCTTCCTTTACTGGTACAATGGTGCTAACCCCCATATGACAAAGGTTACAAAGACCGGTAACGTTAATGCAAAGAGCGCAGGCGTTATGACATGGGCAGAGTACGATGCAGCAGAGCTTAATACTCCCGTTGTTATCGAAGCTTACGTTCAGGGTCATCAGTCCTGGTGGGATAACAAGATTACAGTTTATCTTCAGGACCTCGATGGTGGTTACTTCGCATACAACATGGAATGCTCCGAAGAAGATGCAGCTAAGCTCACACCCGGTACAAAGATCAGAATCACAGGTTACAAGGCTGCTTGGGCCGGCGAGGTTGAAATTGACGCAGGTTGCACATTTGAATTTGTAAATGACGGTCTTACCTACGTTGCAGCTCCTACCGACGTTACTTCTCTTCTTACATCCGAAGATCTCGTTAACTATCAGAACATGCTCGTTTCCTTCAAGGGTATGACATTCGTATCCCTTACATACAAGGGCGGTCAGCGCGGTGATGACATCTACGTTACATTCGAAAAGGATGGCGTTAACTATGATTTCTGTGTTGAAAGATATCTCACAGGTCCCTCAAGCGAGCTTTACCTTGCAGTTGAGGCTCTCAAAGCCGGCGACGTTGTTGATGTTGAAGGCTTCCTTTACTGGTACAACGGTATGAACCCACACATCACAGCTGTTAAATAATTTATAGCTTATTTGGCGTGCGATTTCTCGCACGCCTTTCTTTTTTCCTGTTTTCTATTGACTTTTTTCCTTTAGTTTGATATAATGTATTTCTATAATATATGAAAGGATATTCGTCATGACATTTGAACAATTTGTTGAATATCTACGCGGCACAAATCCGCAGAATGCGTTGGATCTTATCATTCCCACACTTGTAAAATTAGTATTAGCTATCGTTATCGCAGGAACTATCGGACTTGAGCGAGGAAAGCAGGGACGCGCTGCCGGTATGAGAACTCATATTCTCGTTTGCCTCGGTGCTACCATCGCATCTATGCTTGGTTTCTACGTTAAAAGCGTTCTTAATATAGACTCAGATCCTCTCCGTGTTGCGGCACAGGTAATTTCGGGCATCGGTTTCCTTGGCGTTGGAACTATTCTTATTAAAGGTAGATTCCAGATCACAGGTCTTACCACCTCTGCAGGTCTTTGGGTTGTTGGAGCTATCGGCCTTGCCCTTGGCGCAGGATTTTATGAGGGTGCACTCATCGGCTTTGCCTCCACAATGGCAACCATCACCCTTATCGGTAAGCTTGAGGGTAAGCTCAACAAAAAATACAGCCGTTTTGGCATCTATGTTGAAATCAAGTCGGACAAAAATGTTCGCAAGATCATCAACTTCTTAAAGGATAATCTCAACGTTTCGGATATTCAGGTTACTGCCCCACGTAGTGGCACCAGCGGCAATGTTGGCATCGAAGCAAATGTACATAACAAGAGCATGTCCACCAATCCTGATTACGTTGCAAAGATGCTTGAGGAACAGGAAGAGGTAATCTTCGCCCTTGAGTCTATCTAAAGCTTGAAGCAACTTAATTATTTCTACTCAAAGCAACTTAATTCTTTACATTTTTTAAGCACAGAGGAATACTCTGTGCTTTTCTTTTTTTCTCGCTTTTCTACCTTTGCAAAGAATTTTAAAACTTTTTTTATTTTTTTCAAAAAAGGTATTGACAAACGCAAAAATATTTGCTATAATATTCTAGCATTGAAACGGAAGGTTAGCTCAGTTGGGAGAGCATCTGCCTTACAAGCAGAGGGTCACAGGTTCGAGCCCTGTACTTTCCACCATCGCAGAAATGCGTTATTATAGAAGCCTCAGGGCTTCAATCGGAAATGGCTTGGTAGCTCAGTTGGTTAGAGCGCTAGCCTGTCACGCTAGAGGTCGTGGGTTCGAGCCCCATCCGAGTCGCCATTCCGATGCCTCTGTAGCTCAGTTGGTAGAGCAGGGGACTGAAAATCCCCGTGTCGTTGGTTCAATTCCGACCGGAGGCACCATATGCGGATTTAGCTCATTTGGTAGAGCGTCGCCTTGCCAAGGCGAAGGTGGCGGGTTCGAGCCCCGTAATCCGCTCCATTTTATTTTAAAGGACAAGCT
>JAZKZW010000033.1:0-22064 GCA_045612865.1 Eubacteriales bacterium
AAGAGAAGACCCTATCTCATCTTTGGCGCAGTGCCATTTGCTCTTTCATTCTGGGGCGTATTCTCGATTCCACAGGGACTTGGCGACGTGGCGTACTTTTTCCTCATTATCGGAAGCTTCATTCTCTTTGATACCTTCCACACCCTCACAGCTACTGCATATTCTGCAATGACTGCTGAAATTACCGAGGATTATAACGAGAGAACCTCACTTTCTACATACAGAATGGTATTCTCCGTAATCGGTTACATCGCAGGTGCTGGCGTAAGTGGTATGCTTGCAGGCATATTTGCAGATATGTTCGGAGTTACAGTGGCACAGGGCTGGAGCCTCGTTGCGCTTACATTTGGTATTCTCGGCGGTATCTCCATGCTTATTCCCGGTCTCTTCCTTAAGTATGAGCCTGCGGTTGAAAGCAAACCCTCCGAGCTTCCCCCCTTCAAATCCATTATTTCTACATTCAAAAACAAGCCCTTCGTTATGTACGTTATCATTACATCTATAATGTCAATCAGCTTCACAATGGTAACTACAATGCTTAACTATTACATTGCCCACCAGGTAAATATGGAGGAAAGCGGCCTCTTTGTAATGCTTGCTATGATGGGAACTCTTGCAGTATTCCTTGTTCCTTGCGGTATGCTCTCTTCAGGCAAGCTTGGCAAGGCAAATACATACGCTCTCGGTCTTACAATCGCATCAGTGGCGCTTATCGGCGTATTCCTTCTTCCAAAGGGCCCAACAAACCTTGTTTACATTCTCGCTGCTATCGCGGGTCTCGGCTTCTCTGCACAGTGGGTATGCCCCCACTCTATGATTCCCGACGTTATCGAGTATGACGAGCTTATGACAGGTGAGCGCAGAGAAGGCGTTTACTACGGTGTTCACGCTACATCAGGTAAGATTACAGGCGCTCTCGCATCTGCGGTTTGTGGATGGGGTCTTGAGCTTGGTGGCTACCTTGAAACCCTTGAGGTTGGTCAGTCACAGCCTGATAGTGCAGTATTTGCAATCAGAGTTATGTTTGCTCTCATTCCTGCGTTCTTCCTCCTTGTATGCGTACCACTCCTTCGTAAGTATCCCATCACCCGTGAATCTCATGCAGAGGTAATGCGTAAGCTTGCAGAAAAGAGAAAGGGTGGCAAGGTAGAGGCACCCAAGGAAGTAACAAAAGAACACCCATCGGAGTCTGTTATCTTTAACGAGATAGAGGTGGTAATAGAATGAAAATAACTATAATCGGTGCAGGTCTTGGTGGTCTCACCTTTGCGGCAGAGGCGATAAGAGATGGCCACGAAGTAGTTATATATGATAAAAATTCAAAGCCCGGCGGAGTAGTTGCACTTCTTGAGCACGAGGGCTATAAGTTTGAACAAGGTCCCCTTCTTATCGGTGATATGCTCCCCGGCGAGCCTATTTATGATTTCCTTGACGAGCTTGGCATCCATCTTGAAACCGTAAGGGCAGACAGAGATATAATTATGCCCGATTACGCTATGATTACCCCCGAGGAATACAAGGGCCCATACTGGCGCAGAGATAGGCTAAAGGAGCTGTTCCCAGAGGAATCCTCAGGCATTGATGCATATTATAGATTTTATGATGATGTAATGCATCTTCGTTATATTGCTACTCAAAAGCAAACTTTAGTTAACAAAATTCGTCTTGCTCTCGCATTTTTGAAGATAAAGAAATATATGAATATGAATGCAGATGAGTTAACAAGACACTTTTTCAAGTCCGAAAAAATAAGAACTTTATATACCGGAATTTTAGCAGATTTCTGCGCAGATCCTTCAGAGGCACAGGGACTTGCAGTTGTGTTCACTAACTTCGAAACTGCCTTTGATAAGCGTATTCCACTGGATAAAAACGGCAAAAAATACTATCCCGGTTATTGCTATATTCAGGGCGGCTGCCAGAAGCTTCCCGAGGCTCTTGCCGAATATATTACAAGCCACGGTGGCAAAATTGTTTATAACACCGTAGTAGATAAGGTTCTCGTTGAGGACGGTCAGGTTCGCGGTGTTCGCTTGTCCACAGATGAGGAAATTTTCTCGGACGTTGTAGTTGGATGTGGCGCTGGTAAGGACTTCTTTGAGAACACAGTTGGCAGAGAGCATCTTGACGATGAATATCGCGAAATTCTCGATACATTCCGTCCTATGGAAGCGGTATTTATGATTCACCTCGGCGTTGATTATGATCCTATGCAGTATATGAGAGCCTCATTGGCTTATTGCTACGGTATGTATGACCTCCACGCGGCAACCGAAAAGCTCCGTTCAGGAGTATATCACGAGGGTAATGACGGCTATCTCATCTTTGTTCCGTCCGACCACGCGCCCGAGTTTGCTCCCGATGGTAAGCACGCTGTAACCATCTATACAGTTGCGCCCGATACCCTTGCAGAAGGCAGCTGGGAGGAGAAAAAGGAAGAATATGCAAGAAAGCTTATCAGCCTTGCAGAGCGTCAGCTCCCGAACCTCTCCGAGCATATAACAACTATGAAGATTATGACCGCAAGAGATTACTCCGAATATACTCACATGAATAAATCCTCATTCGGCGGTGTTGTTCCAATCTGGAATCAAAAAAATCCTACACATGTAACCCCCATCAAGGGCCTCTATTTCGTAGGTCAGCAGTCTGAGAACGCAGGTGGACTTGGCAACGTCCTTGGTGGCGCAAGATCCGCTTACAAAAAGGCATTTCCTAAAAAATAAACGAAAACAAAACAACCAAACAAAAGGGCTGGAGAAATCCAGCCCTTAAAAACGTCATTAAAAAACATTAAATCTAAATTGCGAACTTGACATTTTTAATAGTTCGTGGTATTATACTTTATATTAATTTAGCATACCTGAGTTTAGTCGCGTGCGGAGAAAGGATAAGCCATGAGCGAGAAGCTTTACACAACAAAAAACGGAATAAACATATACTCATATAAAAACGAGAACGCTCACAGCTTCTTTATCTCTATGTTCCTTCGTGCAGGAAGTATGTTCGAGAGGGAGGAGGACTCGGGAATCACACATTTTCTTGAGCATGTTTCTATAAGAAATGTAAACGCCCTATATGATGGCGGACTTTATCGCCTGCTTGACAAGTATGGTCTTGAATTTAATGCCTCAACCTTTGCGGAGATGGTTCAGTTTTATTCAAGCGGTTCACCAAAGAATTTTACCGTTGGTGCGACAATTCTTGCCTCGGTGCTTTCTCCTATAGTTCTTGAGATATCGGAAATCGCCATCGAGCGCGACAGAATAAAGGCAGAGATCCGCGAGGGAGATGAAAAAAATTCTCTTGCAGCCTTTTCGGGTAATGTTGTGTTTGGCGAAACCTCTCTGGCAAGGTCTATTCTCGGAACAAACAAGACGGTCAGCCGCATAACAAAGGCGCGCCTTGAAAAATATAGAAAAGAAGTAATGACATCGGGTAACATTTTCTTCTATGTGACAGGAAACTTTACCGACGACGATATTGTTGCCCTTGCCAATGAGATTGAAAAATATGACATTCGAGAGGGAGATACGCGCCGAAATATTGCCCCCGTTACAAAGAGCTTTGGCAGCCGCGAGCCTGTTGTGCATATAAAAAACGGCGACTTTACAATGCTTCGTCTGACCTTTGACATTGATATGAGCCTTGTCGGCGCACCTGCCCTCGACCTCATTTATGATATGCTTATCAGCGGATACAACTCTCACCTATTCTATGAATTAAGCGAAAAGCGCGGAATTTTCTACGACATAAACGGTCAGCTCGATAAGTATAAAAACATCGGAGTTTTCGCATTTTCCTTTGAGATTAAAGAGGAAAAGCTTTATGAAGCGTTGGAGCTGACACTTGGCGTTTTAACCGAGGTAAAATCCAAAATTCCTAGCGAAGACGAATGTATGAAGGCTGGTTATGTTGACAACGCACCTATGCTTTTGGACGATTCTCGTGAACTAAACTTTACATTTGGTTACGGAAATCACATAATGGAGCAAAAATGCAAAAACCTTGATGCTCATATAAATTCTTACAAAAGTGTAACACCGGAAGAAATTTCACGCACTATGAAAACCGTTTTTACACCGAAAAATCTTACCGTAACCCTCAAGGGTAAGAAAAAGAAAATTGATAAACAAAGACTCGAAAACATACTCGAGCAATACAAGTAAATGTCATTACAAATGTACATTTTGAGCTGTGATTTAACTAACTCAAAGTCTTTTGTAGAAAGTTCACAATTTTTAATTGACATTTATAGTGGTAATTAACAAATCTTATTGATGATTTGCTTTTTACTTGACAAAATTCGACTTTTGTGATATAGTTAATTTACCCCATAAAATAAAAGGAGAGAATACAATGAAATTAGCAGCAAAGATTTTAACTATTGTGGGTATTATTATAGGTCTTCCAACAATTATTTCCCCCATCATCGGCTTGATAGCTCTCAATAAGATGAAGCACGCAAAGTCCAAGTCCGATCTTACAGTTATTGCTATTTTGAACCTCTTGTTCTGTAGCTTGCTTGGTGGCGTTTTCATGCTCTTAATTAACGAGAACGATCTTGGCTAATTTATTACACATTTTATAAAAAGTTGAGCCTGACTTTTAGCGAGTTTGGGCTCGCTTTTTTGTTTTTGTTGACTTTTGTATATTTATATATAACATTTGGTAAAGATAACTAATCTCACGCTGAAAAATGTTTTATAACTGTTGACATTAACTAACGTTAGTGATATAATAATATCACTCCAGAAAAAAATAGGAGAAAAAGGAGAAAAAAACATGAAAAAGTTAGTTAAATTAACTTTGGTTTTGGTTTTGGTTGTTGCAACATTGCTGACAATTACAGCTTGTTTTGGCAAAAAACCATCGAAACACGAGCATTCTTACAATGCGGAAGTTACAGATCCCACTTGTACAGAACGCGGATTCACAACATACACTTGTAAGTGTGGTGATACATACGTAGATGATTATGTTGATCCCGCACATACACTTGTTAACCACAAGGCAAAAAGTGCTACATGTACAGAGCCTGGTAACGAAGCGTATGTAGCTTGTAAAAAGTGTGATTACACTACCTATGTAGCTATACCTGCGCTTGGACACAACTATGAGTCCGAGGTTATCAAGAATCCTTCAATGGACGAAGCAGGCATCAGACGCTATACTTGCTCTCGCTGTAACGATTCTTATGAAGAAGAAATTGATGCGCTCTCAGCAGTTTTGCCTAATGTTTCTGATACGATTTTCGGTCTTTTCGGAGATGTAGATTTCAGACTCTCAGCAACAAAGGACTCAACTATCGTTCTTATTGAAGAGATCCACGGTGGAGAAAGTGTAGAAAATTATGTATTCATCGCCATTAATATAGCGGAAATCTGCATCAATACAAAGGGCGAGGTTCCGGAAGCTAGACTTGTTCTTGAATTTGGTATGGCAAATGCTACTATAAATAGTGGTGAAGAAGCGCCTACTGTTGAAAGCTTTGATAAAGTTGCTGCAATCGCTGTTTTCTTAACCGGTGATCAGATTGCCTTTGAACTGATTGACCTTGAAGGTGTTACAGAAACCGGCGCATACAGCGCAAATGAATTGTTCTATACCGCGGTTGCAAACTATTTCGGCATCACCTATGATGAACTTTTGAATATTGTAACTCAGATTAATGGTTTGAAGGAATATCTCCCAATACTTGAACAGATCTTCTCCACTATCAATGGCGAAGTAACTCCTGCGCCCGCAACATACGGAGCAAGAGAGTCGGCTCCTGTCTTCACAGTTGATTTTGAGACTATCTTCACTACCACTGTTGATGAAAACGGCAATACAGTTTATACACTTAACATGGCAGCTATTAAGGATTTGGTAGCTTCACTTAAGGACATTACCGTAGGCGATTATATCGATAATATGTATGGCGAAGGCACAATGGATTCTGTATGCGAATTTATCGTTGGCGTTCCAGACATGACAATCAGAGAAATCGCTAATATGGCTATCGAGCTTTCCGAGTCCTATGATATCGATATTCACGATGTATATAGCCTCTTTGAGGAGCTTGTTTATCTTGCAACCGGTGAAGAAATCGACATTGAAACTGCTATTGAAGAAAACGTAGATCTCACTGTTGGTGAAATTATTGTTGAAGCTAATTCCTCCTACGATGCTACCGAAGAGGAAAAGGAAGAGTATCTTGAAGGCTTGAAAACTTCATTTGGCATCCTTGCTGATGCAATTCCTGAATTTAACATAGATAATATCTACAACCTCTATTGCTATGGCGATCCTTACTATAGCCAGGGTGAGGAAGTGTTCAGCATTACAGATAATCTTATCTCAGCACTCTCTTCTGTAGAGGAACTTATTAAATTCGAGCTTGTTGTTAATGCAGATGGTGAGTTTGTAAGCATCGAAACTACACTTGACACATACGAGTTAAGCTTTGAAATTAACGAGGAAAATAACGAAACCACCTATGTTGGCGACGTAGTTTATGATGATAAGGATTACTTAGATCTTGAAGTTACGGTTGCAGATGATGGTACTATCGAAAGTGCAGAGATAGTTATTAGAAACGACATTGCAACATCATATTATTACCATGAGTACTCCTATGGAGATGTGACTTATCATGAAACTGTACCTGGAGATTATGAATTTGTAGATATTTGCACTATTTCACTTTCTACAGTTCAGAATGCAGATGGTTCAGAGACTCTTGCTTTGGTTATGCGTGGAGTTGATTACGACTATGAAAGTGTATATGATGCAACTACCGGTGAATGTATAGGCTATGAAGTTGTAGATATTCACATGATAGAAGCCCTCAACATTGAGCTTATTAACAAAGAAAATGGTTTCTCCGGACTTGGTGAAACTAATGGTGATCATAAGGTTAGCGTAGACTTCGCAGAATCTGACACAGGAGTTGCATTCTCAGCTAATTTTGCACAAGACGGAGATGAATACTTCTATCTCACATTTGAAACTACAGACGGATATGTTTCAGGCTTCGAGTTTGCAATTAGAAAGTACTTCGGCTATGAAAAATATGACAAGGTTTATGACGAAGAAACAGGCGAATATGTAATTGAAGATATTAAAATGAGTGAATTTGGCGATATTTTCCACATCTTCTATGAATACGAAAACCAGGATAGCACAAACCTTAACTTCTATTACGAGGTAGGCGAGCTTGTTATAGCAGACGATTATTCCAGCGCTTCTGTAGTAAATAACAGAGTTTTGGCTCTCGGCTTTGCTCACAGCACCGACTCTGATAGCGACGTAGTTGAGGCATATGTAACATGCGGTAAGATCACCTTAGCACTCGATTATACAAACGCTGATAATACCGAAAAGTATGAAGCAACTATTTCTCACGAGGATGAAGAAGAAACCATTAATGCAGATTTCGTTATAGACAATTCTGTTGAAGGTCAGGTTAAGTACACCATCGACCTCTACGCTATTGATGAAGACGCTATGGACTTTGAGCTTGTTATTTCAGGCGATACCATCACATATCTTAACTGGATTGTTAGAGGAAATCATCACGTGTACCACAACGGCGAGCTTGTAGCCGAAGTACCTTATGAAATCTTTAAGGTTTTATACAGCAGAGTTGAAGAAGATGGAAACCTTAATGTCAGCTTTGACTTTGAACAGAGCTATGTTGATGTAGAGCACCAGTATGATGACTATGGCAACTACGTTTCTACAAATGCTGTACCACAGGTTAGCGCAAGCTATAGCTTTGACTTGACAGTAGTTAACGAAGAAGATTCTAAGATCATAACTCTTGTAGTAGATAGTACAGAAATCATCCTTGGTATCGTAGATTCTGAAACAGAAAAGAGCGTTAGCGTTACTGCAATCATAGATGGCAAAAAGATGACCGAAGCTCACGCATCTGCAATAGCGGTTGAAGTTGATGATGTTGTAACAGAGGTTCACCTTTCTGTAGGCTTAACCGGATACGAGGATGGCAAAGAGTATAACTTCTACAGCGCAGAGCTTATAGTTACTGAAAATGGAATTGCAAGCATGGTAATAGACTTTAACGTTTTTTACACTCATTACGAAGATATTTACGATGAAAATGGTTATTATGTAGGTAGCAATCCTATAAACGAGTTCGTAGATGCAATGGATATAGAATATCACAACGATTTTTGTGGTAACTCCAGCCTCAATGTAGAGCTCTACAATGCTTTCAGCTTTGCTTATGCTACAGTTGATTCTATCGATGGATTTACTTTCAGCATTGAATGTGAAGTATTCAATATAGCTATCAATTCCGTTAATACAGAAACCGGCAATAGAACAACCATCGATTATGACCTTGATGAGGTATATGTGTCTCACAACGGATGGTGGGATTATAATAATGATCCGATAGTGGAAATAGAAGAAGTAGAAAACTATGCACATTATTTCTACTACATGTCTGAATTAGTAAAGCGTGAAGACGGCGTTTACGAGACATATGACGGACGCGATATTTGGATCGCTCTTGATTCACCTCTTTCCGGTCTTGGTGGATGGACTCTCAACGAGTACATAGAGTATTATAATGACTACTATTATGACTACTTTGATAAAGACACATATAATCAGCTCAAGGCTCTTGCAGATGAAGAAGGCCACGTTGCTGTTACAGATGAATCTGTAGAATTGCTTATGAGCTTGCTTGGTTACACCGATTCTTGGTATGTTACATACTATATGTACTATGAAATGGAAGTAGTATCTTACGAGCCACCTGTATGGCGCAGTGCATATTACTACATCTCCGGTGTAGGTCAGCTTGTAATTGAAACAAAATAATAAAAGTTAAAGAACAACACAATTTAACTTACAAAGGCCGATTGGAAACAGTCGGCTTTTGTTTATGCTTAAATATCAGGCAATCTGGCTACGCATAGTTGACATTTAATGATAAATGATGTATAATTGTACCATAAAATATTTTACTATAAATGTATTGATATAACCGCGATTTACGTTTTTGATTTGTCATTGCATTAGAAAGGTCCTTATGAAAAAGATGGTGAAAAAAGCCTCCTGTTTAATAGTTGTTTTGATAACGCTGTTCTCCCTTTTTGGCTGTAGAATTAGCGATAAAAAAGAGCCTACAGGAAGCATTGATATTTACATAACAGATGAAGAATCTTATTCCGATGAAACAGTGGAGCATGCAAAGCGCGTTATTTTCGACCTTTTGACACACTATTCCCAAAAATCGGGAGTAGATAAAGGAACGAAAATCTTTTTATCAGAGCTAAGAAGGACTCAAATTTCTGAAAAAATACAGAAAGCAACCATAACAGGCACTATATCTGAAGATAAGTATCTCACCTTTATTTCCATACTTGAAAACAGAGGTAGGGGCGTTATTGATAGCCTAGTTGATGGGTCAGAGGACAAGGAAAATATAGAGGTCTTTTACACAGAGCTTATCAATGCGGTTGGCATAAATTATGTAGGAAAAACCCTTTATAACAGCGTACTGTGCTTGTATGATTTTTCTTACGACAAGTTTATGTATGAATATGAAAAATACGGTTATACATATCTGAAAACTGATGCAGAAAAGGTTATAGAAGAAAAAAACACCTTCATAGAGCATATTGGTGAAGAAAGGTTTACTAATCTAATCAAAAGCGCTGTATTAATTCCCAATCTTGTGCTAGGTGGCGTTGATGAGCTTGGTAAAATGGAAAGCTTTACTGATGAAGAAATAATAGCCTTCCTGTCTTACATAGACTTTTCATCCTTGGAGATGAGCGACGAAGCCTGGAACATAGTTTTCTCCTTGTTCCTACAGGGTAATGAGAAGGGATCATACGTTGAAAAAATCATTTATAACGCGAAAAAGAATGATATTGATAACATAGTTCCGATAATGAACGACATCGTCTATATTCTTGGCTTTGTTCAGCGTAATATCGATAACATAGACGTTCAACTACTGCGAGAGGGAAAAAGTGAAGAGGTGTTAAGTCGCGCCTTTGAAAAATTCGATGATGAAGAATGGAGTCGCTTTGAAAAAATCGGAAATGTTGATTTAAGCTTTGGGGACTATGAAAAAATAGTAGAATCAGAATTTGGACCGGACTTTACACAGTATAAAAATGAAGTGACGATATATACCCTCGAACAAGTAAAAGAGGCAGTTGGAAAAGATAATTTTTATGAAGTTTTGAAAGGATATATTGCAGGAATTTCTCCCGCGTTTTCCTATGGTATTAACAAATGATTAAAGTACAGAATATTGAAAAAAGCTATAATGATGAAAAAGTATTAAAGGGCATTTCCCTCGAAATAAAGGACGGAGAATTTGTTTCTATAATGGGTGAAAGTGGTAGCGGAAAGAGTACACTCTTGTCTATTATGGGAGGGTTTTTATCCCCTGATGCAGGAAATGTTTTTTGGAATGGTGAGGATATTTCTTCCTTTGATGAAAATAAAATTTCTGAATTAAGATGTACAGAGGTTGGATTTGTTTTTCAGTCATTCAAGCTTATTCCTACACTAAATGTAAAGGAAAATTTACTTTTACCCAGTATTTTGGGAAAGAAAGCTAACAAGGAAACTTATGCATATTTAGATCAGTTGGTAAAAAAGCTCAATCTTGATAATATGCTAAATAAATATCCTGACCAGCTCTCCGGCGGGCAGTGTCAGCGTGTAGCAATAATTCGCGCCCTATTGTATAGCCCAAAAACTGTTATTTTAGATGAGCCAACCGGCGCTTTGGACAGTGGAATGGAGGAGCGAGTTATGAAGCTTTTGTCTGAGATTAATAAAAAGAATAATACTACCATTATACAAGTAACTCACAGTAAAAAAGTAGCTGAATACGGAAATCGCATCATTTACCTTAAGGACGGAGAAATTAGACGATGAAACTGTTTTTAAAACACTTGGTTAGAAGCATTGCTAAAAAGCCCTTCCAGCCAATAATCATCATCTTTATTCTGGTATTGTCCATATTATCCACCACCTTTACCTTAACGGTTTATGACCTTATGACCGAGGAAGTTGACATCACCCAAGCCGAGATGTATGGAAACGCTAATATAACCATCTCCCTCAGCGGATCTTCAAAATCCAGGTTTATGTTTGTTCATGATGTTAAAAAGCTCCTTGGTGATGACGTAGAGGATATAGCAGGCTGCTATGAGCTTCCGATGGTGTATGGAGAGAACAAGGATACAGCCTTTGGTATTGCTACAGATTTTTTGGAGATTGATGAAATATTTGATTTTGAATTTGTCGAATATGGTAAAATAACGCCTGGCACAATAAGCAGCAGTATTTTTATTTCCAAGGATTTTGCAGATAAAAACGAATTTTCTATAGATGATGAGATTACATCTGATGTTCTTGGTGAAGCAAGGACTTATAAAATTGTCGGAATCTCAAAAACTCCTTTCCTCGGCTTATATGATGTTATGGTTGATATTACCGGCATTGTGGAAGCTTTGGCAAAGGAATCTACCATAATGTCATCCCTCGGAGATGATTTTAAGCCATATAGCACCATATTTATAAACGCAAAAGAAGATGCTGATTTAGGTGATATGATTGAGATTTTGCAGGTTGACAGTAAATTTTCTGATAAGAGTATCGCAAATGTTACCACTCAGATAAAAACAAGATCAAATCCGGAATTTTTACTGGTTCCTGTCAGGGTGGCAATCTTCCTTGTTTCTATTTTTGCGGCAGTTGTCATATTCTCCTGCTTGTACATTATATCCACCGAGCGAGTTGAAGAAAATTTAGTCTTTTCTGCTGCAGGAGCAAAGCCGCGCCTCTTAAATGCAATGCAATATATTGAGATGGTGATATATTGGTTTATAAGCGCTTTGATATCACTTGCGTTGGTTCTTCCTTTAACAAAGCTTTTTGTTAAGTATGCGAAGTTTGTTTATGCTAGACCAAGCGTGCTGGTATCTCATTTTGTTTTTTGTACTTTTGCCGTTCTGCTGGTTTCCATTATTACAGTTACAGCATTCATTTTATTGCAAAAGGCTAAAAACAAAAATAATCTTGAAAAAACTATCCACAGGCGCATAAGCTTGGTATTATTATGTATTACCGTTTTAGCTACCATACTTCTTTTTGTATTGCCAGCTTCTTGGAAGTTTGATGTATTTTTAGTGTCGATATTTTCTATGATATCCACGATTTTTGTGGGTTCTCCCTTGTTAATGAGAGCTATCGTTGGAAAGATAAATACACATCTTGATGAAAGGTTTGAAAAAAGCTTTGCAGTAAAATTCCCAGAGCTAAAATATGCACTTAAGAACGCAAATGTTGTTAAGGTTCTTTATAATACAGCACGTTTGATAGCAGTTTTTTCTGTTGTAATGGTTACATTTGCTACCATCCTTATAAGCTCAAAGGGCAATAATGTTATTACTCGAACAATATTTTCTTCTGACTACACTATCTTCAATTCTACAGAAAGATGCTATCAAAAGGTTGAAGAATGTGGCAGCGTAGATAAGATATGTAAGGTTTATATGTCTGATGCAGTCCTCGGTGAAAATATTACTATGATAACAGCGTTATCAACTACAGATATATCTGTTTTCTCTGATGAAAATATTACACATCAGCCAAGAGGATCAGAAGTAGTAATATCCTCTGGTATTGCAAAGCTAATGGGAGTAAAAGAGGGGGACTATGTCACCATAAGCATTAATAATTCTATAATGGATCTTAAGGTTGCACAGATTGCAAAGGTAGGACTCCCGTTTGTGATATTCGATGCTGAGCACTTTGATATAAATTACAATATGATTATGGTGACAGCTAAAGAAGGTGTTTCATCTGCAAGCGTGGTATCTGAGATTTCGGAAAAAACCTCCACAGAGCTTGCTACAATAGCGTCCACAGATACATTAATGGATACCAAATTGCGCGTTATTGACGTTGTAACTAATGCCGGCGAAGCTATTTTGCTTATAATAGGTATATATTTCGTTGTTGGATTTATTAATAATCTAATGGATAGTTATAGATTAAGAAAAGGTGAATTTCAGCTTTATATGCTTTCAGGAATGTCAAAAAGCAAGGTTGCAAAGATGAAAGCGTGCGAAATATCCATCATGTTCATTTTTGGAGCAGTAATTGGCACCTTAGGAACAGTAATTGCCTTAATAAATACCAAGGAAGGACTTTATAATTACGGATATGAGCTATTAATTAACGTAATGGCGTATTTAGGCAAGTAAAAACTTAATTCAATAAAAAATCCCCCTGACAAGCCTTATTAATGTGCCTATCTGGGGGAATGCTTTTTTTATAAATGATTTTATTCGCCAAAGAATACGTCCTTGAAATCCTCGTAAAGCGGGCAGGGAATATCGCTGGAGTAGAGAGGGATAGAATCTACGCCTTCAAGCTTGTGACGAATGATTATTGCGCCTTCTGCAATCTCCATTGAGAAACCACTCTCTTTTGCAAGATTGTCAAGGGTGAGCTTTTCTTCATCGCTTATTGTAAGGCCGTCTTTTGATCCTACAACAATATTAAGTACATCTGCGCTATCCTTTATGTAGATTTGGAGAAGGTTTTCTCCGCGCTGAAGCTTGAGTGCTTCTCTAAAGAATTTTGCCAGCCCTTTTCCGTTAAGGTATATATATGATGGGGATTGAATTGAAAAATCAACCTTTACGGCATCCTGGAAATATGCACGGAAGAAGGACCTTGTAGTTTCAACCAGATCATATATCAGGTATTTATCAATGTTTTTCATGTTGTATTCTGTGAGTATATTTTCGTTAGTGTCGCTCTTTTTCATAGTAGACCTCCGTTTGTGGATGAAATATATTTTAGCAGAAATATTTGATTATTTCAAGTATTATTAGTTAATTAGAGAAAAACTATTGAAATAAATGTCTTTTTATGGTAAAATACTACTAAAAGTAATATCAAAGGAGAAAAACATGGAAGAATTATACACAGTAACTCTATCAAAAATCATAGATCAGTTTTCACTTGAGAGCATTTATGTGCCTGATCTTCCGGAAAATATAAAAATTTCATGCACCAGAGTTAACCGTCCCGGACTTCTTTTTGTTGGTTTCTATGATCACTATGAACAGGCAAGACTCCAGATTATAGGCAAGGTAGAAAATCTATTTCTTGAGCGTCTTGAGTCCGATGAAAGACATAAACGTCTTGAGGATTTCTTCAAATCTGCTCCTGCCGGTGTTATTGTAACTACGTCTATTGATATTTCGGATGAAACGATAGCCTTGGCAGAAAAATACAAGGTTCCCCTTCTCAGAACAAGTAAGAGTACATCTGACTTTATGGCTGCTCTTATTGCATTCCTCAATATTGAGTTAGGTCCAAGAATCACTCGCCACGGCGTTTTGGTCGAGGTTTATGGTGAGGGTATTTTGCTCCTTGGTGACAGTGGTGTTGGTAAGAGTGAAACCGCTATCGAGCTTCTCAAGCGTGGACACCGTCTTATAGCCGATGATGCTGTTGAAATTAAACGCACTTCAGCAACCACCCTTGTCGGACGCGCCCCTGATATTATCAGACACTATGTTGAGCTTCGCGGTATAGGCATTGTGGACGTTCGTCGCCTTTTCGGTATGGGCTCGGTTAAGGATTCTGAGCGTATAGATCTTGTTATTAATCTTGAGCCTTGGCAGGATGACAAAATGTATGATCGCCTCGGCCTTGATGAAGATACCACAAACATTCTCGGTATAGAGGTTCCAAGCATTGTTATCCCCGTTCGCCCCGGTAGAAACCTTTCTGTAGTAGTTGAGGTTGCGGCAATGAACAATCGTCAGAAAAAGATGGGTTACAACACTGCTGCAGAATTCAGCAAACGACTTATGGAATCTATGAATGATTAAAACCTTAGAAAAAGCAAAATAAAGTTTACAAAAACAGCACTTTATCAGCAATAAAAAACTAAAACATAAAAAAGATATTGAAGAAAGTAATGTTGCTAACCCTCGCGTTATGTGATGTGACTTGTCAATATCTTTTTTTCTTTTCATAAAATTTTCTCCTTTCTCATATATTAATATAACGCATTAAAAAGGAGATTTTTATGGCAAAAAAAGAAACTAGATTTACTAGAGTAAAAAGGATATCTGACCAGAGAGCAGAATGCTCGGCAGAGATAATACTCCCCGACTATAACCCCGATGTACGAAAGATTTTGCACGTAAGTGCGGATCCGCATCCTGTTTCTGTATTCGCCGCAGGCGATGGGGTAGAATGCTCCGGAGGTGTAAATTTTGACGTTGTATATTTGGATTTTGAGGGAGCTGTATGCTCGGCATCATTTAGCGGCGACTATGATTTCAAGGTGAAATGTAATACCGAAAATTACAAAGATTCGCTTATGGAAACCGAGCTTTGCGGAGTGTCACTCCGTCTTATGAGCCCGAGAAAAATAGTTGCAAAAGCAACGCTTGATAATTCAGTAACCATTTTGTCAGATGAAGAAATCCTCGTTGAGGGTGACCTTCTTGACGAGTCACAAGCACCGGAGCTTGATACCATAACAACATCTGCAAGCTATGTTGCATTCAGCCAGCCTGTTGAAAGAGAGTACGCCGAGAGCATTTATCGCTTTGATGGAAAAACTGTGGATGAGGTGCATGTGATACATACGACCGTAGCGCCCTCGTCTATGCATATAGATGCCGTTGATGACGGAGCAGAAATCTCGGGTAAATTAGATGTATCGATGCTGGTAAAAACCGATGATATGCCTCTTTATAGAATAGAAAAAATCATAGACGTAGCCGAAAAAATATCTATGCCGGATATAAAGAGTGAGGGTGACCTTAATGTAGTTTTGGATGTAGCGTCTGTTACTACCAATGTTAACGGAGACGAAGCAGGAGTTGAGCTTGTGCTGAACGTTGTAACCGAAGCACGCCTTGTGTGCGAGGGGAATGAGACCTTAGAGATAATAGGTGACGCCTATCTTTGCAACGCGGAGTGCAACAATTCTTACGCTGATATATCCCTCGACCACTACCTCGGAAAGGTGAATCATAAGGGGGAGATTAACGAGAGCGTGTCTTTGGCAGATTTTGATATAGGCAAGATTCGTGAAGTGGTTTATGCAGATGCAGCGTTGCATATCGAAGATTGCTATATGGATAATCAAACGATTGCAGTAGTGGGCAAAATACAAGTATCATCTATTGCAAGTGAGATAAAAGATGATGGAGATGTTGAATATGTCCCGCTGAAATTTACCACAGAATTTAAACAAAATGTAAAGCATAATTGTCAAAACACCGATAAAATCAGGGCTTTACCACATATCAAATTGTTAGGCGTATCTGTGACTGTGGATTCAAACGCAGCTTATCTCAAGGCCGATGCAGATAGCTCATTTACTCTATCGGAAGAAAAAAGCGTACGTGTCCTTAACAGCTCAAACGTTTGTCACGGCAGTCGCATAGAGAAAAATCCCTCCCAAATTGTGGTCTATTATCCAACAAGCGATGATACACTTTACTCTGTTGCAAAGTCTTATCACACCACAAGAGAAAGGCTGATTTCAGATAATCCCGCAATAGTAGAAACCTCGTCCGAAGGCGGAAAAATATCAAACAAGGTGCGAAGACTTATTATTACATAACAGAGAAAAACTAAAAAACAAAAAAGGTATTGGCTAACGAAATCTCTGAAACCAGTACCTTTTTATTTTGTTTTATTTATTCTTGCTCGAGCCAGTTTTTGCCCGTGGAAACCTCAACCGTAAGTGGAATAGAAAGATTTGCGGCTCCTTCCATTTCTTCCTTGAGTATGCGCTTCACCACATCAACCTGGCTATCCCTTGATTCGATAATAAGCTCGTCATGAACCTGCATAACAATTCTTGCATCAAGCCCATCTTTTTTCAGTCTATCATAGGTTTTGATCATGGCGATTTTCATTATGTCTGCGGCAGACCCCTGTATAGGAGCATTCATTGCTACGCGCTTTCCAAAGTTTCGCATAATAGCATTTTGTGCCGCAAGCTCGGGAATGTATCTTCTGCGCCCATGAACCGTGGTAGTATAGCCTTTTGCAGTAGCCTCTTTTACAACCTCGTCAAGGTATCTATCGATAGATGGGTAGTTCATAAGATAGTTTTTGATGTATTTTGTTGCCTCGGAAACGGTGGTTCCTATATCTTTTGAAAGGGAGAAGCCTGAAATACCGTAAACAATACCAAAGTTTACAGCCTTAGCCCTCTTTCTCATCTCATCATTTACCGCCTCCTCGGGCAAACCGAATACTGCAGCTGCCGTTTTTCTGTGAATATCCTCGCAGTTAATAAATGCCTCTTTCATATTATAATCGTCTGCAACATGAGCCAAAAGACGAAGCTCGATCTGTGAGTAATCGGCATCTACAAGAGTGTAACCCTCATCTGTGATGAAATATTTTCTCATCTGCCTTCCCATCTTGGTCTTGATTGGGATGTTTTGCAGATTAGGATCGGCGCTGGAGAGCCTTCCGGTAGCAGTAAGAGCCTGCTTAAAATCTGTATGTATTCTATGGTTTTCATCTGCCAGAAGTGGGAGGGCATCGGCATAGGTATTCTTGAGCTTTGTTACCTGTCTGTATTCGAGAATATCCTCGATTATTGGCGAGATATATCGTAGCTCCTCCAGGGTTTGTGCATCGGTAGAATAACCGGTTTTTGTCTTCTTTTTTTGGTAGGGAAGACCGAGATCTACAAACAAAACCTCACCCAGCTGCTTTGGGGAGTTAATATTAAATTCCTTGCCTGCCTGCATATAAATTTGGGAGGTCAGCTGATCTGCCAAGCCCTCGAGCGCATCACCGAATTCCCTCATTCCATCGGGGTCGATTTTGAAACCGTTTTTCTCTATTTCGTAGAGTATTTTTACAAGAGGAAGCTCGATCTCGTCAAGGATGTGAAGCATGCCGTCTTCCGCAATCCGCTCTCTCATTACAGCCTCAAGATCGGCATAATATGAAACGGTTGGTCCAGCCTTCGGGGTACGTCCAAGGAATACAGAAATCAGCCCCTGCGTAGTAGATCTTCCTTGTGAAGGATTGATAACGTAATCGTATATCATAAGGTCAATGAGAGTGGAATTCAAAAGTGAAAATCCTAGCTCATCAGCCATGTGCATCAGCCTTTTTGCATCATAACAAATAACTGTCTTATCCTTGAAGAAGTCGGCAAGCTTGCTAAAATCATCGTCATATAAAAATGCTGAATTTCCTGCAAAAATGTAAAGTTTACTTTCTAAAAACTCTATAGAAACAACATTTTCACTAAATTTTACCAACTCATCAAATCCAACTTCTTTGAAAAATACATCTTCTTCCACATTGGAAAAATCTATAGAGGTTTGTATTGATAAGTCTTCTTTTTGCTCGTTGGCTTTGACTTCAATTTCAGATTCTGCGCCCTCGGCAGTAAGACCAAATTTAGCTATCAAGGAGTTGAGTTCAAGCTCCAAAAACTTGGCATATAATTTGCCTTTATTCATGCCCTTGTATTGTAAATCTTCAAGGCATTTGCCTATTGGCGCCGAGGTGTTTATGGTAGCAAGAGTCTTGGAAAGATAGGCGTTACCCTTGTCGTTTGTAAGCTTTTCTCTAACGCCTTTTTTGATTGACGGATCGTTTATATTTTCGTATATTGAATCCAGGCTTCCGAAGCTTTGGATCAGCGTTTCTGCGGTCTTTTTTCCTATTCCCGCAACTCCGGGGATGTTATCCGACGAATCTCCCATAAGAGCCTTCATATCAACAAAATCAGCAGGGGAAATTCCATACTCCTCGCGAAAGGCTTTTTCATTCATTTCCTTTGTTTCGGAATTAGTAACAAGAAGCACGGTAACCTTGTCATCAATCAACTGCAAAAGGTCTCTGTCACCCGACAAAACATAGCTTACCGTCCCCTCGTGCTCGTGTGCCATTTTTGCCACAGTTCCTTGGATGTCATCTGCCTCATATCCTGGCAATTCCATAATGTTAAAGCCCATAAGAGAAAGGCACTCCTTGGCATCTGCAAACTGTGAGAGTAGCTCTTCTGGTGTGGCGTGTCTGCCTGCCTTATATTCGGAATACATCTCGTGACGAAACGTGGGATGCTTAACGTCAAATGCTACGGCTGCATAATCCGGCTTTATTGCGGTTAACTGCTTTGAGATTATGTTTATCATGCCGTAGATAGCATTGGTGTGCTTTCCTGATTTTGTTGTAAGAGGTCTTACGCCATAAAACGCTCTGTTAATTATGCTATTTCCGTCTATAACCAGAATTTTTTTCATTGGATAGTCTCCATTTTTATTATTTGCTTATTCACTCGTTGGAGTCGTTATCTTCCTTTAAACTATTTAAACGCGCGAGGGACTCGCTTTTTTTGTTTCTTTCGTGTACCATGTCAAGTATTCCATCGGTCAGCTCGCAGATTTCATCCTCCTGCGCATAAGCCAAAAGGAAAACTCTCGCAGTTATATAAATTGCAAGGGCAAGCATGAATAAAAGCTGGATAATGCTGCTGCCGGGCACGATCGATCTCTTTACAAAGTAATACACCAGAGCCGGTATAGATGCATAGTAGAGAAGTATGGCGGAAGAAAGGCCAAATCCTACGTATGCGTGCCATTTTGATCTACCTAAAGAAGTTCTGGTCTCAAAAAGGAAGAATGTTGCCGCAAAGATTATGGATAAAACAGTGAGAGATCTCTGCTGAACATTCGCCGCGCTTGACATATCAAAATAAATGTTAAGAGAGAATAGCGCCAAAAATAAAACGGTGAATATTCCAAATAGTGATTTTAGTTGGCTGTGCTTATTTTCAATTAGTATGTTCAAAAGGATTGCGATAACCGAGGCGATACCCATAACGGCAGCAACAAGAGTGATTATGCTTGCGATAGAAAGAGTTGCCTTTCCTGCTGATATAAGCTTGAATACAGGAACTATAGATGCGACCAACTCGTAAACCACAAATGTTGTTGCAACTGCCAAAATGCCAGAGGGTACATAGGTTGAATAGTTAAAGAATCCCTCTTGCGGAACCGAGTCGTTTCTGTGGTGAGAAAAAGTGTGCAGCAGGAACAAAATTGTGAATACAGCCGTTGTGATATTGGCTGCCAAAACCAGCGAGCTGCCTCCAAAATGTCCATATTCGTTCATGTCTTTCAGATAGGCAATCGTCCTTAATGTCACAATTATTGGAGCTGATATAAAAAATAATGGTAGATAAAAACCTACTCTGTTCTTCCTCTGATGGGGTTTTGTCATCTTGATTTACCTCACAGTAAAAGTATTTATCAATATTGTACAATAAAATTATGAACAAAATGTAACCAAAACAAACAAAAAAGCAAAACTTAGAAAAAAATCATCAATTTTATTAGAAAAGAGAATGTTCTAAGTGGCATCAGATTCCGAAAAAACTTAAAACAATTGATTTTCTTGTGCAACTTTCACAATTTTTCACCTCAAATAATGTGTAATTTTTTCATTTTTAGGTGAATTTTTTTTGAAAAATGTATTGACTTTTGGCGTTATATGATATATAATATATAAGCTTGATATGCGATGAAGCGGGAGGTGGCTGCACATTGATGCAGGGAATTTCCGCCGAGTATGTCCGATATTTTAACCGGGCGAAAATAGAGTGTTGTCCTACTTTGGGCAAACTATGCTTTTTAACGGTTCGGGTTCCAAGGGAGCTTCGAGCTGTTTTAATTAGTGCGGACTTGAAACGCACGGCATGGTGCTAAACCTCATCGCCTCTAAAATGGTTGAAAGCAAAAACCTAAAAGGAGGAAAAGAAAAAAATGGCACAGGGAAAGATCAGAGTACGTCTTAAGAGCTACGACTCCACAATTATCGATGCAGCTGCTGCAAAGGTTGTTGACGTAGCAAAGAGAAGCGGAAGCAAGGTAAGCGGTCCTATTCCACTTCCTACTGACAGAGAGATTGTTACAATCCTCAGAGCTGTTCATAAGTACAAGGACAGCCGTGAGCAGTTCGAAATGCGTACACACAAGAGACTTATCGACATCCTTGATCCTGCAGCGAAGACTGTTGAAGCTCTTATGAGCATCGAACTTCCCGCAGGCGTTGAGATTGAGATCAAGGCTTAATCAACACAGTTCAAATCGGCACAGTCCGATTTCGGGAGCTTCAAATCCCGTGGGAGAAATCCCATATACCACGGCCTCGTGGTCAAGTTGGCAGGATCACTTCGGTGAAAATTCAACCCTAGTCAACCAATAACCTAATGGAGGAAAAATGAAAAAAGGCATTATCGGTAAGAAGCTGGGTATGACTCAGATCTTCGACGAAAAAGGCAACGTTATCCCCGTAACCCTGATTGAAGCAGGTCCTTGCGTGGTAACACAGAAGAAGACCATCGAAAACGATGGCTACGAAGCAGTTCAGCTTGCATATGAAGATGTAAGCAAGAAGCACGTGAATAAGGCACAGCTCGGTCACTTCGCTAAGACCGGCACAACACCTAAGAGACATCTCAAGGAATTCAGACTTGAAGATTGCAGCGCACTCGAGGCAGGTTCAGTAGTAACCGTCGAAACCTTCGCCCAGGGCGAGAAGGTCGACATCACAGGTATCACAAAGGGCCGCGAATACACAGGCGCTATTAAGAGATGGCACCTTCACAAGCTGAGAATGACTCACGGTGTTGTTCCTGTACATCGCCAGTCCGGTTCTATGGGCTCTATCGACCCCGCACGAATCTTTAAGAATCACAAGATGCCCGGTCAGTACGGTAATGAACAGGTTACCATTCTCAATCTCGTAGCGGTTAAAATTGACGCAGAGAAGAATCTTATCGCAGTTAAGGGTGCAGTTCCCGGCGCAAAGGGCGGCATCGTATTTATCCGCGATTCAGTGAAAGCATAACGGAAGGAGGAACACACAATGCCTAATATTAAAGTTGTAAACATGGCGGGCAAGGAAGTTGGCGAACTCGCCCTCTCCGAAAAGGTTTTCGGCGCAGAAGTTAACGAAGCAGTCCTCCACACCGCAGTAAGAGCGTACCTTATGAA
>JAZKZW010000034.1:0-7779 GCA_045612865.1 Eubacteriales bacterium
GAAGTCTTCTTATAATTCGCTCTGTAAGGGTTGCTGTTTTACCCGATCCTGCGGCAGCAGACACAAGAACTGTTTTATCTCTCGCTTCTATTGCAGATAACTGCTCGGCAGTCCATTTTCTTTCTGACATATTCGCTCCTTCCTATATTTTTTGTTTTCTCTGTTAATACTAGTTTTTAATTGTTGTTTACAAAATCGATGAATCTCTCGAACTTTGAGAGTCCATCCTCGGTATCCTTATAAACTCCTGCATCACGTAATACCTCTACAAATGTGTTTCCAATTTCGCCCTGAAGTATGGATTCTGTATTCTCTTTTGTGAAATTGTATTTCGATTTGAACGACTCAAACCACGCCTTGTGAACACCCTCTACCTCACTACCGGAGAGAATGCACTCTCGGAGCTCTGCCATTTCAGCCTTAAGTCTTGCGGGGAGTATGGCAAGTCCCATTACCTCGATAAGGCCGATATTTTCTTTCTTAATATTGTGGTGCTGGCTATGAGGATGATAAAGTCCCAGGGGATGCTCTGCGGTGGTCAGGTTGTTTCGAAGAACAAGGTCAAGCTCAAAGCTCTCGCCACGGCGTCTTGCAATAGGTGTAATGGTGTTGTGTGGCTCGCCATTTGTAAAGGCATATACCAAAGCATCCTCATCTGTGTATCCACGCCAAGCCTTAAGAATCTTATCCGAAAGCTCAACCAAGCTATCCTTATCCTTACCCGAGAGTCTGATAACAGACATTGGCCATTTAACAATAGAAGCCTCAATATTATCGTAACCTACAAAGTTTATCTGCTCTTTAACACCTGCAAGCACCATTGGGAAAACATAGCGTCCGCCCTGCATATGGGCGTGAGAAAGTATTGATCCGCCAACTATGGGAAGATCTGCGTTAGAGCCGATGAAGTAGTGAGGGAACTCTGTAACAAAGCCAAGAAGCTTCGCAAAGCTTTCACGATTAATGCTCATAGGCTTATGCTCGGCAGAAAGAGCGATACAATGCTCGTTATAATAAACATAAGGGGAGTACTGAAGATACCAATTCTCGCCTGCCATATTAAACGGAATCTGACGCAGTGTTTGTCTTGCCGCCTTGGTAAGCGTTCCTGCAAAGCCCTCATTCTCGTGGCAAAGGGCACACTTTGGGAAATCGGTTTGTGGTAAATTCTTTGCCAGGGCAATAGCGTTTGGATCCTTCTCGGGCTTTGAGAGATTTATGCTTATATGAATATCCCCGTATTCAGATGGAGTTTTCCACTTAAGATCCTTTGAAACGCGATCGGCTCTGATATAATTTGAATCCACAGAAAGCTTGTAGAAATAATCTGTTGCCAATGCGGGGTCGCGCTGATAAAGCTCTCTGAATCTTCTTATAACCTCGCTGGGTCTTGGCATAAGAGCGCCCATAATCTTGGTATCAAAAAGGTCGTATGACACTACTCCGCGCGATTTTATAAGCCCTGCATCGTATGAATATTCAAGAGCATCTGCCAAAATATCAGAAAGAGGTCTTTCCTCTCCAAGCTCTACTCTGTCAAAGGAATCTACTTCAAAAACCTGCATAAGAGAGCCTGTTGCCCAAGCCTCATCTTCCTTTTCAATAATATTTGTCTCAAGCGAGTATCTTACAAGCTCGCCAATAATCTTGTTAATGTCGATCATATGCCACCTCAAAAAAGTTTTATCTTAAATATTTTATCATATATTATCTTCTTTTTCAATATTCAAAGCAAAAATGTAGAAAAATTTTATACTACTTGAAATTCCGTCCGCTTTGTGATACAATATATCAGTAAAAAAACGAGAGGGGGCGTCTCTGATGAAGATAGAGGGCATTGAGATTAAAAACGGAATATTTTTAGCACCGATGGCAGGCTATACCGATCGAGCAATGCGCCTTATCGCAAGAGAATTTGGCTGCGAATACACCACCACAGAAATGGTTAGCGCAAAGGCTGTTACATACGGAGACAAGAAAACCTTTACCCTTGGCAGAATCTATGAGGATGAGGGCCCTGTTGCACTCCAGATCTTCGGTAGCGAGCCCGATGTTATGGCAGAGGCTGTGGGAATAATACTCCAGCACGAGGGAGAGCTGAAAAAGCAGGGATTTACACATAAATGTGGTAGCAAAATCTCTCTGCCGATTGCCTTTGACATTAACATGGGATGCCCTGTGAATAAAATATTTTCCAACGGTGAGGGGAGCGCCCTTATGCGAGATCCGGATCTGATCTTCCGTATTACCAATGCCGTTAGTAAAGCAAGTCCGCTTCCGGTTACAGTAAAAATGCGCCTTGGAGTTGATGAAGCACACATAAACCTCCTTGAATGTGCAAAAGCCGCCGAGGAGGGTGGCGCTAAGGCTATATGTATCCACGGCAGAACACGAGTTCAGATGTATGGTGGCGAGGCTAGATTTGAAGAAATAAAGAAAGCAAAGGAGCAGCTTGAAATTCCTGTAATCGCCAACGGAGATATTACAAGCCCCGAGATGGCAAAAAGGGTTCTTGAGCTAACGGGTGCAGATGGAATCGCTATCGGCAGAGGTGCTGTTGGTAATCCCTATATTTTCAGACACATTGCAGATTATTTAGCAGGAAAAGAGCCGATTATACCAACCACAGATGAGCTTATAGACGTTGCACTGCGACAGCTGAAATATGCCATCGAGGACAAGGGGGCAGAGGTGGCAATTCCCGAGTCAAGAAAGCAGATCGCTCTTTATCTAAAAGGCTTCCACGGCGCGGCAAGAATCAGAACTGCAGTTAACACCGCCCTCACATACGACCAGGTAAAAAGTGCCATGCTTATGGCAAAAGAACAATCATAAAAACAATTTTGTAGTTAAAAAAGGTATGCATCCCGAGCGCTTGGGCACATACCTTTTCTTTTTTTATTTTGTCAATTCGGTTATATCAAATCAATATTAAGCTTTTCAAGCAGTTCTTCTTTTTTAGCGTCAAATAGAGATTTTTTCACACTTTTGTTTACATTTGATATATTATTTACGCATTTTATACGCAGAGCCTCCTCAAGGTCAAAGCTGTTTACAGAGCCACTCAAGAGGACAAAATCAACCTTAACAGGTGCAGATGACGTGATGTCAAAATAGTTATCCTTCAGCAAAACGTCGTGTCCCGGGAAAGAGATCTCAACATCCTTTGCAAATGCTTCTGCGCGAAGTGTGATACTCATCATTCTGCCTGTGCCGCTTATCTGCGACTTGATCTTTGGATCACAGAATTTGAACCTCTTTGGCTTGACGAAAAGGAGAGTGCCGCGAGATACAGTAAGCGCTCCTTCACGCAGTCCGTACTCAAGATAATACTCATTTTCGTGGCCGGAAACAACATCTGTAAAATCTCTGCCCTCAAAGGCAAGAGTGGACATCTCGGGAACCTTTACATCATCTGAGCCGTGGTAAACGATATTGTTTTGAGCATCTAAAATTTTGTAATAAACAAATCCTTCAAAGCTCTGGCGCTTCTCATTTGAGATAGCAAAACCAACCCTTCCACCATCGCGTTTTGGGATAAGATATATGGGGTTAAAGAATCTCTCGGCATAAAATTCCACAGCCTTTGGACGGCAGAAATAATCAACCATCGAGTCAGAAACAGTAGGTCTTGAATCTGTGAGCCTTGATATAATAGCCGCGCCGCCAAGCGAGCGTTTAACTCTCTCCGATCTTGCATAGTCGGTTAATCTATCTGCCTGAACCAATCTGGATATATACGAAAAGTCTGAAAGGCTAGAGGCATAGAGATAATCCTTTGTGTTGGAAAGAAGCATAATATCTGCATTATCCCCACAATGCCATTCCATATTTTCCGAGTATAGATTTGCCCCTTCGCCATCAAGCACGGCAAGAGTTTCGTCCACAGGGAGAGCAGGATATGCTCCTATCATTATTTTGGAATATGCCTCGTCCTTCATAAACGAAAGCTTGGGAGCAGCATTTTTACACAATATTTCAAGGTCGCCAAAGCGAGCATCTCCAATTGTATCCACAATAACGGCAAAGCTTGGATGATGGGACAACTTCTTAAGAGATGATACAACTGCCATCTTGTAGCCCTCGGCATCATCGAGAGTTATATGCGCGCCATAGGGTAGCTCCTGCCAAACCACAATTCCGTGGGTATCACAGGCATCAAGAAGCTGCTCGCTTGCAAATCCGCCGGAGCCCGAAACTATAAGTGTATTACAATTTGCCTTTGCAATAGACATTATGAGCGCGTTGATCTTCTCTCTGCTAATAGAGGACATTACATCATCGGCAGGGGTATAATAAACTCCCATAGGCATAAAACCTACGCCGTTAGCCTGGCACAAAGCGCCCTCCTCGCAATTTAACCCAACCTTTGATATACCGATGCGAAAATCTCTGGTATCTTCAATATCATGGTCACCATAAAGGTTAACCGTAAGGCGATATATGTTCTGAACACCAAGACCACGTGGCCACCAATAAAGAGGATTGCGAATTTGAATACTTCCCTGCCCGTTGGTAAAGCCACCGTAATGAACCTGTCCCGAGCCTGAAATAAGAGTTGCAACAGCCTTGACCGAGTCTGCATTTCCGATGGTTTCAAGACGAATGTGAACGGTAGCCGAATCTCCATCAAGGGTCTGTGCCACGGATATATTATCAATTATCGCATTATTGAATTTGAGAAGCTCCACCTTGCCCGAAAGTCCGCAATCGTGAATAGAAAGGCCATACTCACTATCCAGCTGATGAAGCACCTTTCCTGTGTTAGTCCCGGGTAAAAACCTTATCTTTAGCTGATTTTTTCCAACGCGGCAAATACCCTTAATATCTATCGTCCACACTCTTTGGGAGTTATCCAGGGTAGCAATCTTCTTTTCGTTGAGGTAAATATCTGCCACGCCATAGACACCATAAAACCTCAGGTATATATATTTTCTTTTTACATTCGAGTCGTTCAGCTCAAAGCCAGAATCAAAGTCACAAGAGGAGTCAAAATATCCCCTCCAGCCCTCGGCTTCAGCCTCGTTATTTGGAAACTTAAAAATTCCTTTTTCACGGAGAATGGAGAAAAGCGTGCATGGGGCAGAACATGAAAAACTACCACACCTTGCATAGCTCATAGTGAAATTATTAATCTCGCTTCTGATCATTATCTCGCCTTTCCTTTCTAAAAACTAGTTATTTGACTATATTTATTTGCAAAATCCTTTATTTAGACAGAATTTCAAATCCATCGCTTGTAACGAGAACCTCGTGTTCTACTTGCGCAGAGAGCTTGCCGTCCGATGTATAAACCGTCCAACCATCAACGGGGCTGATATATATTTTTCCGCTTCCCGCATTAATCATCGGCTCGATTGTGAATATCATCCCGGGCAAAAGCATCATTCCCCTGCCCATAAAGCCGATATGACAAACATACGGATCCTCGTGCATCTGAAGTCCAACACCGTGTCCGCCAATCTCACGAACAACAGAGAAACCATTTTCCTTTGCCATAGTGTTGATAATATATCCGATGTCACCGAGGTATGTTGTAAAGGGCTTTATATGCTCCACGGCTGCCATAGTTGCGCGCTTTGTAACGTTAACAAGCTTTTGTGCTTCGGGGGAGATTTCGCCAAAAACATACATTCTTGACGCGTCGCCAAAATATCCCTCATACTTAGTTGTGCAATCTACATTTATTATATCACCCTCGCGGATAACGATCTTTTTTGAGGGAATTCCGTGGCAAACCACATTGTTTACAGAGGTGCATACAGCTTTAGGGAATCCCTGATATCCGAGGCAGGCAGGAATGCCACCAAGTCTTTTTGTTTCCTCCATAACCACCTCGTCAATATCTGCAGTGGTCATACCTATTTTAATTTCTCTCTCAACAGCGTCTAGGATAAGAGAATTAATCCTTCCTGCCTCTCGGCAGCCCTCTATTTGCTGTGGAGTTTTTATCATCGCCTTTGTTGGGGTTTTGTAGCCCTTGCCTCGAAGATAGGATACGGCATCATCGCTTTTTCCATTTAAGCAAAGCTCTTTTATATGTTCCATTTCTCTCTCGCACAGTGGCTCCAGAGGTCTTACTCCTCTTAATATCATAAAAAAATCCCCTCTTTTTCATTCTTTATATAATATATTGTACCATTTTTCAGCCTAAATTGCAATAGTTTTTACCTAATATATTATATAAAGCGAAGAGAGCCGTCATATTAAGCCCTGATTTTGGCAAAAAAGAAATAAAAAAGCAGGTGCGAAAATTCGCACCTGCAAAAAGCTAAAAGCTATAAATTATCCTACAACGAGACCGCTATTAATCAAATGATCGAAAACGAGCTGATAGTAAGCGCGCTCTGCAAAGTAATCATAACCCTGCTTTTCGATGTATGCCTTAACAGCTGCATCAACCTTCTGTGCCTCGAGAACTGTCATATCATCAATGTCAATACCCTGGTTGTTGCAGTAGCTCTTCTTATACTCGTTCTTATACTCATCGATAAGGTTGTTATAAGCTGCGGTATAAGCGTCGTTATCCATAAGGTTATTGGTCTGGATGAGGTAGTAAACAACCATTCTCTCTGCGAAGTAATCTCTTGTAAGCTGTTCTACTGCCTTTTCCCAGTTGTAAACCTTGATTTTTTCTGTCTTTTCGCCATACTTAACTTCTACTTCTGTGTAGTACTCATCTCCGTCGTAACCGAGGTTTTCTTCTACATAAGTGTTAATTGTGTATGTCTTGGAATCAAGGCTACCCTGCTTCAAGTAGCTTTCATAAGCCTGTCTGATAGTAACGAGGTTTTCGTTATACTTTTCGTTAAACATAGCCTTGAAGTTTGCGTTGTTATCAAGCTTAAGAGTTGTCTTTGCAACAAGTGCATCGATAATAGCCTGATACTTAGCGTTCTTGTTAGCTACCTTATTGCTTTCCTCGTACTTGTTAACAAGGTATGCACGGTAGAGATCATAGTACTTGCCAGCGTTAGGATCTTCTTCGCCTTCAAATGCTACGTAATCGGAATTGTTCTGGAAGTCTTCGTTATCCTTGAGAGCTTCCTTAAGAATGCTATCAATACCAGCCTTGTTAACTACCTTGTTTTCACCTTCAGTGATGTAGTAGGTAACGTCGCCGGCAATGGACTGACCTTCGAACTCATACTCTACAACGCTTTCAACAAAGATTGCGAAGTATGCAGTCTTACCAGCGAGCTCTTCGCTGCCGTAGCTTTCAGGGAACTCTACTGTGATATACTTTGCGTTATCCAAAGCAGTACCAAGAACTGTATATTCTACAGAAATGCTTGTGTACTTATATTCAACGCCATCGATTGTGCATCTGTAATCAGTGGAAGTAATAAGGTTCTTGCCGTTTGCTTCAGCAGGAAGCTGTGTGGGAGCAGGTGTAGGCTTTTCGTCAGTAGCTTCGGGAGTGTATCCAACAAGAAGACCATAGAAGCCATCTTCATCGCCTGCACCGTAAGCTTTAATAACCTCATCCTTATTTCTAAGGTCGATGAGAGCGGAAGTAGCACTTTCCTTTGTACCAACAACTTCCTCACCGCTATAGGGGTTAGTAGTGATAGGATAACGTGTGTAGGTTACGAATGCAACCATTTCGTTAGTAACTTTGTCGTTGATCTTTCTCTCAAGCTGAGTGAAGTGATTGGAAGCAAGTCCATCAAGTGCAAGAGAGAAACCGGGGATAAAGCTGTCACCACCAATGGTAAGAGCGTGGGGAGTCATGTTCTGGTAGGTCTTGCCTGTAAGGTTTGTCATACCATCAACATA
>JAZKZW010000035.1:0-6244 GCA_045612865.1 Eubacteriales bacterium
GAAGCTGTAATTTAATGTAACCGGAAATTTTCTTTGCCATAATGTTTACACCTCCAAATGTGGTATCTAAACGGGAGAATTCAAAAATATTTTTCTCCCTCCCACGTATGCTTCATGGCGAAGCGAAAAAGGGAATAATAAATTATTCCGTAATTACGCGCACATCCGATGCACTAACCATAATCGGAATGTCACGTCTTTCAGTGGATGCAAGAATAAGCAACTGCTTTTTATCTTCACTGATTTCCTGAAGTACGCCGTGGTAGCCTGCGAAGACACCAGTAACGACTTCAACCTTGTCACCGACATTGAATTTATCCTCTTCTGTACGAGGCTCAACGTTGAACATATCAACCTCTGCGTCGGTGAGTGGAGTAGGTTCAGACCCAGGACCTACAAATCCTGTGACGCCTGTGATGTTTCTAACAACATGCCAGCTTTCGTCAGTCATAGTCATTTTGATAAGGACGTAGCTTGGGAGAAGCTTGGTTTCGATAACCTTTTCTTCACCTTTATCGTTTACCTCTGTTGTAACTTCAACAGGGATCTTAACATCGTAGATAAGGTGGCCAAGGCCACGGTTTTCAACGATTTTTTCGATACTGTCCTTTACTTTGTTTTCATAGCCCGTGTAAGTGTGAGCAACATACCATCTGGGACCGAGATTCATTTCATTGATATTACTCATACTTTGCCTCTTAGCCTATAAGGCCAGCAATAAAATTGATGATCGCGGAAGAGCTAAGATCAATAATAGCAACAACAAGGCTAACACCAAGAACTGTAGTAATAACAAGCACGAAGCTTCTGATTACCTCTTTCTTGGATGTCCAAACAACCTTTTTGAGTTCGTTTACTGTGTCCTTGCAAAGCTTAACGAACTTTTTCCAAATACGAACAAAGAAGTTTTCCTTCTTTGCATCAGACTTTTTGGACTTCTTTTCCGCCTTATCAGCGGGAACAATCTTCTTTTCGTCTGCCATCTCTTTATCCTCTCGAATTATTTAGTTTCTTTGTGCAAAGTGTGTTTGCGGCAGAAACGGCAGTACTTTTTCATTTCAAGTCTGTCCGGATCATTCTTTTTGTTTTTCTTTGTGTCATAATTTCTTTGCTTACATTCTGTACAAGCGAGTGTAATTCTGACTCTCATATCGGCACCTCCTGATAGAATTCGGGTCAATCCCGTTTGAATACCTCCCTCAATGGCGGAAGGGGATGTGGCATGTCCCAATTGCGCACAAAAAAAGCCCTCCGACAGAGGTACAGTTATTTTATCACATTTTTGAAAAAATGTCAAGTAATTTTTTAATATTTATTTAAATAAATTTAATTTTGTATATTTTTACATTTTTCGTTGACTTTTTGGTGCGTATTCTGTATAATACATATATAAAAAGTGGAGGTATGGTATGAAAATTACTGTTCTGGATAGATATAGCATGGGCTTGGATCTTCCTGTAGAGATGCTCGAGAAATTTGGCTCATTAGTGGTTTATGACACAACTTCACCTAGCGAAGTGGCAGACAGAATTATGGATTCTGATGTAATCATACTTAACAAAGTTAAAATAACCGAAGAAATTTTATCATCAGCGAAGAACTTAAAACTAATTTGCGTATTCGCCACAGGGTTTGATAACATTGATTTGTTTGCTGCGAGAGCTTGTGGAGTGGCCGTGTGTAATGTTCCTGGATATTCGACCGACAGCGTAGTGCTTTTTACAATGGCAAATGTTCTTGCATTATATTCAAAGTTACACGAATACAACACCTTTGTAAAAGACGGGGAGTACAGCAGATCTGCATCTCCAAACAAGCTTACACCCGTTTATCACGAGTTAAAGGGAAAAACTTGGGGAATAGTTGGCTTGGGCAATATAGGAAAAGCTGTTGCAAAGGTAGCAGAAGCTATGGGTGCAAGGGTTATTGCCTATAAAAGAGTCCCCGTTGATGAATACGAATGTGTAAGTATAGACGAACTGTGCAAAAGAAGTGATATAATTACTCTCCATTGCCCATTAAACGATGGAACAAGAGAATTGATCAACAAGGAAAAAATCGACCTTATGAAGCCAGATGTAGTAATTGTAAACGAAGCTCGCGGCGCAGTGGTTAATGAAACCGATATTAAAAACGCAATTCTTGAAGAAAGAATAGGAGCATTCGGATCGGATGTTTACAGTATTGAGCCTTTTCTTGAAAATCATCCCTTCTTTGAAATTAGAAACAAAAACAACGTGCTCTTAACTCCTCACGCCGCCTGGGGCGCTTATGAATCAAGAGTACGCTGTTTGGAAATAATCTGCCAAAATATCAGTTGCTTTATTGGTGGTGAAATCAAAAATAGAGTAGATATTTAAAGGCAGAATTAACATCTATCAATAGTTATTACGCAATAGCAGTTGGGATTCTTATTCTCGACTGCTTTTCCTATTATGGTGCAAAGCTCATTTTCAGATAAGTGATATTCATACGGAACGACTATATCAAAAATGAGATTTGTATGACTTTCTCCTACTACAACTCTAAAATCGTGTATAGGAAGATCAATCTCACAATCCATCATTGCGTTCTTTAAAAACTCCTTGAGAGATATAACCGTTTCATCATCTGTAACAATAGGGTCCATATGAATGGTACAACTTATACCGAGCCTGCTTTTTATATCTCGTTCCAAATTGTCAATCATATCGTGAAGCAAATAAATATCTTTTTTACCATCAACTTCCGCATGGAATGACGCTATGAAATGATTTGGTCCATAGTTGTGAACCATAAGGTCATGCATTCCTTCAACATCCGGATATTCGGCGATGATCTTATTAATACTTTCAACCATTTCATCAACCGGCCCTTCGCCAAGTAAAGCGTCCTTGGTTTCCAATAGAATCTTTATACCGGCAACAAATATCATAATAGAAACGCCGATACTTACTATAGAGTCTATCATCCAAAGATGTGGGAAGAAATAAAGTATAATTGAAGAAATGAGAACTATCGTTGTAGAAATTGCATCAAATAGAGAATCCAGGCTTGAAGCTCGTATGACATTAGATTTGATTTTGTCACCTACATTTTTGTAAAAAGATGCCAACCAGAGCTTAAATACTATAGACGCAGATAAAATAGCGATAACAACACCGTTAAATTCAAGCACTTTAGGATCAGTAAATCCAAATATAGTCTTTAGTGCTTCGATTATCATTTCTCCGCCAACAAGCAGAATAATGAAGGAAACTATCATTGAAGATATATACTCCATTCTTGCATGTCCAAAGGGATGTCCTTTATCAGCGGGCTTGGAAGATATCTTGAAGCTGATTAGGGTGACTATAGATGATCCTGCATCGGATAAATTATTTAATGAGTCTGCAATAATAGCGCTTGAAGCCGAGATAAGTCCGGCTATTAATTTAATTGTTGACAACAGTAGATTCAAGCATATTCCGACAACTCCGGATAATGTTCCGCATTTTTTTCTTACGATAGGATCATCGGGCTTGTCGATGTTTTTAACAAATGTTTTGAGCAATAGGTTTGTCATTTTAATTTCCTTTAGCAGAAAAATTGAATTTAGTATTTACTTTTTGCAATAATTGTGATAAAATAAAGCGAAAGAAATAGTATGAGGGAAAATTCATGATTTTTAATATAATAAATCTTGCTTCGGATCGACCTGTAGATATTGATACAGAAATAAAGTTTTCGATAGCAATAGCCAGAGCAGAAAAAATAGAACTTTTACGCTTTGATCTCGAAAGAAACGGGGAAGACTTCTTAAAATCGTTTAATGCAGCTCTCAAAGTTTTAAAAAAGATGAAGAATAATGGACAGATTCAATTTATAGCAACACCATTTGCTTTTTCAAATTCTGATAGAGAAGCTGAATTTCTGATAAATAAATATCCTGAATATCTTAATAATATTCCAAGCTGCACAGAAAAAAGTGGATTTTTATTTGTGAAGCTCTGATTTGCAATATGCCACCAAAATTCATTGGTGGCATATTTGTATAAATTAGGGTTGTCATTAAAAAACGACAACCCAATATATTTGAAATTAGTTAGCTTCAGCTTCCAAATAACGAACAACATCGCCAACGGTGTTGAACTGGTGGAGATCCTCATCATCAATTACAACATTGAATTTTTCTTCGCAAAGATATACAAGGTCTGCAAGTTCGAGAGAATTGATACCAAGATCGCCTGCAAGCTCTGCTTCTAGAGTAATATCATCAGGATTTACACGCAATTCTTCTACCAAAAATTCCTTCAAATTTTCAAACATAACTACCCTCCTTTTAATTTTCTCAGATGTTGACATGACAACATATGCTCTATAATACAACATAAATTTGGTTTTGTCAAGCCTTTTTTGAAAAAATACTATGTTTTTGGCAAAAATAGTCATTTTTTACATATTGTTTATTAAAAATAAATTAAAAACCATATTATTTTCATTATAGTTAATTTTCTTGACAATTTTTGTACAGTGTGCTATAATGTAAATGTATAAAATATTTTAGGAGGTGGCTATATGGATGTATGGATATGGATATGGCTTGCAGTTTTGATTTTATCTGTGGTGCTTGAGGTATTAACCGAGCAATTTGTATCTATTTGGTTTACTCCGGCTTCTGTGATCGCAGCTATATTGAACCTTTGCAACTTGAAATGGGGTTGGCAGATTATAGGATTTGTGGTTATGACATTAGCTGGCATAATATTCTTAAGAGATTTGGTTTTGAAAAAACTTGGCAATACTGACAGTAGAACAAATATTGACGCAATCATCGGGGAAAAATGTATTGTAACAGAGCGCATTGACAATTTTGCAGGCTGTGGCCAGGCTAAGGTTAAAGGCCAGATTTGGTCTGCCAGAGGAGCGCACGATGACGATGTGTTTGAAGCAGGAGAGGTTCTTCACATTGTTGCAATTGAAGGTGTCAAGCTTATTTGTGTTAAAAAATAAAATCTTACATATTTGAAAGGAGAAAATTTTATGTGTAATTTTTTACTTGCAGGCGGCGGAGGAGTCTGGATAGCATTCTTGGTCGCATTTTTAGCATTAATTGCTTTTGTAGGTGTTTATGGATTTACAATCGTTCCTCAGGCTACAGCCCAGGTAGTTGAGCGTATGGGTAAATTCGACAGAGTTTTAACAGCCGGCTTAAAATGGAAGTGGCTTGTTATTGATAGAGTAGTTAAAAATATTAGCCTTATGGAGCAGGTTGTTGACTTCCCGCCACAGGCTGTTATTACAAAAGATAACGTAAGAATGCAGATTGATACAGTAGTATTCTATCAAATTACAGACTGTAAGCTATATACTTATGGTGTTGCCAATCCTATTGTCGCTATCGAAAATCTTACTGCTACAACTCTTCGTAACATTATCGGTGAACTCGACCTTGACCAGACTCTTACTTCACGTGATATCATTAACACAAGAATGAGAGCAATTCTTGATGAAGCTACAGATGCATGGGGCATTAAGGTAAATCGAGTAGAGCTTAAAAACATCATTCCTCCAAGAGAAATACAGGACGCAATGGAAAAGCAGATGAAGGCAGAGCGTGAGCGCCGTGAATCTATTCTTCGCGCAGAAGGTGAAAAGAACTCTACCATCCTCGTAGCAGAAGGTAAAAAGCAGGAAATGATCCTTGCTGCAGAAGCGGAAAAGGAATCCGCAATCCTTCGTGCAGAAGCTTCCAGAATTTCAAAGATAAAGGAAGCAGAAGGTGATGCAGAGGCTATTCTCCAGATTCAGGAAGCTACAGCGAAGGGTATCGAAATGATAAATAAGGCCGCTCCTAGCGATGGTGTTATTTCAATAAAGAGCCTTGAAGCACTTGAGAAACTTGCAAATGGCAAATCCACAAAGATTATTGTCCCATCAAATATTCAGGGAATGGCAGGTCTTGCAACATCTCTTGCAGAAATAGTTAAAGATCCTAAGTAAAATATAAATCAAAGGGCTACAATTTGTAGCCCTTTTCCTTTTATACCTATAATTTTTCAATCACAAAAGAAGAAAAATAAAAAAATCCAAAAAAATATTAAAAAGCTATTGACAAACAGTTTTTTTTCTGCTATAATACTTCACGTCGCTGAATGTGCCTTTAGCTCAGCCGGATAGAGCAACTGCCTTCTAAGCAGTAGGTCGGGGGTTCGAATCCCTCAAGGCACGCCACGTTATGGTGGGATTAGCTCAGTTGGTTAGAGCGCCAGGTTGTGGCCCTGGA
>JAZKZW010000036.1:0-14770 GCA_045612865.1 Eubacteriales bacterium
GAGAAGCCGGGATTACCTATGTTAGTTTTTGGGTTTTTAAGGTCGATTTCGTTATGTGCCACGTTAAGATCTCCGGTATAAATAACCGGCTTTGATTCATCCAGCCTGGAGAGATAGGCGCGCATATCATCTTCAAACTCCATACGGTATGCTATTCGCTTCAATTCCTCCTGTGCGTTGGGAACGTATGCGCACACAAAATAAAAATCCTCAAATTCAAGGGTGATTACTCTGCCCTCATCAAGATGCTTGTCATCAATTCCGTATGTCACCGATAAGGGTTCAACCTTGGTAAAAACAGCCGTTCCTGAATATCCCTTTTTCTCTGCACTGTTCCAATACTGGTAATATCCCTCGGGTGCGAACTCTGCCTGACCGGGCTGCATCTTGGTTTCCTGCAGGCAAAATATATCGGCTTGGAAGTTATCGAATATTTCAGAAAAGCCCTTGCCAAGCACGGCACGGAATCCGTTTACATTCCATGAAACAAGTTTCATTTTTAGTATCTCCTATGCTTTTTTCTTTATGATAACATTTTAAGATGCCTTTGTCAACACAAATTTGTCTTGAACTTTTGAAAAAAAGGTGATATAATTTATATATAAATTCAAAGGAACGAACGACTATGAAAATTATTGCCAAAATTCATACAGATTTCAAGGAAAAATTCGGAATCCCCCGTCAAAGCGGACTTGTTGATTCTCTGCGCGCCAGAATTGTTTTCGAGCCGGAATACAGAGTAAAGGAGGCTCTGCGAGGAATTGAGGAATTTTCTCATCTTTGGATAATATGGGAGTTCTCGGAAGCGAAGCGAGATGACTGGTCACCAACAGTAAGACCTCCCCGCCTCGGAGGAAACAAAAGAATGGGTGTTTTTGCTACCAGATCCCCCTTCCGTCCAAACTCTATCGGATTATCATCCGTAAGACTGATCGGTATTGAACACACAGAAAATGAGGGTGACGTTCTTATAGTTAGCGGCGCAGATCTTTTGGATGGAACTCCTATATTTGACATCAAGCCATATCTTCCCTTCACCGACAGTCACCCCGATGCCAAAGGTGGCTTTGCCGACGATAAAAAGGATTACGAAGCCGAGGTTATTATACCCGATGATGTGGCAAAGGGCATTGACCAAAACCGCCTTACGGAAATAAAAGAGCTCCTGCTCCAGGATCCGCGCCCATCATATAGAGATGATGATAATCGAGAATACGGTATGTCCTATGCAGGATTTGAAATATCGTTTACAGCTACAAACAACTCTCTCACCGTAACAAAAATCAGCAAAAGCAAGTAAAAAACAGCAGAAAAAGTCGGGAAAAGTAAAGAAAAGTTTGCTATAATATCATCATAACAGCCGAGGAGAGCAAAATGAATAATTTGGCAAGCAGTATAGAAAGCGCAATAAAATATATTGAGTCAAACCTGACTGACGAGGTGAGCGTTGAAAAAATCGCTGAAAAAGCATATCTATCCCCCTTTTATTTTCAAAAGGTTTTTCACGCTCTTTGTGGCTTTACAGTTGGTGAATACATAAGGCAAAGGCGACTTTCCCTGGCAGCAGAGGAGCTGGTTTCATCAAATGTGAAGATCATAGATATTGCACTAAAATACGGTTATGAGTCGCCCGACAGCTTTACTCGTGCATTCACCAGATTTCACGGCATTTCTCCATCGGTGGCAAAGCAAAAGGGCGCTACTATAAAAAGCTTTGCGCCGGCAAAAATCAAACTATCAGCGAAAGGCGGTACTATTATGGAGTACAAAATTCTTGAAAAGGAAGCGTTCACTATTTTTGGCTACAGCAGAAAATTCAACTGCGACACATCATATACCGAAATACCGAAGTTCTGGGACGAGCACTATGAAAATAGCCACGGAGAAGCTGTTAAAGGCATGTTTGGAGCTTGCATCGACGGAGATGGCAAAAGCTTTGAGTATCTTATAGCAGACATATATTTCCCCTGGAATGAAATCCCAAAAGGTTGCGTTGCAAAAACTTTCAAAGCTGGCACATGGGCAGCCTTTCCCTATCACGGCGAATGCCCCGAAGCTCTCCAGACAGTTAACACCTATATATGGAGCGAGTGGTTACCTGACTGCAAAGAATACGATCTCGCCGACAACTATAACCTCGAGGTTTATTTTGATGACTTGAACGGAGAGATCTGGATTCCTGTTAAAAAAAGATGATCTCAAAAGAATAATATTCGGTAAATCAAAAATCATTTCTGTCATTTTACCCTGCATTTTGTAAACTAAACGCGTCATTTCGACGCGTTTTTTCTTTTTTATCCGCCACATCTACAAGAATATAAATGCAAAATGCATAAACCACGCAACAAAAACACAACTAACATAATTTCAAGCACAATACTTTCAAATATATCAAATTTTAATATTTTTCATTTTTCTAAAAAAACTTTTAAAAAACCTCTTGACATTTTTCGCATTTTATAGTATAATACTCTAGCAAACAAGCGATGGCCCGTTGGTCAAGCGGCTAAGACACGGCCCTCTCAAGGCTGAAACGGGAGTTCGATTCTCCCACGGGTCACCAAAAAGAAGACACTCCTAGTGAGTGTCTTTTTTTTACTTTTTGGTGACTTGTGGAGTGAATCGAACTGCTCCCGATGGCATCGCCACTCGGGATTGGAGTTCGTAACATTGCTCCGTCGCTTCCGTGTCGTAAGCCTTGTAAGACGGAGCAAATTTCCCGCGGGGCACTTAAAATTTTACACGCTATTTTATTCCACCACCAAGTGGTGTTTTGTTTTTAATTACTTTAACAAAGCCTCTGTTCCATAGTTGTGGCTACAGTATTTTAGCAAATTAAGTCGAGAAAGTCCTTTCATGTTCAGTTATAATATTAGCACAAGGAGGTGAACAAAATGGATGAGCATATAGAAGCAGTCCAAAGGATGCAGGACTATATTGCCACGCACCTTGATAGCAATATCACGATGGCAGACCTCGCGAACGTTTCAAAATATTCACCGTGGTACTCATACAGACTTTTTGTGGCTCTACTCCACATGACACCGGCGGTATATATCAGGCGGCTGAGATTATCTAAATCTGCGCTTCGTTTACGAGATGAAAAGGTAAAGATAATTGATATTGCATTCGATACCGGGTTTGAAAGTGTAGATGGCTATCAAAGGGCGTTTTATAAAGAGTTTGGATGTAATCCTTATGAATATTCCGTATGCCCCACACCCATTTACCTGTTCAAACCTTATGGCGTTAAATACAACAGAGGAAAGGAAAAAGTAGAAATGAGTGACATTAAAAGCGTATTTATCCAAGTGGTAGAAAAGCCCGAAAGAAAAGCAATCATCAAGCGTGGAAAAAACGCAAAGCATTATTTTGAATATTGTGAGGAAGTAGGTTGTGATGTCTGGGGACTTCTCTGCAGTATCAAGTCCATTAGCGGAGAGCCTGTTTGCCTTTGGCTTCCATACCGGTATATTCTTCCCGGTACATCTGAATATGTACAGGGTGTTGAGGTTTCAACCGACTATTCAGGCAAAATTCCCGATGGCTTTGACATTATTGATCTGACAAAGTGCAAATATCTGATGTTCCAGGGAGAGCCCTTTGAAGAAGAAAACTTTGAAGAAGCGATCAGGGAGGTTTTGATAGCTATAGAAAAATATGACCCAAGTATCATAGGATATGCCTGGGATGACAGCAATCCTCGAATTCAGCTTGAGCCAATCGGCACACGAGGATATATTGAGCTGCTCCCTGTAAAAAGCATTTGACAAATACCAATTTATCCATCTAAAAGCTAGTTTTACATTTGAAGATGGGCGCCAAACAAAAAGACACTCCCAGAGAGTGTCTTTTCTTATTTTTAAATAATTTAGCCGTTTTATGTCAACTAATATTTACTTTTTCTTACTAAATGATGGTATAAATGAAAAAGCTACCGCGCTAATTGCCAACAAAATTGGATAGAATAGATAAGGAATGATTTCAACTGCTGAAATGGTGTTTGGAATCACACCACCGGCGTAAGCAACTGTTACTGCAGAAACGGCATAAATCATCTGCGCGCCGTATGGCAAAATCCCCTGCACCACGCTGCCGAAGATGTCGAGGATAGATGCAGTTTTTGTGTTGGATATGCCGTATTCTTCGCTAATGTTCTTTGCAATAGGGGCAGCCATAACGATAGCTACAGTATTATTTGCCGTTGCAATATCCATAGCAGAAACAAGAGCTCCTATTCCAAGCTGACCTCCTAGATTGCCCTTGAAAGTGCGTTTTACAAAGTAAAGCAGGGCATCAAATCCGCCAAAGTGACGCATCAAGGCGCTTAACATAGTTACAAGGACGGTAACGAGAATAACCTCAAACATCCCACTGGCGCCGGAGCCCATGGAGCTTATAATTTCAACATAGGAAACAGCGAAGCAAAGCTTAATAATAATCGCCGCACCAATACCGGCAAGAAGCACAACAAATACATTGATACCAATTATGCCACCAACAAGGACCAGCACATATGGAATGATAAGCCAAAAGTTAGGTGTACCGGGTGTATATTCTGTTACATTCGAAGTTTTAAGTGCAAAGACAAGCAGGATAATGATAGTAACAACCGCGGCTGGCAGGGCGATAAATAAATTTTCTTTGAACTTATCCTTCATTTTACAGCCCTGAGTTGTAGTTGCGGCAATCGTGGTATCTGATATAAATGACAGGTTGTCTCCAAACATTGCGCCGCCGACCACCGAGCCCATACAAAGGGCTAAATTTATTCCAGTATTGCCGGAAAGAGTACAAGCAATAGGGCCAATAACTGCTATAGTGCCACAGGATGTTCCCATAGCTGTTGAAACAAAGCAGGACACCACAAAGAGTATCAAAGCAGAATATCTCGCAGGAATGAAGCTCAAAAACAGATCAGCAACGCTGGATGCGCTATCTCTGCCAAGAACGCCTGCAAAAATGCCCGAGGCGAAGAATATGAGTATCATAGTGGCGATATTTTTATCTGCAAGTCCGCTTGCCATAATTGAAATTTTCTCGTCAAGAGAAACGCCCCTATGCTGTAAGCATCCTACTAAAATCGCTACGAGAAAGGCAACTACCACGCTCATTTTATAAAAGTCACCCAGTATTATTCCAAGGCCTATGTATAGAAGAAGAAAAACTCCGATAGGCAAAAGAGCCCAACCGTTACCTTTGTTGGTTTTCGTTAAATTATTTTCCATATTAACTCCGTGTATTTTTTATCCAACATATAGTATCATAAAAGTGATGCAAAGTCAATATAAAAATATAATAATATTAATTTATACGTTAATTTATACGTCAATGATATTGACAACCACCATGTAAGATAGTAAAATAAAGGTGAAAGACTATCTCTTTTGGAGGAAGACATGAATTTCGTTTTTGATTTATACGGAACACTTGCAGATATATGGACCGATGAGGGAAAGGTTGAGGTTTGGCGTACTCTCTCGGGGGCGGTGCGCGGTTGTCGCAGAAGATATGCTCAGACAAGGGCGATTTATAACAAGCTTTGCGCCGAAGAAATAAGGTATGAGGGTCACGAATTCGACCTGCTCGGAGTTTTTGAAAAAATGCTTTTGGCAGAGGGTAATGATCAGGCACTGGCAAAGCAGGTTGCTTGGAATTTTCGCGATGCATCTATGATAAGGCTTTCGCTCTTCCCCCTCGTTCGTGAAATGTTAATTGGTCTTAAGGAAAGAGGAGCGGGCGTGTATCTTTTATCTAACGCTCAAAGCTGCTTTACAAGGCGTGAGCTTGATACCCTTGGCATTGCCGATCTCTTTGACGGAATAATAATATCCTCCGAGGTAGGATGGAAAAAGCCGCACAGGGAAATCTTCCATATTGCTTTTGAAAAATTTGGAATTACAAAGGACAACTCTTACTATGTAGGAAATGATATGATGGACGATGTTTTTGGAGCCAGTGGTGTTGGAATGAAAACCGTTTATATCGAAACCCAGCAATCACGAAATTACAAGGATATATCACTCCCCTCCCCTACCTATGTTGCGAAAAATCACGAGAAGCTTTGCAAGCTACTTTTCACTTTGGCTGAAAAAACATAATTTTATTAAACTTTTTATATTAAATTGCACAAAAAAAGATTGAAATTATCATTTGTTTATGTTATAATTAACATATAAGTGTTTTATCACGCAAAAAAACAAAGAACCTATTTGGAGGAACACCACAATGAAAAATGTAATTGTTGGACAATCTGGCGGTCCTACTTCGGTAATTAACTCAAGTCTTCTTGGAGTTTTTAAGACAGCAAAGGACAGAGGCGCAGATATCGTTTACGGTATGGTACACGGTATTAAGGGACTTCTCGACCGTGACATAGTTGATCTTTCTGCACAGATCAAGACAGACCTTGACATGGATCTTCTCAAGAGAACTCCATCTTCATTCCTCGGCTCCTGCCGTTACAAGCTCCCTGAAATTGAAGGCAACGAAGAAACATACGAAAAGATCTTTGCCATCTTAAACGAGCTTGAGATCTACGCCTTCTTCTACATCGGCGGAAACGACTCCATGGATACTATAAAAAAGCTTACCGATTACGGTAATAAGGTCGGCAGCCCTATCAGATTTATCGGTGTTCCAAAGACTATTGATAATGACCTTGCTATTACAGACCATACTCCCGGATTTGGCTCTGCGGCAAAGTATATCGCTGCTACAACTAAGGAAATTATCCGTGACGGTCTTGTTTATGACTACCCTGTTGTTTCTGTTATTGAAATCATGGGTAGAAACGCAGGTTGGCTTACAGCCGCTGCCGCTCTTTCAAAGGGTGAGGACTGCGAGGGTGTTGACCTTATTTATATGCCCGAAACTGTTTTTGACGTTGATAAATTTATCCTAAAGGTTGGCGAGCTTCTTAAGGAAGAGCGTTCTATAGTTATCGCAGTTTCCGAGGGTATCAAGGTTGCTGACGGCAGATACGTTTGCGAGCTTGCAGATCATATTGATTACGTTGACGCATTCGGTCACAAGCAGCTGGCAGGTACAGCAAGATACCTCACAGGCGAGATCTCCAAGAGATTTAAGGTTAAGACCAGAGCCATTGAGCTTTCCTCTCTCCAAAGATGCGCGGCGCACGTTACCAGCCGTATAGATATTACCGAAGCCTTCAACGCAGGTGGCGCAGCAGTTAAGCTTGCATTTGAGGGCGTTACAGGTCAGGTTATCACTCTCCAGCGTGTTTCAGAGGACCCATACATGTGCATTACCGAGCCTGCAGATGTTCACTTCATTGCTAACGTTGAAAAGAAGGTTCCAAGAGAGTGGATCAATGAGGACGGCACATACGTTACTCCAGAGCTTGTTCACTACATAAGACCTCTTATCCAGGCGGAGATTGCTCCCCTTTGGGTTGACGGACTTCCAAGACATCTTAAGCTCGAGAGATAATAGTTGATTTTTACTTCACAGAGGTGCGAAAAATCGCACCTCTTTTTTTGCGTTTTGACAAATTTCCTGTTGATTTTCTTTGGGAAAAGTGTTAAAATATAATTAAACAAAGATTTTTATATATTTTTGCGAGACTTTAGAGAAAAGTACAAAAACATTTTTGGCAGGTGGATTATGGATTTTTTGAAGCTTAACCCTTATATCAGGTCGGTATCACTTTATGAAAAGGCTCCTGTAGCAGGAGAGTGTATCGCTTACGACGAGAGGCTGATTTATATAATTTCAGGCGATTTACAAGCAACCGTTAACGGCGAAAAGCTCGGACATCTGGGCGTTGGCAATACACTGTTTATCCCAAGAGGTGTTCCCTATAAGCTGAAAAGTAAATATGTTCGTATGGTGGTTGTTACCTTTGACCTTACCAGCGACGACGTAAGAGATTCTGATATGATTCACCCCTGCGCACCCGAGGAGTTCGAAAAGGAAAAAATCGACAATGCACCGGAGAGCCCCTTTGACAAGGTAATAAAACTTGATGACATGGAAGCAGAGAGAGATAACCTTGTTCGTATGGCAAACATTTTCACATCTGCCGAGGGCAACTTCCGTGCCGAGCTTTCTGCAAGATTTAAGCTGATACTCCTTAAAATTGCCGAGGTTTCGGATGAGCACGCCCTTCCTATGCGTATGGTTGAAAACCTGGATTCCTATATAAGAGATAACTGCCATGACGAAATATCAAATACCGAAATCGGTGCAATATTTGGCTATCATCCATTCTACATCAGCAACGTTCTTAAAGAAACAAAGGGAATGACCCTTCGCCAATATATTATCAGCTACAGACTGAAGCTTTCCAAGCGTATGCTCCGCGACACAGACAAGACAACCGGTGAAATTGCAGAGGCTTGCGGCTTTACGGATGCTTCATATTTTACAAAGACATTTAAGAGCGCTTTTGGCGAAACACCGAAAGAATACAGAAACACTTTTAAGGATAAATTTATATAAAAATCGCTTTTTTGATAACTTTTATTTGCATTTTTTGGAGTTTTTTATGAAATTAAAGAAAAATCAAACTTTAACAGTTGATATAATTGATATAACAAATCTTGGTTTTGGCGTTGCCCGAGTTGACGGTGAGGTTATCTTTATTGCCGATGCTGTAACAGGTGACACAGCGAAAATCAAAATTATTAAGGTGGCACAGAGTTATGCTATCGGCAAGGTAGAGGAGTTCGTTTCCCTCTCGGAAAATCGCGAGAAAAGATGCGACAATAAGCTTTGTAAAGCATGTGCTTATAAGAACATTTCCTATGCCCACGAGGCAGAAATCAAGGAAGAAATGGTGCGCCAAATCTTCAAAAAGGCAGGGTTGCCCGAGGTAGAAATCGGAGATATTATCACTTCCCCATCTACCTGTCATTACCGAAACAAGGCGCAATATCCAATAAGCCGAGATAAAAACGGCGACTATCAGATAGGCTTCTTTGCGCCAAAAAGCCACCGAGTTACAGATGCAGTAGAGTGCCCTCTCGCGCCAAAGATTTTTGCTGACATTCTTAAGGAGGCAAAGGAATACTTCAAGGAAAACGACCTATCTGCATACGATGAGGAAACAGGAAAAGGACTTTTGCGCCACATTTATCTTCGTCGTGGCGAGGTTTCGGGAGAGGTGCTTCTTACATTCGTATTGAACGGTTCTTCACTTCCTAGCACCCAAGACCTTGTTAAACGCATGACCGAGAAATTTCCCGAGATTGTCGGTATTCTTATAAATGAAAATACCAAGGATACAAATATTATCCTCGGAGATAAGTACACCACTCTCTATGGCAGAGATTACATTTTTGACACCCTTGCATGTGTTAACTTAAAGATTACAGCGCCCTCTTTCTATCAGGTTAACCACGACTGTGCAGAGGTTCTTTACGCAAAGGCGAGAGAAATGGCAGAGCTTAAGGAAAATGACCTGCTCCTAGACCTTTATTGTGGCGCAGGATCTATTGGACTTTCTATGGCAAAGGACTGCCGCGAGGTTATCGGTATCGAAATCGTTGATAGCGCTGTTGAGTGCGCAAAATTCAATGCTGAAAACAATGGTATCACCAACGCATCCTTCTACACAGGTGATGCAAAGGACACAGAAAGGCTTCTCGCTCCTGCAGAGGTAATACGCGGCGAAAAAATCATGCCCGACGTTGTTATTTTTGACCCCCCAAGAGCCGGCTCTGACGAAAAGCTCCTTCATCACGTGGCTTCCCTCTCACCGAGAAAAATTGTTTATATATCCTGTAACCCTGCAACTCTGGCAAGAGATATGGTTGTTTTAAAGAGTCTTGGATATATTGGAAGCACCGTCATTCCCGTAGATATGTTCCCCGGCACCGGACACGTGGAGAGTGTCGTTTGTTTAACACGAAAGGAGAATATATGAATTACCAACTTCACGATAGTCAAATAAACAAAATTGAACTTGGCGAAGATACGATCACTCTTAAATTTTCACAAGGATTTTGGGCAACTGATGAGCACGGTAAGATGTGTGAACAGTTGGAAAATTGTAAAATTGTGTTTGAAATAGACAGAGATGATGTACCCATTGAGGATTTTATTTCTGTTCGAATTTCGAAAAAAAACGGGATTTATAAAACCATCTCTTTGAAAAAGTTTATGGGGTTATTGAAAAAATCTCCGTTCAATGTGTATTTGGAGTATAATTGCGATTTTGCAAGTAGCAAGATGTTTCAAATGCACTCAAATTATTTAAGAATTGGTGCAGAAGTGTTTATCGAAGATATGAAAAACATAAGGTATATCCATGACTAAAATATACCTTTTGGAGTTTCCACCACATTCGCCAGAGGCGAATATATCGCTATCTCGCATCGCGAGATAATATCGCATTTGCAGAGCAAATATATCGCGCACCGAAGGTGCATATCGCGTGAGCAAAGCGAACTAAAATAGGACAAATAATAATTTTGAGCCATGCTCGAAACTTCAATTTATATCAGTTTGGTATAACATATCTAAAGGAGATGCCTTATGTACTATAAGATTATTGAACTATCCCCGAAAACACCGAGTATATCCTATGATGAAGCAAAAGACCTTATTTGGCATTTTCTTTGTGCATTAGAATCCAACGGACAAATATTAAAAAATTACAAGGTTATTCAAAATATAAATTTTATGCTTTATGTGACAACGCCAAAGAAAGATTCCTTAAGCGAGTGCCTTGATAGCGTTTATGTAAAAAACGATAGAGAAAAAATTGGCGAGTATTTTAACCTACAAATAAAAGATTGCGGAATTGATTTGGAGAGTCAAGAATACTGCAGCTGTAAAACAAGATCCGCAATGGAAATGCAGACCTTTAGGTTTGATATTGATAGCGTATTCACTTGTTGCGACTGCGGAAAACCTGTTGTGCTTTATGAATTGCCTTATCTTGAAAATAGAGAAGATCACAATGACATACAGCTGTGGCAGGATAATTATGCCGCAATGGATATGCTTTGGCTGAACTGTCTTTGTGACCGATATACAGGAAATCAGCGTGTAAAGCTTGATTCCGCTTTAAACAAGCAAGGAATAGAAATTGCAGAATATATGAGCAAACAGCTCGGTTATCCTGTGTACTACCATTTGGAATGTGATTATGGAAAAAGCATAAAAGCAAAAAAAGTGGGCGATCAACAGATACATATATGCCCTAAATGCGGAAGGTTGATGAAACGAGTAAGATTTTCAGAAGATCACGAAAGAGATATTTGTGAAGAGTGCAAGCTCTCTTATGATGCACATTGAGACTTTAAGGTATTACAACCCCCATTTTTAGCCCATTTTGAGACCTTTTGGAGTCCCCACCCACGTTGAGTCCGTCGTTTGTCTAACAAGGAGATAACCATGAAGTTTTACGAAATATACAGAAGAGTTTTTGAAATCAATCCTAGCCTAAAAGATAAGATCGAAAATGAAGCAAAAGACTTTTGCGTTATTAACTTTCATGAATATTTGACGATTGGATTTGATGATGATTATATTGATATCAATCATGGATTCACGCATGCGCATCTTGATGGAGCGGATAACAAGCTGTTTTTTGATATTATTCAAGGAAATATGGTTTTTGTGGAAGATACAAGAAAATTTTCATTGAAAATGTTTTCGTTGTTACAACCTTGGAACTTAAAAATCATAGGAAAACAGAAATTTGAAGCACAGAAGGCTGCGCTCATGAAAAAGAAGTATTTACGCATTTATACAACAAATGAAATCATAAAAAGAAGCGAAAATGAGACTTTAAGGTACTACAACCCCCGTTTTTGGCACAAAAATATACCTTTTGGAGTCCCCACCCATGTTGAGAGTGTCGTTTGTTTAACACAAGAAACAATAAATGGTGCGACCCGATATTTTAGAATGGCCAATAACGACGATGCAAAGCAAGTACTTTCGCTTTACCAAGGCGCAAAAGGTGAAGAATTTTGCGTATGGAATGACAGCTATCCTACTATGACGGAAATTGAACACGATTTAGATACAAACAACCTATATGTTATGACAGATGGCAGTAAAATAATAGGCGCGATTTCTATTGTGCCCGAAAACGAACTGGATGATTTTGATTGCTGGTCATGCAAAAATGGTAAGGAAATTGCCAGAGTCGTGATTGATAAGGCTTACCAAGGGCACGGATTATCCCTCGAAATGGTGCAAAGCATTGAGTCCATTTTGTGCAGCAATGGTTATAAAGCTATTCATTTATCTGTAGTAAAATCCAATATCCCTGCCTGCAAGATATACATTAAAGCAGGGTTTGCTGTGGTCGGAGAAGCACAGATGTATGGCAATGACTATTATCTTATGGAAAAGGTAATTTTCCGACCTAAACAAATTACAGATGAAAGCGTTGTTTCTATCACCAGGAAGGAATAAAGATGAAAAATAAAAATACAAATAATCCTATGGGAAGTGGCATTATTGGTGCTACGCTTGCGATTATCGGTGCAGTGGCTATCGGCTTTGGCAAGGAGGCTATCTGGGTTATAATCGGCATTGCGCTAATTGCGGTGGGAGTTCTGATAGCCGTGGGTAATTTCAGCCCTAAGCAAAAAAAGAGCTCCGAGCCATCCTACACTATCACCAGCGTTACTAATGTTGACCGTATGGAGGGGCACGAGTTCGAATACTTCTGTGCTGAGCTCCTTGAGCGATGTGGCTTTGAGGACGTTACGGTAACCCGTGGTTCGGGCGATCAGGGCGTTGACATTCTCGCATTTAAGGATGACATAAAGTACGCAATTCAATGTAAAAATTATTCTGCCCCTCTTGGTAATAAATCAGTTCAAGAGGTGTTCGCCGGCAAGACCTTTTATAAATGCCACGTTGGCGTTGTTATGACAAATTCAGTCTTTACAAAGGGCGCATACGAGCTTGCGGATTCGGTTGGAGTTATCCTTTGGGACAAGCACAGACTTGACAAAATGATGATAAATACAGGAATGCAAGAATTTGTAAAAACAAGCAAATAAGCAAACTTTATTTTACATATAATTACTTTTTTGACTCAAAGGAACTTGATAACCATGATATACGAAAAAATCATTCTAAAGGAATCCATCGACAAAGGTTGGTCGGGTGATAAAAAATACAAGGTCACAACAGACGACGGTATGACATATCTTTTGCGTGTTTCTCCAAGTGAAAGATACGAGAACAGAAAACGACTTTTTGAGATGCAAAGCCTTGTGGCAGAGCTTGATATTCCTATGTGCAAGCCTATTGAGTTTGGCATGTGTAATGAAGGAGTTTACTCTCTGCAAAGCTGGATTGACGGAGTTGATGCCGAGGAATTTATCCCTACCCTGCCTTTAGATAAACAATATGAGCTGGGACTAAAAGCCGGTGAGATTATACGTGAAATCCACTCGATTCCAGCACCAAAAGACATTCCCGAATGGGGCGAAAAGTTCAGCAAAAAGATAGATAGAAAAATCAAAATTTACACTGATTGTCCCCTGAAATTTGAGGGTGGAGAGTTTATGATTGACTACATACAGAAAAACCGCCACCTTATAAATGGTAGGCCTCAAAGTTTCCAGCACGGAGATTTCCACATTGGAAACATGATGGTTTCGGATGATGAGCTTTATATTATTGACTTTGACCGTTACGATTTTGGAGATCCGTGGGAGGAGTTCAACCGTGTGTGGTCAGCAGAGGCTGCACCTGAATTTGCAAGAGGCACTATTGACGGATATTTTAACGCTGATGTTCCAAGTGAGTTTTGGCAGCTTCTCGCGCTCTACGTTTGCAACAATATTTTAGGGTCGCTCCCATGGGCAATCGACTTTGGCGACGGAGAAATAGCCGTTATGAGAAACCAGGCAAAGAACATTCTCTCTTGGTATGATAATATGAAAAAAACTATACCTAGCTGGTATGAGGTTAAAGGAGAAAAAATATGAAAAGAAATTCAGAACAAAAACCAATGACTAAAAAGGGATACATAATCTGGCTATCGGTTTCGCTGGGGTTATTTGCAATCTTCTTCGCTATGCTACTTATTGCGGCCACACTTCAGGATAACGGCGTCAGCCCTGAGGTTTACAATCCCATTGGATTTTCTTCATTTTTATTTATTATTGCCTCTCTTGTGGTTTTATTCGCCCAGTACGGTCGTGCTCGTGAGTATGAAGTAAATGTAAAGATCGCTAAGATTGATAGCACAAAAACTACCATCTTTGAAAATGTTACAAAAGAAAGCTTGAAAGCCGCACTTACAAAGATGAACTTCAAAGAAAAGGACGAATACTACTATAAGCGCAAGTTTTCCTTTTTCAAGGATTACATTAACTACTTTATAAGATTCACTGACGCTATAGACGCGGAAAGCTCTATCGAAAGCGAAACATCAAGAATAGATGCAAAAAATTATACAAACAAAAATAAATGCTTGATCTTAGTTCTATCACTTGATAATATTACCAACGACGATATAGAAAAAATGAAAGAGTTTAACAAAGCATTTATCGTTGCAGAGTATATCAACCCTTTGATGACAGACAGCGCTGTTTGCGTACTTCTTGAAAAAAGCAGCAACAAGGCTTATATTATCAAAAATGCTAACCACGCAATTTCCATTTATTCACACGGTATAAGACTTGTTAAAAAACTTATAAACGACTAAAAATGTAAATTATTATTTTCAAATTAAAGGATTTTTGGAGAAAAATATGAGCTACTTAAATTTCCTGAACGAAAAATTTACGATAAGAAGAAGCGCTGAAGAAAAAAGCTCTTTCCGAAG
>JAZKZW010000037.1:0-7027 GCA_045612865.1 Eubacteriales bacterium
TTTGGCTCGTGAACAAAGCGAAGACCGCCTATGAGATGACGATGATCGTAGAGCCACTTAACACGGTCTATAACATACTCTGTCTGGGAGAGGGTAAATACTCTTCTTGGGAAAGCAAGGCGCACCATTTCAACCGATGCTATACGCTCGCTGCCGTCGGGATTGCGCTCCTCGGAAAGTGTGCCACGCTCCATACCTCTGATACCACCTGCAAGATAGAGGGCGGCAACAAGAGAGCCTGCGGGATACTGCTCTGCTGGGATGTGATCCACTACCTGACGGGCGTCGATATGCGCACCAAGTCCGCCACCGGGAGTTACCATTGGAATACCCATAGCGTCAAGCTCGCGAACGCAGTGATCGATGAACTGTGGGCCCTGGGAAATAACGTCCATATCCATCGTTTCATCAAAGCCAACGATGTGCGCCTCCATCTCCTTTACAGACATGCCACCATAGGTGAGGAAGCCCTCGAACATAGTAACGTAGTCCTCCATTGCGTGGAAGGTTGCCTCGTCACGCACCATAATTCCGCCGCCTCTGCCAAAGCCAAACTTTCTTGCGGAGAAGTAAATAATGTCGTAAAGGTCGGCAATCATTTTTGTAATTTCACGTATGGACTTATCCTTCATAGATTCCTCACGCACCTTGATAAAGTAGAGGTTATCCTGAAGAAGGGATGCGTCGAGAATAGTTGTTATGCCGTACTCCTTTGCAAGATCTGTAACGGCCTTCATATTTTCATAGGAAACGGGCTGACCACCGATGAGGTTTGTTCCCGCCTCAATTCTTATGTACGGAATATTATCTGCGCCCTCACGCTCGATACACGCGCGCACCTTGTCAAGGTCGATATCACCCTTAAACGGCAAGTCGCTCTTTACCACAAGACCCTCATCCTTTATAAGCTCCTCAACACGGGCGCCAAGACGGGTAACATGAGCCTTTGAAGTTGTGAAATGATAGTTCATTATAATGCAGTTGCCGGGCTTAACAAAATGCTGGGCAATAATGTGCTCTGCGGCTCTACCCTGATGGGCAGGAAGAAGGTATTTCATACCGAAGATCTCGGTAAGCTTATCGTTCATACGGTAGAAGGTTTCACTACCTGCGTAGGCATCGTCGGCGTGGAGCATTGCAGCCTGCATACGGTCGCTCATAGCATTAACGCCTGAGTCGGTAAGCATATCCATAAAAATATCACCATTGTGAAGGAGGAATGTGTTAAATCCTGCCTCGCGCATTTTCTGAAGGCGCTCTTCTGCTGTGAGCATAGTAAGCTTTTGCACGATTTTTACCCTGTGCATCTCCATTGGAACAGGTTTTCTACTATAAAATTTAACGTTTGACATATATTTTTCCCCCTGGGGCTTGATTTTTTTACAACATTATTATATAATACTTTTGTCGATTTGTAAAACAAATAATTTTTATCAAAACCATCGATTTTTTCGATTGACTAAAAAAAGAGAAAAACGCAAAGCGTTTTTAGGAGAAAAATATATGGAAATACGCAATCTTATGACCTTTATACGCGTGGCAGAGCTGTGCAATTTTACAAAGGCGGCAGAGGCCCTCGGCTACACGCAATCTACAGTTTCGTTCCAGATAAAGCAGCTGGAGGAGGAGCTGGGCTGCCTGCTTTTTGAAAGAATAAACCACACCATAAGCCTTACTGCCGACGGCGAAAAGCTGCTTACCTACGCCCACAGCATACATAACCTGACAGAGGAATTTAAGGAGAGCATGACCACGGAGAAAAAGGTAGCAGGCTATATTCACATCCTTATGCCCGACTCTATATGCGAGGATATGCTGGTGCGAAGCTTTAGCGCCTTTCACGAAAAATACCCCGACGTTAAGCTGAAGCTTTCCTCTGCGGACACAAACGAGATGGCGCTTATGCTTGACCACAACGAGGCTGACGCTATGATAACCCTTGACCGACACGTTTATAAAAAGGATTTTGTCATTGCAAAGGAAGCGCCTATACAAATGCACTTTGTTACCGGTGCGAAAAGCCCCCTGGCAGGCAGAAAGAAAATAAAGCTGGAGGAGCTGGGGGAATATCCACTTATTCTGACCGAAAAGGACGCAGGCTATCGCCGAGCGCTGGATATGGAAATGGCAAAGCACTCTATCGAGCTGTCTCCCGTGCTTGAGATCAGCCGTCCCGACATTATAACAAAGCTGCTTATCGACAGCGACAGAATTTCATTCCTCCCCGACTTTGTTACCGAGAAGCTCGTAAAGGCAGGCAAGCTCTTTTACCTCAACGTTACCGACTTTGACGCTCATATCTGGAAGCAGCTTATCTACCACAAAAACAAGTGGATGTCCGAAGCGCTAAAGGCATTTATCGAGTATGTAAAAGTGTCGGAATTTGACTAGTTTACTTTACATATCATAGAAAAAAGCGAGGTTTTTTCGACCTCGCTTAAAAAACGCAATCACTGCTTTATCAATATGGCGCGACAGGGTGAGCCCTCAATACCCTTGAAATTCAGGGGTGCGGCAGAGAGAGTATATACCCCCTCATCTACATTGGAGAGGACTATTCCCTCAAGCAATACCACCTCGGCAGAGAGCAGCATCAGGTGAACCTCCATTGGTGCATTTTCCGGGCCTACGGTTTGACTCTCGTTTCCGAGAAGCTTGATTTTTGCCCCTGCAAAGACCTCTGCCGCCTCGGGCGTTACTACAAGGTCACCTTTCAGGAGTATTCGTTCCCCTGCATTATTTTCCACAGCCCGTGAGAGGATATTTTTCGCATCGGCGGCGCCGACATCCCCCTTATGCTCTACAACAAAGCAGGTGCCAACAAAGCTATCAAGGGGCATATCATCCACAGCCTTGCCGTCCTTTATAAAATGCCTTGGTGCATCGATATGAGTTCCGTTGTGAGCGCACATAGAAAAGGCCGAGAGGTTATATAGCTCCCCCTCATTCATATCCATAAGTCTATCTACCACGGGCGCAGGATCACCCTCATAAACGCGACAGGTCAGTATCTCTTGTGAAATATCAATTACTTTCATTTTTGCGCTCCTTTTATTTGTTGCTTATATTCTAGCACAATTCAAAGAAAAATGCAAGAAAAAATTAACACCGCCCGAAAAAGGCGGTGTTTTTGCAATAAATGCAAATAATCATTTACTAAATTAATGTTTTTTATGCAAATATAACCCATATAAGCTTCATTGCGATATGAGCAAATGCGTGAGCTATCATTGCATACTGAATACCTCTCTTGCGATAGAGATAGCCAAACACAAGGCCTGCGCCACCGTTTAGAAGGAAGCATCTGATGAGTATAGCAGGGGTGATTCCAATGCTGATAACTGTTGAAGGAAGATGCCCCGCCGCAAAGAGAATCGCCGACACCACGTTTGCAATTACAAGAGCCTTTGTTGGTACGGATTCAGAGCCCTTGAAGAATATCCTCCAAATAACGAGAGCAAGAAGCGACATCAGGAAAAGACGTATCATCAGCTCCTCAATAATGCCACCGTAGATGAGGGAGGCTATCACGTTTGAAGCTGTGGGCAATGCCTTGTAGCTTTCCTTAACCGCGTCAGAAACATTTACGAACCAAAGAAGCTCAAGCGCCATCATTGCCACGCCTACTGCCAGTCCTGCGAGGGCTGAAAGCACAACCGATCTACCCTCAAAACGAAGCTCACGCCAGAGCCCCAGCTTATTTGCAAGAAGCTTACCCAGGATACCGCAAATCAGAGCGTACGATATAACCTGCATTGTGGATATTACGATATAAATTTCTTTTCCGCCAATCTGGGCAATAGCTTCCTCTATAAGGGCAGGATCGGTTATCTCAAGAGTGTAAATTCCCGCAAAAATTCCACCAACCAAGCCTGCGAGCAAAAGGAAGATCCAATATTTATAATTCTTGGCTACGAAATCTTTTATCTTACTCATAGTGCTCTTCCTTCTTATCGAAATAGCCGTCGTCAGATTTGTGATTTTTGTAATAGAGGTAGGAATACACTATAGGCACTATAACCATAGCAAGCACTATAGGGAAAGAAACCCAAAAAATGAGATTCATCGGGAGGAATGCGGAGATGATCATAAGCACGGCGCCAACTACCCAAACCTTACCCGCGAGGCGATGAGTTGCAACCCAGTTTTTATCACTGTCAAGAGTCCACATAATCTTAATACCTATGGTGTAGCTCTGCTTGCACTTTGGAAGATAGTTACCAATGAACAAGAAAAGAACTCCAAGAACTGCCATCACAAGATTTCCAACAGGAACATCAACACCAAGGGCGGCGCAATAGGTCACTGTAGATAGTATAATTGTAAGAGCGGGAATCACGGCATAAACCAAGAGAAGAGGCTTGCCTGTGTTATTAGCATTTTTAGGATCGACTGCGGTTGCTAAGGATGCCACAAGATTTAAGGCAACCATAATAATGGGCGTAACGAAAACGAAAAAGGGCTTTGCTACCCAACCATCAACCTCTCCGTTGACATTCCAATGAGAAGGAACAAGGTCAGGAAGCTTATCCCAGAGAATAAGACCTGCAATAATAGGTGTAAGTGTGATAAGGCTGGAAATAAGAATTTTCCATTTGTGCTGCTTAAAATAATTAATCATTTTTTTCTCCTTTCAGGGTGGTGATCCACATAAGTATTTCTTCAAGAACCGATGCGTTAAGATCGTAGTAGATAAACTTGCCCTCACGACTGTCGCGAATGAGATCTGCCTCTTTCAGGATAGAGAGATGACGGGATATGGCAGCACCGCTAATATCAAAATGTGCTACTATATCACCCGCTGACATTCTTCCCTTTTTCAGAAGATTCAGTATCTCACGGCGGACAGGATCAGCAAGGGCTCTCATGGTTTTTTCAAGTCCCATCTTCCCCTCCTGTTTTAGTATATTCAGGTTCGCCCGCGGCGAACATTTAACCGTTTTGTTAAATGTATTATAGCATAGTATTCCCCGCTTGTCAAGAGTTTTTTTGATTTTTTTGCATTTAGCGAAATTTACTTTTTTCACTCATTTTTGCAAAAATAAAAACCGCCATTCCGAAGAACAACGGTAGTTATTTCTATATTATTGTAAATATTTATTTACTTATTTTGCAAATTTACTCTCCGCAATGTCAACGAGTCTAACAATCGCAGGACCGAGAACAAGGTTCATACCAAGCTCAACGAGGAAGTTCCCCCCCACAAGTACGAGGAACATATAGGCCACCACGTTGCCGCCATTTGCCCAAGCGGTGATAGTATCCATAAAGAAAACTGTACATCCGAGAAGGAAGATTCCTGTGTTAACCACAGGACATACGATAGCCGCTAAAATTACTGCCAGAGTCTGGTTTTTACCCTCAAGAAGCTTATAAACATAGCCTGCCGCAAGACCGCAGAGCGCACCCTTGAGAAGCACTGTTACCACTGTGCCAAAGGCATTGACTGTAAGAAAGGCTGCAGCATCGCCACTTATTAGAACGAAGGCACCGAAAACAAAGCCGAGCCACGCGCCGATTACAGGGCCACAGGTTGCCGCACCGATAACGATGGGAATAAGTACGAGAGAGATCATAAATGGGCCAAGTCTGATAGTTTGTCCAACAAACTGAAGAACCACTACCAGCGCTGTCAGAATTGCCGCCAGAACCATTGTCTTGGTTGACATTCCGAGTTTTTTTGTTGTTTGCATAATTTTTTCCTCCTGCTGTCGCCCGACTGTGCGGTGCAACGCTAAAAAAATATTTTTTTCACCCATATTTCGGGTGTTTTAACCAACAGTTTTTATTAAATTTTGCTTATGAATTTTATTCACCTTTTTGTATATTAACACACTTTTTTATAAATTGCAATAGTTTTTTTCAACTTTTTTGCAGCTTTTAGGCAAAATGCAGTATTTTTTTCTGTTTTTTCTTCTGCGTTAGGTAATTTTTAACAAAAAATCTTCTAAAAGGGCTTGACTTTTTTCGACCTCTGTGATATAATGTACTTCCACGTGCGTGTTGTACGGTTAACTTCTGTTACATCTTGTTGCATTTGGACATTTAAGACTAGGTATAAGCTTGCGATAGGGGCGAGCGTTTCTACAAACCACCGATAATGGTTGACTACCGAGATTTTTGTTTCGGCGGTCGCTTTTTTATTGACTGCCAATGAAAGTTGACGGTCTTTTTTTACGCTCATTTTGAGCAGGATAAACATTTTCGGAGGTAAAAACATGAATCTTAAAGCAATACTCGATACAGCCTACGAATTTTTGCTTAGCATCAGCCCTGCAATGTGGCTTGAAATATTCGGATATATTGGCACAATTCTGGTTGTTATGTCTATGATGATGACCTCGGTAACAAAGCTTCGTATAGTGAATATGAGCGGCTCTGTTATCAGCGCGATTTATGCAGCTATTTGCGGAACCTGGCCCATAGTTGTTATGAACGTTAGCCTTTTCATCATCAACGGATTCCAGCTTATCAGAGGCAGAGCAAAGAATAAGGCTGAATAAAATTCGTATAAAAGGCATATCTCTTGAATAAAATTTAGCGAGTTTTTTTACAAGGAGTATAACATGAAATTATATATTGATAACAGAGAAATAGAAGCCAAAGCAGATCAATCCCTGCTTGATATGGTAACCGAGCTCGGACTTATAAGCGGTAAGCTCTCTACAGATCCTATCGCGGCAAAAATTGCAGGTCGAGTTTTTACACTTAACTACATTCCCTTAAGACAAAAGGACATCACTCCCGACCGTGAATCTATCCGTAAGGCTATGGCGGCATCCGGCGGCGTTATCAATCTTATCAAATATACCGATCTTGCCGGACACGATGTTTATACAAGAACTGCCCAGTTTATACTATTCCTCGCCATCAGACGTCTTTGGCGAAAGGCACAGGGTAGCATGAACTGCACTGTCGGAACAGGTCTGTACTTTAAGGTTTCGGGTGCTGACGATTTTTCTGCAGATAAGCTTGAGGCTGAGGTTGAGCACATAGTTGCAGAGAACTTCCCCCTCCGCCGCAGAAG
>JAZKZW010000038.1:0-28780 GCA_045612865.1 Eubacteriales bacterium
AAGGTTTCAAAGGGGATATCGTGACCGTCCTGATACATCCACTCACCACATACAGGGCAACGCTTGTCATCAAGATCAAAGCCTGAACCTACAGAGCCGTCGGTAAAGAATTCGCTGTGCTTACACTTTGGACAACGGTAATGAGGCGGTAAGGGGTTAACCTCGGAAATTCCCGAAAGAGTTGCTACCAAAGATGAACCAACCGAGCCTCTCGAACCTACGAGATAACCAAGACTCTCGGAATACGCAACAAGCTTCACCGAAATCATATAGAGTCCTGCAAATCCGTTTTTAATAATGGAGCTGAGCTCACGCTCAAGTCTATCGTGGACGATAGGTGGTATCTCCTCTCCAAACCATTCGTGAGCACGTTTCCAACAGGATTCTGTTAATTCCTCATTTGCACCGGGCATGATTGGCTCATATTTTCCCTTTGGAATTGGTCGAAGTCTTTCGCACATATCCGCGATTTTATTTGTATTTTCAACCACTACCTCGTAAGCAACATCTTTGCCAAGATAAGAAAACTCCTCAAGCATTTCTTCTGTGGTACGAAGATAGATAGGCATTTCATTATCTGCATCTGACATCTTGAGACCTGCGAGAAGAATTCGTCTGTAAACCTCGTCCTCTTTATTGACAAAGTGAGCATCACAGGTAGCACATACAGGCTTACCAAGCTTTTTGCCAAGGCGATAGATTTTACGATTTATTTCACGAAGATCCTCCTCGCTGGTAACTCTTCCCTTTCCGATAAGGAATTTGTTATTGGCAAGGGGCTGGATTTCGAAGTAGTCATAGAATTCTGCAATATCCTCTACATCCTGATCCGATCTGCCCTCAAGAATAGCCCTGTAAAGCTCGCCCTGCTCGCAGGCTGAACCAATTATAAGTCCATCACGATATTGTTCGATTACCGATTTGGGCATTCTTGGTCTTCTGCGATAGTAGTCAAGATAGCTGAATGAGACCAAACGATAAAGATTTTTTAATCCCTCTTGATTTTTTGCAAAAATTATCATGTGGTTAACAGGGAGCTTTAAGGGGTCTGCCTTTTCACTCATTGCGTCAACCATTCTCTCAAAGGTGGTTACACCCTCGCTTTTTAGTCTATCGAGCATTACAAAGAATATGTATGCAAGAGTTTTTGCGTCATCACAGGCTCTGTGGTGATGGAATTCTTCAAGCTTGTAATGCTCTGCTATAATGTTGAGCTTATGCTTTGTAAGCTCGGGATTTACATATTTAGAAAGTCCCACCGTGTCAAGATAGGAATTTGTAAAGGGCATCTCACATCTTTCGGCGGCAACTCTAATAAAGCCAATATCGAAGTTAGCATTATGAGCTATAAGAAGTCTATCACCCACGAACTCCATAAATGCCTCAAGAGCTTCCCTCTCCTTTGGAGCGCCTTTTACATCATCGTTTGTTATAGAGGTAAGGTTGGTAATTTCCTCGCTGATCTCACACTCGGGGTCAACGAAGGTATTAAATTCTCCAATGATCTCTCCGTTCTTGATCTTTACTGCGCCGATTTCGATAATCTTACAGGTTCGGTTAGAAAGACCCGTTGTTTCAAGGTCAAACACAACCATCTCATCCTCAAACGCAGGATATTTACTGCCAAATACGCAACGCTCGGTATCGTTTACATAATACGCCTCAATACCATAAAGTATCTTAAGGTCGGTGTTGCCTGATTTTTCGTATGCCAGCATTATTTCAGGATATGCCTGAACATTACCGTGGTCTGTTATGGCGATTGCTTTATGTCCCCATCTGGTTGCTGTATCTATTATCTCCTTTGGAGTGATGAGTGCATCCATCTGTGACATATTAGAGTGAAGATGAAGCTCGACACGCTTTTTCTCTGCATTGTCCATTCTAAGAACAGAGCTTATCTTTTTAATTCCCGATAAGGCGATGAAGGGCTCGTTATCAAACTTGTCCCTCTGTACTCTACCCATAACGGCAACGTGCTGACCACTCTTTACGCCCTTTACCCAATCAATTTCCTCGTTGGCAAACATCTTTCTTATATAGGTGGCAGATGCGCCGTCGGAAATACCGATTATAACATTGGTTTTATCACCATTTCGTGTTTCCTTTGTAGTTACCTCAAAGATAGTTCCGAGGAATACGCCTTTGTTTCTGATAGATGTTATATCGGAAAGAGGCGTTGGCTCAACTATATCAAAATCTTCTCCAAAAAGAAGCTCCGACTTTGTAAAATCATAAGTAGTTGCGCCCATTTTATAAATCGTTTCGGAAAGCTGTGTGCTAACGCCTGTAGCAAGAGAGATTCCTGCCTTGGCATCAAAATCATATTGAGGATCGGCCGCTCTTGCTTCTTCCTCGCGCTGACGTTCAGCCTCTTGTCTTTGCTTAATGAAATCTTCTCGGCTTTGCTCCTCCGCTCTTTGCATAATGAGCTGACGCTTAGCCTGCCACTCACGATGTCTTTCTTCTCCGCCACTGCCGGATTTTATAGCAACCCTTCTTACTATGCCATAGCGGCTTCGCATAATGTTGGAAAGAATAGACTCGGTATCAGCTACTCTTACAAAATCTACGCCAGCCTCCGAAAAGGGGATGGAAATAGTTATTGTTTCACCATCATCATTGTACGTAGCACCTGTAAAGAAACCGTTGGTAACAGCTCCACAGATAGATGCCTCGCACAAGATTTCGGGAAAGTATTTCATACTGAAAAGATCGGACGGGAAATGAGGCAGTATCTTGAAGGATTGGGCATTATAAATTCTTCTGCACTCGTCTTCAATTTCATAGATAAGCTCGGCATCCTCGTGAGATCTGAAGCTTATATCTACTTCGATACGGAGAGGAGCTACACTCTTTCTTGGAAGAATGTTATAACCACGCTCTAAAAGATCTCTTTTGTCCATATCGGGAGAATATCTTGTGAAGATATCAAAAAAGCTTTTGTCCTTAAACTTGTTCTCCTGCATTTTCTCGTCCTTTCGTAAATTTATTTTAACTTAAGTTGTTTGCATTTTCTTTATTTCTGAAATAAGCTCGTCCACAAGCAAGTGTTCGGGGATTTTTCTTATAATCTCGCCACCTTTGAAAAGAAGGCCCTCCCCAATTCCGCCTGCGATGCCTATATCTGCCTCACGAGCCTCTCCCGGACCGTTGACAACGCATCCCATAAGAGCGACCTTTATCGGCATTTCGGTAATATTTGCCTCTTTGGCTTTTTCGTAAAATTCTCTGGTAAGCTTAATGAGGTCTATTTTCGTTCTGCCACAGGTGGGGCAAGAAATGATATTCATAGAGGTCCGCTCTCTCATATTCAGAGAAGCAAGAATATTTTTGGCAACGGCTATCTCCTCTTCAGGCCTGTCCGTTAATGATACGCGCACGGTATCTCCAATTCCCGTAGCAAGCAAGGCGCTGATTCCTACACTGCTCTTAACTATAGCATCCGTGCCAAAGCCTGCCTCGGTAACACCAAGGTGTATGGGGTATTCCACACGCTCGGAAAGAAGCTTGTTTGCCTCTATCATATCGGACACATCGGAGGCTTTGATCGAGATAATGATATCACAAAAATCCTGCTTTTCCAAAATGGAAATATGCTGCATTGCAGATTCCACCAATGCCTCGGGAGTAGGACGGCCGTACTTAAGAAGCAGCTCTTTTGAAAGAGAACCGGCATTTACACCTATACGGATAGGAACGCCATACTCTCTGGCGACTGTTACTACTTCAACTACGCCGGCTTCGCTGCCAATATTACCCGGATTGATTCTAATTTTATCTGCGCCGTTTTTTATTGCTGATATTGCAATCTTGTGATTAAAATGTATATCTGCAACTAAGGGCATAGCTATGCCACGCTTTTTTAGCTCATAAAAGATTTTACAAGACTCCTCGTCAGGCGCAGTAATACGAAGAATATCACATCCTGCATTTTGAAGCAATAAAGCCTGACGATAGGTAGCCTCTATATCGTGGGTATCGGTATTTGTCATTGACTGAATACTAACAGGAGCATCTCCGCCAATATAAATATTTCCCACTTTAATCTTTTTTGTTGTTTTTCTAAAATCGTTATATTTCATTTTTCGATATTTTCCTTGGCATTACGCCATCAGAGTAATTTTATTACAATCAGAAAATGATAGTAAAAACGTCCTTTATCATAATTACTGCAGAAAGTCCGAGTAAGATGAAAAGACCAACTGCATTAATGGTTTCCTCAACCTTTGAAGGAAGACGGCGACGGCTAATCATTTCTATAAGAATAAAGAGAATTCTTCCACCGTCAAGAGCGGGAATAGGAAGTAGGTTCATTACACCGAGATTGATGCTGATCATTGCCACAAGGTAAAGAAGATTCAATGATCCAGCCTTTGCAGCATCGCCGATCGCACCCGATATTCCAACAGGGCCTGAAACAGCCTCTAAAGTATATCTGCCTCTGATAAGGTCGATAATGGACTCCCAGCACATACGAACAATCAGGGTGGATTTGTTCCAGGAGAATTTGATAATATTTCCAATGTCTCTGCTCTCCTCTACAGGAATAATATCAAGAACACCAAACTCCTGACCCGACTGTGTACCTACAGGGAATACAACGTTGTCTAAAACCATGGTTGTGCCATCTCTGATAATTGTAAGCGAAACGGGCTTGTTGCCATGACGCATAACTTCATAAGAAAGCTCATCGTATATAATCACGGTTTTTCCGTTAACCTTTATAATTTCATCGCCTGGCATAAGGCCGCTTTCCTCGCTGGAGATTTCGTATCCTGCATCCTCTTTTGGGAAGAAGCTGTCAACCTCTGTGCCATATAAGCGGATCATAGAGGTAAGGATTGTCATTGCAATAAAGCCTGCAGTAATATTAACAGCAGCACCTGCAACAGTAATAATAAATCTCTGCCAAGCCGGCTTTTTGTTAAATGAATTTGGGTCGTCAGACTCTCCGTTTTCGCCTATCATAGCTACATATCCACCAATGGGAATTATACGAAGAGAATAAGTTATTTTTGTTTTCTTTGAGGTATAGCCAAGAAGTTTTGGACCCATGCCGATAGAAAACTCCTCGATAGTTACCTTAAAGATACGCGCAAATATATAATGACCGAATTCATGAATGAAGATGAGTCCTCCAAACACCAAAACGGCTATGGCTATTGTGCCTAATGTTTCAAAATTCACTATTTTTCTCCAATCTGCTAAAAAATTAACATTGTTTTTTCGATTTTTTTCTAATTATTTCGTCAGTCATCAGGATGGCTTCTGAATGAGCTATAAGTATTTTTTCAAGATCGTGATAATTCTTTGCATATATCATTTTTTCATAAACATCGAAAATTATATCAGCAATCTCGCCAAAAGATATACGTCCATCAAAGTATGCTTTAACGACTTGACTGTCTGCCGCCTCTAAAACTGCACCCATTGCACCACCATCTTTTGCCGCTCTTTTTGCCAAGCTTAAAAGTGGAAAAGCTGAATAGTCAGGTTCAGCAAAGGTCAGTTTGCCTATCTTCACAAAATCCAGCGGCTCTATTACCCCTTCTTTTCTTGTGGGATAATCTATCGCATACTGAACACACTCGCGCATATCAGGCACAGACATCTGACCTATTATAGCTCTATCAATATATTCCACTGCAGAATGAAGTATACTTTCGCGATGGATTAAAACCTCTACTTTTTCTTCCGGAATATTAAACAGATGGCAAGCTTCAATGATCTCAAAGCCTTTATTCATAAGAGTCGCGCTATCCGCCGTTATCTTTTTTCCCATTTTCCAGGTGGGGTGAGATAATACCTCCTCGGGATTTACAAATCTCATTTCTTCTCTGCTCTTTCCATAGAACGGGCCACCCGAAGCGGTAAGAATAAGCCTTGATACCTCGGAGTTGCGGTTACCAATAAGAGATTGGAAGATGGCCGAATGCTCGCTGTCAACAGGCAGTATCTCTACCCCCATCTCTTTAGCTCTGCGCATAACTATATCACCCGCTATGACCAACGACTCTTTGTTGGCAAGGGCGAGGCGCATACCACTATCTATAATCGCCAGTGTTGGCATAAGACCTGCACGTCCGGAAATGGCGTTGACTGCCACATCAGCCTTGCTTTTTCTTATTTCGTAAAGAAGAGAATCTTCACCAAAAAGTATTTTAGTCTTAACCCCTACTAATCTTTTTGAAAGCTCTTCGGCTACGGCTTGATTTTCCATAACAGCTATTCTTGGTGAAAACTCACGAACAGCACGCTCCATGCCATCGATATTTGTTGCTGCCGAAATAATATCTATTTTATATCCTCTTTTACGAGCTACATCAAGGGCTTGCGATCCTACAGACCCTGTTGCTCCAAGGACTATAATATTCTTTGTCATTTTATTACCTCGTTTTATGAGAGTAATGATTTGTAGAACCGCCACAAAAGTGACGGTTCTCATTTTTACTTAAAAAGTTATACTAATCAGTTAAATGGTGCCCATACGGCTGACATCATAAGAAGGAATGTTGCAACGGGAAAAACAGAGTCAAATCTATCCATAATTCCACCATGACCGGGTAGGAGATTGCTGTAATCCTTAATACCGTATTCACGCTTAATAAGAGATGCTATAAGATCTCCTGTCATTGCAACTACTGAAAGTACAAGTCCGAGAATGGCAAGAACGATATAATCAACATTCGCGCCACCAAAGCTTTGTACTCCGAGACCGTAAAGAAGGTTTAACACGATGGATACTAATACACCACCAATCGCACCCTCAATAGATTTTTTAGGACTTACGTCCGGAATAAGCTTGTGCTTACCAAATTTTGAACCGATAAAATATGCTCCTGCATCGCAGCCCCAAGTGGATATCAATATTGTACCAAAATAATAGATACCTTTATTCACATACATAAGAAGTGAGAGCGATGTAAATGAAACTATTACATAAGTAACGGACATAAACACAGCTGCTACAAGGTTAAATTTGATTTTTTTATGTGAAAAAACTGCTGCTCCAAGAAGATATACAAGGAAGATGAATAACGCAGAGGCGAGAATGATAATGAATTCTGCCAGGTTTTCTTTTATTGTTTCTCTTATAAAGTATGCGGCAAACGGAAATGCTGCAGCAAGACCATAAGTAGGAACGGAAATATGCCAATCCTTATGTATTCCGAAAACACGAAGAAGCTCAAACGATGCCATTACAGCAAGAGCTGCCATTCCTATACAAAATATTGGTGTGAACTGTGCAAGGATTACAAGTGAAATTGCTACTACTAAAATACCTATTCCGGTTATTACTCTAGTTTTCATTTTTTTACCTTTCGTTATATAACGAAGAATATACGCTGATTTGCCGGAAAATTAAACTTCCATAATTTCCTTAGTTTTTGCGGCTGTTACGTTGTCAACCTCTTTGATATACTTATCTGTGAGATCCTGAACGAGCTTATCAGAAGCCTTTGCCTCATCCTCTGTCATTACAGAATTCTTCTTATCAGCCTTAACCTTATCGTTAGCATCACGACGAATGTTACGAATAGCAACCTTTGCATCCTCGCCGAGCTTGGAAATCTGCTTGGAAAGCTCACGACGGCGCTCTTCAGTTGTGGGTGGGAAAGAAAGACGGATGCAACTACCATCGTTCTGAGGGTTGATTCCAAGGTCAGATGTAAGAATTGCCTTTTCAATGCCCTTCATAATAGACTTATCCCAAGCTGTGATTGTGATTGTACGAGCATCGGTAACCTTTACTTCTGCAATTGCGGAAATACCGGTAGGTGCGCCATAGTAATCAACGGTAATCTTCTTGAGAACATCAGGATTTGCTCTGCCTGCTCTGATTGTGGAAAGATTTTCCTGGTAAGAGGATATGGTCTTTTTCATCTTTTCTTCATAAATTTTAGTGTCGAGTTTCATAAATGTTTCTCCTTTTATGTATTAATATTTTATTATCAAAAATTATTCGGCTGTAATAATAGTTCCGTTTACCTTTCCGCGAATAGCTTTAAGAATGTCAGCAGGCTCACTAAGTCCAAACACCTTAATAGGCATTCCTGTTGAAAGACAGAACGCGGTAGCGGTTGCATCAAGCGCTTTAAGATTCATTGCAAGGACCTCAGATGCCTTTACAGTCTCAAGCTTTTTAGCATCAGGATTTGTTCTGGGGTCATCTGTATATATGTAGTCAACATTTTTTGCCATAAGCATTGCGTCTGCCTGAATTTCTGCAGAACGAACAGCACCGGTAGTGTCGGTAGAAAGGAATGGTATTCCAAGACCTGCACCAAATACTACTACCTTACCTGACTCGAGGGCTGATACTGCTTTTTCGCTGGAATATGCTTCTGCAAAGGGCTCCATTGGAACAGAGGTCATAGCTATTGCATCGCCACCTGCTCTCTTGATAGCATCCTTCATACATATAGCATTGATAACAGTGGCAAGCATACCCATTCTGTCTGCATCAATACGATCCATATCAACTCCCTGTCTGCCACGCCAAATATTACCCGCGCCTACAACAAGGGCGATCTCATATCCTTCATCAACTGCGGCCTTGATATTTTTAGCCACCTCATCAACGAAGCTCATATCGTAAATTCCTTCTTTGCCGTTGGCAAGAACCTCTCCTGATAGCTTTAATACAATACGTTTCATATATTACGCCTTTCGTTTATTAGCCTTGAATTTATTTTTTGAGAGATACGGCGCGTTTTGCTGCCGCCACTATGTCTGCAGGTGTAAGACCATACATTTCTAGAAGCTCCGGAACCTTTCCACTTCTGCCAAATTCATCGCGAACGCCTACTCTGACTACAGGTACGGGGCAACTTTCAGAAAGCACCTCGCATACGGCAGAGCCGAGACCGCCAATGATACTATGCTCTTCACAGGTAACTACTGCACCTGTTTTTCTCGCGGAGGTAGAGATCAAATCTCCATCTATGGGCTTTATTGTATGGATGTTGATTACTTCGGCAGAAATTCCTTCCTCCTTCAAAGCCTCAACAGCCTCCATAGCAAATGCTACCATAAGACCGGTTGCAACGATTGTTACGTCACTACCTTCGGTATATCTAACACCCTTTCCAAGCTCAAACTTATAATCGGGGATATCAGCTGTAATGTTTGGCACAGCGTATCTTCCAAATCGGAGATATACAGGACCATTATGAAGTAATGCAGCCTCTGTTGCGTGGATTGCTTCATTTGCATCAGCGGGATTGACAATCACCATACTGGGAATAGTTCTCATAATGGCAATATCTTCATTACACTGATGTGTTGCGCCATCCTCACCTACGGTTATACCTGCGTGGGTAGCGCCAATTTTAACATTGAGATGTGGGTATCCGATACAGTTTCTGATCTGCTCGAACGCTCTGCCCGATGCAAACATTGCAAAGCTGGATGCAAACACAGGTCTTCCTGTTGAAGCGATACCTGCCGCAACGCACATCATATTTCCCTCTGCAATGCCACAGTTATAAAACCTATCGGGAAATTTCTTTTTGAATACATCTGTCTTGGTGGACTTTGAAAGGTCGGCATCAAGAACAAGGAAGTCATGATTTTCGCCAAGAGCAGCAAGAGCTGCACCATAGCTTTCTCTGGTTGCGATTTTTTCTGCCATATCAGTTACCTCCCATAAGCTCTGCTTCTATTGCGTCAAGATCCACAAGAGCCTGCTTGTACTGCTCTTCCTTTGGTGCCTGACCATGCCACTCCGGCTTATTTTCCATAAAGGAAACGCCTTTTCCCTTAACAGATTTTGCAATAATGATGGTGGGCTTATCTTTAGTAGCTCTCGCATTCTCAAATGCACGGGCAAGATCGTTAAAATCGTGTGCATCGGCAACCACTACATTCCAGCCAAAGGCAAGGAACTTTTCATCATGCGGAGTAGGATTCATAACCTTGGTTATATCGCCGTCTATCTGAAGACCGTTAAGGTCGAGGATCGCCACAAGGTTATCAAGCTTATAATGAGCGGCAAACATAGCTGCCTCCCAAACCTGTCCCTCCTGGGTTTCACCATCGCCGAGGATGGTATATACACGGTAAGAATCGTTATAATGCTTGCCTGCGAGTGCCATACCTACAGATGCAGAAAAACCAAGACCAAGGGAACCGGTTGACATATCAACTCCGGGAATTCCCTTCATATCAGGGTGACCTTGGAGTCTGGAATCTATTTTTCTAAGAGTTACGATCTCATCCTTATTGATAAATCCACGTTCTGCAAGTGTGCCATAGAGTGCAGGTGCAGTATGTCCTTTAGAAAGAACAAATCTATCTCGTGCAGGATCCTTATCATTTTTTGGATCGACTCTCATTTCTTCAAAATAAAGGTAAGTAAGAATATCTGCAATGGAAAGAGATCCACCGGGGTGACCACAGCCTGCAGAATAAACTCCGTCCAAAATGTGACGGCGAACTTTGTTTGCTGTTAACTTAAGCTCAAAAAGTCTTTTTTCGTTCATAAAGCCTCCTATTCGATGCAAAAAAGTAAAGACAAGAAAACCTTTCTTACATTTTACTACAAAGAAACAAAAAAGTCAATATATATATTAATAATTAACAGAATGTTATTATTTTTTGGTTTTGCGCGTGCTCACGCAAATATTTGTAATTTTATTGTTTGACTAAAACGTTGTTTGACACAAAAAGAAAAAGAGCCACGCAAAACTACGTGGCTCTTTCGTGCAAGGCACATATTCGATGAGTTAAGAACTTAGGACCGCAAACGGTTAAGCCCATCAGGAAAGCGTAAAATTACTCAGCTCTCTCTGCTCTCTTTGCTGCGAAGCATTCGCTGCAGTAAACAGCCTTACCTTCGGTGGGCTTGAAGGGCACTTGGCACTCCTTGCCGCACTCTACGCAAACTGCATCAAACATTTCTCTTGTGCTCTTCTGCGCATTCTTTCTAGCGGCACGGCACTCTTTACATCTCTGAGGCTTGTTCTCAAATCCTCTGGATGCATAAAACTCCTGCTCACCTGCTGTGAACACGAATTCGTTGCCACAATCTTTGCACTTCAATGTCTCGTCCTGGTACATGGTTTCTTTTCTCCCTTTGGTAGGTTAATAATATTTTTCGCCTCAGACGGATTTCAACCGTCGCCTTTGTTTCCAACGCTCTCCATTAAGCTATGCGGCGTAATGACAAATCAAATATCCTTATGCTCGGAAAAATAGGTTCTAAGCTTCTTGAAAATACGGTTTTTTGCATTATCAATGGACTTGGACTCACAGGAAAGAATCTCTGCTATTCTGGCAGTCTTGTATCCCTGAATATGTAAAAGCAAAACCTCATATTCAAAATCGGATAACAGAGTTTTTGAAACGCTCATAAGCGAATTAAATCTCTCTGCTTCAGCAAGACGCGAATCAATGGGATAGGTAACCGATACTTTCTCTACATCAATCACAGATTCTTTAGATGCGAGAGATTTTGAAAGATCAATAAGTCTGCGATGTACACAAATCTTTGCAAAAAGGCCAAATGTTACCGTTGTTTGCAAAATATCGTACTTCATGGCAGCAGAATGAAGGGCTATACAAGCCTCGGAAAACATTTCATCAAAGCTTATTCCCAGTGTTGAAAACTCGCTTACTTCCTTGTTCATCAAAGGCGTATAACGGCTGACAAGATCGGAAAAAGCAGCATCATTTCCCCGTCTAACCTCAGATATAAGCTGGAAAACCTCTTTTTCTTCCATTTTGCGACCAACCTATTATTACAGCATTATACAAGTATTATAATTCTAGTGGTGAATTTTGTCAATAGTTTGTTCAAAAAAAGACGAAAAACCGCAAAAGTTTTCACAGTTTACACTATAAACACCGGGCTCGGTTTGTGCAAATTGACGAAAAAATTGCGGTTATTCTGTATTATTAAGAAAGATATTCTATTCTTCCGGTTGCGGAGAAAAGAACCCCTCTGTAAACTCCGTCGGGTTTCTGAAGGAAATTGCGTTTTATGCTCTCTGCCTCGGTCATTGAATTGACGGTAAGCGATGTACACATAAGCTCTCCGTGCTCATCATGAGCCTCCATGGTTACCTTGTATCGCTTGTTTTCTGTAACGGTGATATATGCCTTAATAGATGCGCCACCCTTTGAAAGCGAAATGTGCTTGATGGCACTGCGAAGGCTTTTTTCTCGAAGATCCTTATCAAGGTTATCATATAGCTCCGAGGCAACAACTCTTCCCTTGTCCGAAATCATGTAATACTTCTCATCGCCAAGATCATCGTAGTAAAGATGACCGGAATCAACAAGCTCGGTAAGACAGGCTTCGTAATTAAGAGAGATATCTCCTGTATTTTCTTCTACAATATCCATAACTGTTTGATGCTCGATGGGATAGCCAATGTTATCCAAAAGGAACAGCAAAAACACTTTTATATCTGTAATGGTGGTAAGTATGGAATCTCTGTTTTTTCTCATTCTTATCTCGCCCTTTCATTTTTCATCACGCCAATTATTGTATCACAACCTTACGTATTTTTCAACTGTTTTTTTACAGAAACTTAAAAAATGTGCATAAAAAGACAAATTTTGCAAAACAATCTTACTAAAGCTATATTCCACGAAGGAGATTTTTATGAACCATTTTGATGAAATATATACCGACCTTGCCTGCGAAAGAAAAAGGGTCGACCTGAACTGCCCGGGAATAGATTATGTCAAAGAAAGCAACATAAACGGAACGTGGGAAAAGATAAAGGTAAAGGACAAGGAAGGAGCAAGGGCTATTGGAAGACCTGTAGGTCTGTACGACTCTTTGCACACAGATAGACTTGATACACTTGACTACGAGGCTATCATGGGGGTTACTGAAGAGCTGTCCGGAGAATTATGCGAGATGGTTGAAATGACGGGAGCGGTCGCTACAAATATTCTTGTTGTGGGGCTTGGTAATCAAGGGCTCACACCCGATGCAATAGGGCCGGAAAGCGCCGATAGAGTGAGGGCCACACGGCATATTTTTGAGGCTGATGAAGCCCTTTTTAATACTCTCGGATGTGCAAAAATATCGGTGGTAAAGCCCGGCGTTACATCAAAAAGTGGGTTAGATTCCTCGGTGATCGTGGAGGGGGTGGCAAAGAAAATCAAGCCCGATCTTATCATTGCAATTGACTCGCTTATGGCGAAAGGCAGGGATAGACTCGGCACGACCTTTCAGATAAGCAACACTGGAATTATACCCGGCTCGGGACTTGGAAATTCAAAAAATGGAATTGATGAAAGCACACTGAATATACCTGTAATATGTATAGGTGTTCCTACCGTAATTGACTCAAGAACTCTGGCAGCGGATAATGAAAAGGACCTGAAACGAATAAACAAAAAAAGCGGCGAAGCAATGTTTGTTTCGCCTAAGGATGTCGGGGATATTGTAGAAAACGCCGCCGAAATAATCGGCGGCGCAATAAATCTTGCTTTTGGAATTTTCAGTTAAAAATCTGCGTTTTTGCAAATAATAGTTGTCATTTTAACCGTTTTAACAGTTTTTTAGTAAACAAAGTCAAATTCGAAATCGTAAATATTTACTGTATCGCCTTCTTCAACTCCCGCTTCCTCAAGCTTGGTGATTACGCCATTTTTAATAAGCACGCGCTGGAAATGATTAAGCTGATCGTAGTCATCAAAGTTGATTTTGGACATGAAGTTATAGAGCCATTCACCCTCAACAAAGTACTTGGTACCATCAAAGCGTACTGTGGTTTCACGGGATTCAGAAGACTTTTCCATATCCTCATCCTCGGGTGAATACTCTGCTTCATACACAGTGATCGGTGGGAGATCTGCAAGGGCAGAAACAGTTGTTTTTACAAGCTCGTCAAGTCCCTCGCCTGTGATGGCGCTAACCAATACTACATCGTAGCCGAGCTCTTCACAATGAGCAAAGAATGCTTTTACAGAATCAGACTCCATATCAGCAAGGTCTGCCTTGTTTGCAACAACGATCTGTGGACGCTCGGAAAGGCTCTCGGAATATTTAAGGAGCTCCTCATTTATTTTGTCGAGGTCATCAGATGGATCTCTGCCATCAACAGCCGCAAGGTCAACTACGTGAAGTAAAAGGCGGCATCTGTCAACATGACGAAGGAAAGCGTGTCCAAGGCCAAGTCCCTCGCTTGCGCCCTCAATAAGTCCGGGAATGTCTGCAGCAAGGAATCCCTTACCGTCACCGATTTTTACTACTCCAAGGTTAGGGGAGAGGGTTGTGAAATGGTAGTTTGCAATCTTTGGCTTAGCAGAAGAAATCTTGGAGAGAATAGAGGATTTTCCTACGTTTGGGAAGCCGATGAGACCTACCTCGGCAAGCATCTTTAGCTCAAGGAGAACCTCTTTTTCCTCGCCCTTTGTTCCACTCTTAGCGAATTTTGGAATCTGGCGTGTGGGAGTTGCAAAATGACGGTTACCCCAGCCACCACGGCCACCCTTACAGATAACGAATTCATCTCCGTTTGCCATATCGTGAATAATTTTTCCGGTTTTGGGGTCTTTTATAAGTGTTCCGGGAGGTACGGGAATATAAATGTCCTCACCACTCTTTCCGTGGAACTTATTACCTTTTCCGTTCTCGCCGGATTCGGCTACGAATTTTCTTTTATATCTAAAGGCAAGGAGAGTGTTTGAGCCCTCGTCAATACGGAAAATAACGCTTCCGCCTCTGCCTCCATCACCACCGTCCGGGCCACCTGCGTTAACAAACTTTTCTCTATGGAATGCTACCGCGCCGTCGCCACCGTTTCCGGCTTTTACATATATCTTAATATTATCTATAAACATATTTTTCTCCTTTAGGGGAAGACTTTATACCTTTGTTGAATCGTCGCCCTTTTGTCTGATGATCATTTTGATGGGCGTTCCCTCAAAGCCGAAGGTATCACGTATGCAATTTTCAATATATCTTCTGTATGAGAAATGGAAGAGCTCCTCGTTGTTGCAGAAGATAACAAATGTTGGGGGCGCAACAGATGTTTGGGTCATATAATAGATCTTCAGGCGCTTGCCCTTATCCGATGGGGGCTGAACTCTGTTCTGAGCATCGTTGAGAAGGTCGTTGAGCATACCTGTTGTGATACGACGGTTAGCCTGTGCATACGCTTCATTTATCATCTCATATATGTTAGCGCATCTCTGACCTGTGAGAGCAGAAACGTAGATGATTGGGGCGTATGGCATATATGCAAGAGCTGTTCTGATTTCCTTGTTAAACTGATTAACCGTGTTATTTTCTTTTTCGATGCTGTCCCACTTATTGATAACAATGATACAAGCCTTTCCAGCCTCGTGCGCAAGACCTGCAATCTTTTCATCCTGCTCGGTTACACCGTCGTTGGCATCAATCATAAGAAGGCATACATCTGCTCTCTCAACAGCCATATTGGCACGGATAACGCTGAACTTTTCAATTCTATCCTCAACCTTTGAGTGACGGCGGATACCTGCGGTATCAATAAAGTTGTATATGCCGTGAGAGTTCACTACTCTTGTGTCAACAGCATCTCTGGTTGTTCCCGCAATGTCAGAAACAATAACGCGCTCCTCACCGCACATACGGTTGATGATGGAGGATTTACCTGCATTGGGCTTACCGATAACGGCTACGTTGATAACACCATCGTCATCATCTGCATTGTCGCCAAAATCGCACTCCTCTAAAATTGCATCAAGAAGGTCACCTGAGCCTGTTCCGTGGAGAGATGAAATTGCGATGGGCTCGCGATCAAAGCCAAGCTCGTAGAACTCGTAAAATTCATAGGGAAGCTCACCGATACGGTCAACCTTGTTTACACAAACGATTACGGGCTTTCCTGACTTTTTGAGCATGATTGCAATATCCTTGTCATCAGCAAGAAGACCTGAACGAATATCACACATAAATACGATGCAATCGGCTGTTGCGATGGCTACCTCTGCCTGATTTCTCATCTGCTTTAAGATAGTATCATCGCTCTTGGGCTCGATACCGCCTGTATCGATAAGGATAAACTTTTTTTCGCACCACTCTGCCTCGGCATAGATACGGTCACGGGTAACACCAGGGGTATCCTCTACAATGGAACGGCGCTCGCCTATAAGCTTATTAAAAAGCGTACTTTTGCCAACGTTTGGTCGGCCTACTATTGCTACGATAGGTTTTGACATTTTTACTTCCTTTCTAAAAGTTAAAGGCAAAGACGGTAGCCTGTTACAAGCTCAAGAAACTCATACCCGTCCGAAGAAGCCGGAGTTGTTTTCACACCTAATTTTTCTTCAAGCTCCAAGCGTTTCATGCCACAAAGAAAATCATCATCACCAGCCCTTAAAGCAGAAGCAGGAACAAAAATTTCTTCTCCAAGTGACACATCCTTTAATTGTTCATATATATCTTTTCCTGTGAGAAGTCCTGAAACAGTTATGGACTCGCCATAGAAATTATTAACTATTTTGTAAACATTTATTTTCAAATTTGGCACAATTAGCATTATTTTTTCTGACATTGCAAGAAGCATTGGATAAGCGGCAACACCTGTTACAACAGAAACCTCGCGTATTTCGCTGCGTGCTTCAAAGCTTTTCTTTATCTCTTCAATATCATCAAATGCCATACCAAACTCATCCATAAAAGAGCGCAGCATTCCAACGCCATTCTCTATTTGCGGATAATCCTCATAATATTCAGCTTCAGGGATTTCCCTACCAGATTTGAGGAAAAATTCGTCGGCGGCAAAAACAATTCTTGAGCCGTATTTTTTTAGATTTTCTTCACCAAAGCGATCGATAAGATCTATAATTTCTCCTGCCTCATCGGGAGTAAAATCCGTCAGGGGAAAGAGCTTGTCGCGAAACTTCGTTAGTCCTGCTGGAACCACTGCAACGCTGGTCATCTCGGGATAATATTCCGAAAGGTCGCGAAGGCTGCGTTCAAGCTCGGCACCGTCATTTATTCCTCTGCAAAGCACTATCTGACCGCACATATTAAGCCCTGCGTTTTTGAAATCGTCAAGGTAGCGAAGAACCTCTCCCGAGCGCTTGTTTTTCATCATTTTTACACGTAATTCAGGATTGGTTGTGTGCACCGAAATATTGATTGGTGAAAAGCGCATTTTTACTATTCTTGCAACGTCCTTATCCGTCATGTTAGTGAGGGTAATATAGTTGCCGTGAATAAAGGAAAGACGGGAGTCATCATCCTTGAAATAGAGTGACTCACGAAGTCCATCGGGGTTCTGGTCTATGAAGCAGAATATACATCCGTTTTTGCAGGAATGCTTTTTATCCATAAGGGGAGTTTCGAAATCAAGACCGATGTCGTCATACTCACCTTTTTTTATTGTTACCTGATATTCCTCGCCAGCTCTCTGAAGCTTTAACGTTACTTCCCTCTCTGCAAGATAGAAGCGGTAATCAAGCACGTCGTTTATTTCATTTTCGTTTATATGAGTCAGTATATCACCGGGCTTTACACCACGCTTGTCCGCGCGCGAGCCCGCATATACATCCGTAATCTTTACCATATCTTCCCTTCTATCTGCCACTATTGATCAGCCTTTGCTTTTCGGCGGCGATTTCTTCTATTATACCATTTTCTGCTATATACTGAATTGCCTCTGCTGAGCCTGCCTTACCTGCCAAGAGCATAAGTCTGTTTGCTTTCATTCTGTCAAACTCTACACCAAGACCGTCAACAAAGCATTTTGCATAAAGAAACTTACCCTTAGCAGAAAGCTCCTCAACGTTTGTTGGATCGTGGCGGGATGCAGCCTGAAACCACTGAAATGCAGAGTGCTGGTCCTGCTTTACTGCCTGGTAACGAAGATCCTCATCTACCTCGTCAAATTCAGGGATAGCTCCCTCAAGCATTGGTAAATCCATTCTGTACTCAGGCGTGTGGGTTGGTATCATACTTATGCCCACAACGTCGGGCTCAAACATACAGCCTGCAGTATAAGCCATACCAAGATAAAGCTGCGCCTCAATACAGCCCTGCTCGGCAGAAATCTTCATATAATCGTGGGCTTTTTTATAATTTTTTGTAACTCCCTCGCCACCCATATAAATCATAGCGAGATTGTAGCAGGCTTCTCCCCCCTTCATATCTCTTGCAAAGGCGAAAAAGCTTTTTGCTTCAGCCACGTCTTTTTTAACACCGATTCCGCGCCAAAGGCAATATCCGTAATTGAAGGATGCGAGAATATCTCCATCTCTTGCGCCATCGCGATACATTTCTGCAGCTTCTTTAAAGCGCCCTTCCAAAAACTCGACATTTGCCTTTACTGTTTCGGACATATTCTCACTCTCCTTCCAAAAAATTAGTTAATTGTGAATTTAGTTCCCTCTCGGGTATCCAGAAGTGTTATTCCCTTTGCAAGAAGCTCATCTCTGATTGCATCTGCAAGGGCAAAATCACGGGACTTCTTTGCATTTTTTCTATCTTCGATCTTTGCAGTAATGTAAGCGAGAAGCTCGGGATCAACTCCTGCATTTTCCTCTGCCTTTTTAGCCGCTTCCTTTTCTGCAAGCTTCTTTGCCGCCTCAATAAGACCAAGAGAAAGAACTCTCTCAAAATCTTCAATAAGCGCAAGCTTGGTTCTGTCGTTTGTATCAAGCTTCAATACATCATAAAGCGCTGTTACAGCAAGAGATGTATTAAGGTCGTTATCAAGAGCGTCTGTAAATCTCTTTTTACCTGTGGTAAACTTTTCCTCGTCAACATCGCCCTCTGCCTTGAGAGTTGCAATCTTTGCTACAAGCTTATCATAAGCCGCCTTTGCATTATCAAGGTTTTCCCAGGTGAATACAAGGTTCTTTCTGTAGTGTGACTGCATGCAGAAGAATCTGTAAACAAGGGGGTCGTAGCCCTTTTCCTCAAGGAGAGAAACTGTTAAGAACTCACCCTTGGACTTGGACATTTTACCGGAGCCGGTATTAAGGTGATGAACGTGCATCCAATAATGGCACCAATCGTGACCGTAAGTAGCCTCGGACTGGGCAATCTCGTTTGTATGATGTGGGAAAGCATTATCAATTCCACCACAGTGGATATCTACATACTCGCCAAGGTGCTTACCTGCGATGCAAGAGCACTCGATGTGCCAACCCGGGTAACCGATGCCCCAGGGAGAATCCCATTTAAGCTCCTGGTCATCAAACTTTGACTTTGTGAACCAAAGAACGAAGTCAGCCTTGTTTTTCTTGTTTGTATCCTCTTCAACGCTATCGCGAACGCCTACCTCAAGGTCTTCTTCCTTAAAGTCGTTGAATACATAGTATTTCTCAAGCTTTGAGGTATCGAAATAGATGTTACCTCCTGCCTCGTATGCGAATCCCTTTTTAAGGAGAGTTTCGATCATCTCGATAAACTCGGGAATGCAATGTGTAGCAGGCTCAACAACGTCGGGATATTTGATATTAAGCTTTTTGCAATCCGAGAAGAATGCATCGGTATAGAACTGTGCAATTTCAAGAACGGTTTTGTGCTCTCTCTTTGCGCCCTTTAGCATTTTATCCTCGCCTGTATCGCCATCGCTTGTAAGGTGACCAACGTCGGTAACGTTCATAACTCTTTTTACGTCATATCCGATGTAGCGGAGATATTTTTCAAGCACGTCCTCCATTGTATAGCTACGAAGGTTTCCTATATGAGCATAGTGATAAACTGTAGGACCACAGGTGTACATAGACACCTTTCCCTCTTCTCTGGGAACAAACTCTTCTCTTGTTCTGTTTTTTGAATTGTATAAAAGCATTGTGTCTTCCTTTCCGTAAAGAATGCTCTCTACTCTGTTTTATAGCTTGGATTTTTATCGAAAGTATCATCGATACACATTTTCCGACAAAATCGCATAATAACTCGGCTATCATTTTAACAGAAATCTTCGGATTTGTCAAGTATTATATATTTATTTATAATTTTTTTTATTTATTTTGCGATTTACTCTTGTTTTTTTTCTCATTTTCTGTTATGATTTATATTAGAAAAATATGTCATAGGAGGTTTTTTCACTATGAGTGATAATAATAGAAACAATCAAAACACAAACGAAAATTATTCCTGGCAGGGTTTGACAGGATTTCATAGAGCTGTGCCAATTCTTCTTGGAACATTGGCAATTATATTGTTTGCAGGATTTTCAACAAAAGGTACCGTCTTAGCAGTAGTTGCATCGGTATTACCGGGACTATTCTCCTACGGAGCTTATGCTATACCGGTTCTCCTGCTCATCCATGCTTTCTTTTATGCAGAGGACCTGGGAAAAGGACGAATTAAATCAAGAATCATATTCTCGGTTATTACAATCCTTTTAATTTCTGTTGTTGAATATGGAATTTATCATTGGAGCGATTGGAAAACTGACGACTTCACTCCCGGCAAGTCTTATACATCAAACAGTTCCGGTGGATTTATCGGCACTGTTCTTGCTTGGTTGATTGTAAAGGCTATAGGTCCTATTGGTCTTATTATAGTTGCAGCTGCTGTAATCGCGCTTTATATTGCATACTTCTACACCGGTAGCAACAGCACTGCAAAAAAGGTTTTATTCACCGTTCTTGAGTACGTAGCAAGATTCCTTGCCATCATTGAAAGATGGGTTGTTGACCTTGTTGGAAAAATCAAGGACTTTATTGCCGAGAGAAAGCAAAAGCAGATTGATGACCATCACGCAGAGTTGATAGATGATGAGTTCTTCCAAACGGATAACGGTATGGCTGTGCTGGAGATCAAGGAGCTTGGCATCAAGGAATCAAAGGACCTCGAAAAGATTGAAAGCAATCCAACATTACATAGCAAGGTATATATGAAGAGCGCTGTTAAGGACGAGCCTTCTCCAAAAAAAGAAGAAACTGTCCACGAGGCGCCAAAAGCATCAAGCTATGCTAACGTTTCACATAACAGAGGCTTTAGCTTTGACTACAGCTTCGATCACTTGAAGAGCGAGAGTGATACAACAGAAAAGGCAGCTGCCGCAGAAAAGGATCAGCAGGCTGAAAGAGAGATCAAGAAGACAGAGAGAGTTTCCTTTGGCCTTGACGAAAGCGCAGAAAATGTATTTACAAAGGATTTTGATCCTTTCGATTTTAACACTGCCGAAAAAATTGCTACCAGAATGTCAAGTAAAGCTCCCATTAGAGAGAAAATTGCTCCAATTTATGGCGAGGCAATCGACCTTGACTACCTTACAGAGGAAGATGTAAAGAGAATCAGAGAAAAAGAGGCTCTTGCAAAAAAGGTTGCTGCCGAAAGAGCTGTAAGAGAGCAAAGACTCCGTGAGTTTGAAGCAAGAAAAGCGGCCATAGTTCAGCAGTACAAGAGCGCTACAACAAATGCCCAGCCCGAGCAGCCTGCTCCCGAAAGAAAGGGTGGCGCTTATTCTCCTACATTCACAGATTATTCAAGCCACAGCGCAAAAGAAGACATCTTTACCGTTAAAGAAAACAAGGTTATCGAGCGTCAGGCTGCAGAAATTGCAAATCGCGAAAAGACTGTAGAAAACGAACAGACAAATGCGATTGTCGATCCAATCTCTGATACAAACGCTAATGACATCAACGAATCTTACACAACAGACACTCCTTACACCGTTGAAAAAGAGGACAAGCCAAAGCTTAACAGCGAATATGCAAAGACTGTTGCATTCAATGTTTACAGCGAGGTATCCCACAATCCAGCCGAAAGTGGCTCGGTACAGCTTACACACGAAAAGGCGACGCAAAGGTATGATGGTACAGCTGCTGCTACTGCTGCTATCGCAGAGGCGGTTGCTTCCAAAAATCCTATGTATGCGAGAAGCGAAAACGTAATCAACGGAAGTTTTTCATACACCATAAAGCACGATCCCGAAGACGAGATAGACGACGATTCTGAAAGCATTGACTCTTATGAAGAAAATCAGGATGCCAATGAAGGCGCTTTGATTTTTAACGACTACACTCCCCTTGACGAGGAAGAGCTTTTGGACGAGGATGACGACTCCTACCTTTCGGTGGAAAGAAATATGGTAGATCCAACACCTATATCCGATGAAAAAGAAAATAGCGATGATGGTGTAAAATATGCTACTGCCAGCCGTCAGTACTCGGATAGCTCTGATATTTCTGCAACATTTTCGCTTGTTGATTCTATGGACGACAGCGAGGATTCGGAGCAGGACACAATCAAATGGGCTCCTGATTATGCTGAACCCATCCACATAGTGGATGATGAGGACGACGATGAAGTTATCGGCGGCTTTGAGGACGCAGATGATTACGATGAAGATGACGAAGAAATTGATACAGAGGAAATCCCTGTTGAAGAACAGAATCCCGAAGTTATCCGTCAGAGAGAGGCCTTTACCTTCTTAAAAGAGGAGGATATGGCAAGCAATGTGTCCGATGAGGATGACGAAGATATGGATCATGAAAATGAAGAAGAGGCTGATTATGAGCCCGCTCCTGCACCTGTATCCAAGCCTATGCCTCCCGCAATTGTTGAAAAAAAGGAAGAAAAGCCTAAGGCCGATTTCTCAAACTACAAGCTTCCTCACACTGACTTTTTGATTTCCCCTCCTGTTATGGAATATGATTACACCGAGGAAACTCAGGAAAAGGCTAACAGACTTATTGAGGCATTAGAATCATTCTCGGTTACAGCATCTATAAAGGGTGTTGACAGAGGTCCCCGAATCACAAGATATGAGGTTGTTCCCGCAAGAGGCGTTAAGGTAAGCAGCGTTCTTAATCTTCAGGATGATATTGCACTCCACCTTGCGGCAAACTCCATCCGTATGGAAGCTCCTATCCCTGGAAAATCTGCTATCGGTGTTGAAATTCCCAACGATACATCTAACATTGTTTATCTTAAGGATCTGGTTGACACCTCCGATTTCCAGAACAACAAGTCCAAGACCGCAATTTGTATTGGTAAGGACGTTGCAGGAACTCCCGTGTTTGGCGATATTGCAAAGATGCCTCACCTCCTTGTTGCAGGTGCTACCGGTATGGGTAAATCGGTTTGTATCAACTCATTTATGATAAGCTTGCTATACAAGGCAAAGCCCGATGAAGTTAAATTTATTATGATCGACCCTAAAAAGGTTGAATTTAAGAGATATAACGGCATCCCCCATCTTTTAGTTCCCGTAGTTACCGAGGCTAAACAGGCTGCAGGCTCACTTATGTGGGCGGTTGGCGAGATGGAGCGCAGATACGGACTTATCGAGGCACTCTCTGTAAGTAATATTGACGGCTACAATGACAAGGTTGCAAGAGATTCCTCGCTCGGAGAATTCCTTCCCAGAATTGTTATTGTTATAGACGAATTTGCAGACCTTATGTTTACCGTTAAGGATCCTGTAGAAAAGCTTGTACAGAGCCTTGCGCAAAAGGCGAGAGCGGCAGGTATTCACCTTATCATTGGTACACAGCGTCCTTCCGTTTCGGTTATTACCGGTACAATTAAGGCTAACATTCCTTCAAGAATTTCATGCAAGGTTGCATCCTACACCGACTCCAGGACGGTTCTTGAAGCTTCGGGTGCTGAAAAGCTCCTTGACAGAGGCGATATGCTCTTCTCCTTCCCCGGTGCTATCAAGCCTATAAGAGTGCAGGGTGCATTCGTATCTGACGGAGAGCTTGACGACATTCTCAGCTATGTAAAGAGTCAGGCAAACGGTGACAATTACAACGACGAAGTTCTTAATGAAATCAATCGCGCAGCTGCTAAATGCGGTAAGAAATCCGGTGAATCAGAAGAGGATGGCGAACGCGGAAACGGCGGAGGCGGCGAGGGCATTTATAACGACCCACAGTTCCTTGACGCTGTAGATATTGCTCTCAGCCAGGGACAGATCTCCACTGCTTTGCTACAGAGAAAACTCTCTATCGGCTTCGGTAAGGCGGCAAGATTTATCGACCACATGGAGGACATCGGTCTTGTTAGCGAAAAGAACGGTGCCAAGCCCAGAAACGTTCTTCTCACCCGTGAGGAATGGGTAGAAAAATTCAATCGAATTTCACTTTAATTTCTAATAATGAAATGTTAAGGGTTTTGTAAGCTGTGGTTTATGAAACCCTTAATTAAAGCTTTTAACACAAAGAAATATCCGACATTTTGCAAACTTTTATTTGCATTTTTCAGGAAACAAACTCAAATTGGAGAGTTAATATGATAATTACACTTCTTGCAAATGGATTTGAAGAAATAGAGGCGCTGACCCCTGTTGATGTTCTCAGGAGAGCAGGTCTTGAGGTTTTCACCTGCGGTATTACAGGAGAGGTTGTTACAGGCTCACACGGTATCGAGGTTAAAGCCGATCTTCTGCCGGGTGATGTAGATTTAGGCAAGGTTGAAATGGTTATACTCCCCGGTGGAATGCCCGGTTCAACCAACATTGATGCGCATCCCTTCACAGATAAAATTATTGACGCTGTTCTTCAAAACGGTGGTCGCATTGCGGCTATTTGCGCAGCTCCGCTTGTGCTTGGCAGACGTGGTTTGCTTGATGGAAAAAGAGCCACCTGCTACCCCGGATTTGAGGGCGAGCTTCGTGGCGCTACAGCTACAACAAATGGCGTAGTTACCGATGGCAACATCACTACGGCAAGGGGAATGGGAGTTGCTCTCGCATTTTCAAAAGAGCTGGTAAAGCTCACGCTCGGAGAAGAAAAGGCAAAGGAAATCTCTCTTTCAATAATGGAATAATTCAAATAAAAAAAGGACGCTATGCGCCCTAATGTTACAGCAAAAATAATTCGCTTGTAAGCAGACCTTAAGTTTGCTATAACCATATATAATATAATGTAGGTTTTCGGCATTTTTTATTTAGCCGAAATATGGAGAAAAAATGATAGTTACACCTAAACAAAGACAAATAGCATACAGATGTCCCGAATGTGGAAACGCAGTTTTTGGCCTTATTGGAAAGTTTGCACTTAAGGCTAATTTACTCAGACTTAAATGCAACTGCGAAAAATCCTCAATTCTGGATATTTCAAATACTAACGATGGAAAAATCAGACTCTCTGTTCCCTGCCTTTTCTGTAAGCAAAATCACAGCTTTGTGATTTCAGAGAGCATATTCTTTGACAGAAATAAGTTCCTGCTTAACTGCCCTTACACAGGTATGGACATCGCCTTTATCGGTGAGGATGACGCGGTTATCGGAGAGCTTAAGAGAACAGAGGAGGAGCTTAACAAATTGCTTGCAAGCTTTGAAGCATCCGAGCTCGCTGACATACAGCCGCAGGATATGAATGAAGACGAGATGCTTCCCGATCCTGCAGTTTACGATACAATCAGATTTATCGTAAAGGATCTTGAGGCGGAGGGAAAGGTTGACTGCCCCTGCCACGACGGACAATATGAGCTCAGATTCTGTGATGAGGGAATTCAGGTTTATTGCGAGAGATGCGGAGCGACCTACACATTCCATGCAACAAGCCCATCAGTTACAGAGGAATACCTCACTCTCGATAGCATAACTCTTAAATGAAAGTTATATATTTCCCTTGTTTTTTCGGCACATCATCTTTATTTTCTACAAAAATCAAGGAATTTTATACTATATTTTTCCGACGCAGTCAGCCTAGACCATAATATTTCAAAATTCCGCGATATATGCCTAGCGCGAATAAGTATGGCGAATTTGCAAGAAGATCAGCATCATAAGCGTTGGTTATAAATCCCATTTCAACCAGAACGGCAGGCATGGTAGTTTTCTTTAATACATAGAGTCCCGGGCGATAAACTATACCTCGGTTTCGAAGCCCGGTAGTTAATGTCAACTGCTCTAAAATGCTTTCGCCCAAAGCGCGAGCTACGGTGGATGCGGGACTATATACAAGAGCCTCGTTTCCCGATGCGTTGGGATTAGCCGCTGCGTTATTATGGAGAGAAAGAAAGATATCTGCGCCCCAGGCGTTTGCTTGATTTACCCTTTCCACAAGGCTTGTCGAATTATTGGTGCCAAGAATCGTATCGGGCGTCGGTCTTGAAAGCCGAGTTTCAAATTCGGGGTTCCTGGATAGAAGTGTATTGAGCCTTTGGCCTATCTCATAGGTCAGATCCTGCTCGTAATATCCATTTCCCTCCGCGCCCGTATTAAATCCACGGGGATTGTGCCCCTGATCGATATATATTTTTATGCTCATAGTTTTACCTCGCAACATACTTTAATTACATTTTATGAAAAAGGCAAAAATAGGTTATGAATGAAATGAAAAGACTCCTCAGCTTTATTCGTAGAGCGGTTGACGACTATGGAATGATTGAGGAAGGAGATAGAATAGCCGTTGGAGTTTCGGGCGGCAAGGATTCGCTGGTTTTACTCGAAACTTTAGCGCAAATGAGGGTGTTTTACCCTAAAAAATACGAGGTTGTTGCTATTACAGTTGATATTGGACTTCCTGATATGGATTTTTCACCCGTAAAGGAATTTTGCGAAAAAATCGGCGTTGAATACGTAATCACCAAGACCGATATAGCTAAAATAGTTTTCGACGTGCGTAAAGAGTCAAACCCCTGCTCTCTCTGTGCAAAAATGCGTCGTGGCTCGCTCCATGCGGCAGCAGTTGAGGCAGGCTGTAATAAGGTTGCCCTGGGTCATCATTACGACGATGCAGTTGAAACATTCATGATGAATCTGTTCTTTGAGGGCAGACTCGGTTGCTTCTCCCCCGTTAGCTACCTTTCAAACAGAAAAATCACGCTCATACGCCCGATGATATATGCAAAGGAAAAGGAAGTGGTGTATTTTGCCAACAAACGCTCCCTGCCCGTGGTTACAAGCACCTGCCCTGAGGATCACGCGACAGAACGCGAAAATATGAAGCAGCTCCTTGCTAAGCTTGAGCGCGAAAACAAGGGATTGAAGCATAGAATTTTCCGTGCGATGTGCTCCGGGGAAATAGACGGCTTCAAGGTCTTTGGCAGATTCCCAGATGCAGGAAAGCTTGAGGAATAACCATACTTTTTGACTAAAGTCAGCAACGAAAAATCAAATACAAAATGCGCCGTAAAATGTGGTTTTTGCCCAAGAACGGCGTATTTTTGCGCCTTTTTGTATAGGTTGAACAAATTTCCAAGAAAAAATTTTATTTTCCGAAGTTTTGAAAAAACGAGGAAAACGGAGAAAAAACGAGATTTCAAGAGCTTTCGTTTTGTAGATTAAAATTTTCGAAAAAAGTTTTAAAAACCTATTGACTTTTAATGGGCATTATGTTATAATTAACAAGCTTGAAAACAAGACTCGCAAACAATGCGAAAGATTAAAAATCGGAGGAATACAAAATGTCCACATTTATGGCAAACGAAAAGACCATCGAGCGCAGATGGTTCGTTATTGATGCAGCAGGCAAGCCTCTTGGCAGAACCGCTGTTGAAGCCGCTAACATTCTTCGCGGCAAACATAGACCTGAGTTCACTCCTCATGCTGACTGCGGTGAGTTCGTTATCATCGTAAACGCAGAAAAGGCTGTTCTTACAGGTAAGAAGCTTGAGCAGAAGTACTACCGTTACCACACCGGTTACATCGGTGGTCTCAAGGAAATCCAGTACAAGACACTTATGGCAAAGCGCCCTGTTAAGGCTATGGAGCTTGCAGTTAAGGGTATGCTTCCCCACAACCACATCGGTGACAAGTCCTTCACTCGTCTCCACGTATATGCTGGTCCTACACACAACCACGCGGCTCAGCAGCCCATCGTAAAGTAATCTGGAGGTAATAGAAGAATGTATACAAGTGCAAAACCTTATTTCTACGGCACAGGCAGAAGAAAGAAGTCTGTTGCTAGAGTTCGTCTTTACCCCGGTACAGGCGTAGTTACAATCAACGGCAGAGATATCGATGATTACTTCGGTCTCGGCACACTTAAGCTCATCGTTAACCAGCCCTTCGGCGTTACCGATACAGTAGGCAAGTTCGACATCGTTGCTAACGTTAACGGTGGTGGCTTCTCCGGTCAGGCAGGCGCTATCCGTCACGGTGTTGCTCGTGCACTCCTTTCCGCTGATGAAACATACAAGCCCCTCCTCAAGAAGGCAGGCTTCCTTACTCGTGATCCTCGTATGAAGGAGAGAAAGAAGTACGGTCTCAAGGGCGCTCGTCGTGCACCTCAGTTCTCCAAGAGATAATCAGAAGACACCCAAAAGTGTTTTATGTATGGCATCCATCTTTATGGTGGGTGCCTTCTCTTTTGCTTTTTGGGCTTTTTTGCTTTTCCGGGTGTCTTTTGATTATCCCGCCTCGTGCCGAGGCCGACAAAGTCACAGGCTTTGTCGTTCGATCTAAAAACAGCCGTTTAGGCTCTTTTTACGGCTTCGCCGCCGATCGAACAGTTCACAAAGAGATAATCAAGAAATGTTCCCTGCTATTCCGTTGTTTTATTAATAGTTCATATCGACGGGCGGTTCAATTTGTAAAAACTCTGCCGTCCATATAATCCAATGAAGTGAGGCAACGAATTTATTCGTCAGCGAGCGAGTGCAGATTGCTCTGCGAACGTTTTGCAATGAGCAAAACAAAGTGCGTAGCACCATATCGTAAGATATGAAGTTCGCATAGGGTATTTACTTTTTGCCGTTTTTATGGTATAATCTAACTAATCGATAAACTTGAATTTGACGGAGGTGTGAATAATGCATATTTTTCAAAGCACAAGGAATACCCGTCCCATTATTGAAAATAGTTTTAGATTCATTCGCAGCGATGTTCCAACCGAGATTACCGAAGAGGAAAAAGATTGGTTGCTAACCAACAATGTGACTACGATTGTTGACCTCAGAACAAAGGAGGAA
>JAZKZW010000039.1:0-1750 GCA_045612865.1 Eubacteriales bacterium
GCCAAGTAGAATAATGGCAAATTTCAAAATCTTCTTGGATGTAAATTTGAGCCCCGATGCAAAGACTTTTGTATTCCTCAAAAAATGATTGAGGACCATACCGATGAACATTGCAATAACGGCAGAGCCAATAAGGTGGATAGGCAACAGACTTTCAAGCCAGCACGCAAGAAGAGCCACACCTACAGATAATATTATTCCGGGAAAAACTTTTAATACTTTCATAAACAATCTCCTACTTTCACTTACACCTCTTGATTATACTATGGTTTTGTGATAAAATCAAATTATCATTTATTATCGGATGATAATTTGAGTTAATTGGAGATTGTTATGTTAGATTACAGAGTGCTTACCTTCCTTGCCCTTTATGATGAAATGAACTATCGCAGAACGGCGGAAAAACTGAACATGACACAGCCGGGTGTCACGCAGCATATTCATTATTTGGAGAATTATTACGGTGTGAAGCTGTTTGAGTATGATGGACGGACACTATCAAGAACAAAGAACGCCCAGCGGCTAAAGCGTTATTTTGATAGCATCAAGGCAGAGGAAACTGACATCCGTGAAAAGTTTATGCCCACAGATACCGTTTATATGACCGTTGGTGCAACCAAAACTATTGGCGAATTTGTTATCGTGCCGGAGATTCGTTCCTTTCTGCAAGAGCCAAACCATACGCTCGATTTGATCGTTGATAACACCGAAGTTCTTTTACATATGCTTGAAAAGGCAGAGATCGATTTTGCTATTATAGAGGGTGTATTTGACAAATCCAAATATGGCTACCACCTTTACAAAAAAGAAGCGTTTGTAGGGGTCTGTGCAAAAAGCCATCCTTTTGCCAATAAGACCGTGACCCTTGAAGATATTTTTTCAAAGGACATTGTGGTCAGAGAGCCGTATTCGGGAACGAGAACATTATTGCATAATGCAATTACAGACCGAGGTTTTTCCCTTGACAACTTTAAGCGTTGTATCTCTGTCAGTAATTTTTCCGTGATCTGCGACATTGTGGCAAACAACGGTGCGATTACCTTTGCCTATGAACCTATCTCCCGATGCCGTGACGACCTTGCCACCTTCTCTGTTGCAGATATGCAGATTAGTGGTGAGTTTAATTTTGTGTATTGCAATGAACGGGTCGCAAGGGAGAAAATAAACTTGCTTTTCTCCAGCTAGGAGCTATTCTTCAAGACACAAACATTTAACATTTATAAAAACAAAAAAGGGGCAGACTTTACGAAATTAATCGTAAAATCTGCCCTTGATATCTGTTGAATTTAGTTCAAGTCCTCCCCGAAAGCCGTTTTTGGCTTAGGATATCTACCCAGTTTCACTTGAAAAAAGGGATAAAAAAATCCAGTAACCGCCCAGGTTACTGGATTTTCTGCGCCGATATCTAAATCGGTTCGCAATGTTGGTTGCGGAGGCAGGACTCGATATGTGCCTGGCTAGGGAGACTATAAGAAACTTGTGCTACTGGCCCGGTTTGCGGTGCCCGGTATCTGCCTGCGTCAACGGCGCTCCTTGGCAGCTACCGACCGCTGCACGCAAATTGCCTGCACTGCATCTGCCGTTAGGCAGCGTGCAGGCGATTTGACCCAACGAGCTACGCTCGTCGGTCTCATAACCCGAAGGTCACAGCACCAATTCTGCTACCACAGAAAGAGAAAAGAAAAAAGCCATCCCGATTGGGATGGCTTTTTTGGTATGCGTGGAGATAACGGATTTAATTAAAAAAGTA
>JAZKZW010000040.1:0-2922 GCA_045612865.1 Eubacteriales bacterium
TTTTGCAAGTTCTACGGCAATTTTTGCACCGAGAGTAGCATTGTTATAAACAAGGTTGATGTTACTTTCAAGAGAGTCGCCACCTGTAAGCTCCTTTACCTTTGCAAGAAGGAAGGGTGTGGTTTCCTTGCCCTTAATTCCAGCTTTATTTGCTTCAGAAATAGCGTTATCAATGGCGCTGTTAATAACATCGGGATTCATAGAATACTTTTCGGGAATAGGATTAGTGACAAGCATACCACCGCGAAGGCCAAGATCAATCTTTACACGGAATGCATCTGCAATTTCCTTTGGTGTATCGAGGCGATAATCAACAGAGTGACCGGAGGATCTTGTATAGAATGCGGGAAGCTCCTTTGTACCATATCCGATAACGGTAACACCATTTGTCTCAAGATATTCAAGCGTAAGACCAAGGTCAAGTATAGATTTTGCACCTGCGCAGATAACCATAACCTGTGTATTCGCAAGCTCGAGAAGGTCAGCAGAAATATCCATAGTTGTTTCAGCACCTCTATGAACGCCACCTATTCCTCCGGTTGCAAATACGCGAATACCTGCCATATCAGCAATCATCATAGTGGTGGTAACGGTTGTTGCGCCATCTTCGCCTTTTGCAATAAGAACAGGGAGGTCACGTCGAGATGCTTTAATAACATCTGTTCCCTTTTTGCCAAGGTGAGTAATCTCCTCTTCAGAAAGACCTGCCTTAAGGCGGCCGCCGATAATAGCAATAGTAGCAGGGACTGCGCCATTATCACGAATTATCTTCTCTACTGCAAGGGCGGTTTTTACATTTTCGGGATATGGCATTCCGTGAGATATAATTGTTGATTCAAGGGCCACCACAGGACGTCCTTCAGCAAGCGCCAAAGCCACCTCGGGAGCAATATCTAAATATTTATTCATCTGGTTTTACCTCATATTTACTGTTTTATATATATTCTATCACAAGTAAAAATAAAATTCAATATTTTAGGATTTTTTTGTTGTGTTTGGGATATAAATTTTTTCAAATTACTAAGGAAAAAGCCCAAACTGTACAATTTACAATCTGAGCTTTATAAAAATTATTTCTTTTCCTTAAGGGCTGCACGCTTCTGGGCCTGCATACGTTTTCTTGTGGGAGTATCGAGAATTACCTTACGAAGACGAATGCTCTTGGGAGTTACCTCAATAAGCTCTTCATCTGTAATAAATTCAATAGCTTCCTCAAGAGAGAGCTGAACAGGAGTAATAAGCGTAAGCTTTTCGTCCGCACCGGAAGAACGGATAGCAGTAAGATGCTTTTCCTTACATACGTTAACCTCAATGTCATCAGGCTTTGGGTTCTCACCAACGATCATACCCTCATAAACAGGAGTTGCAGGGCCGATGAAGAGAGGACCTCTATCCTGTGACTGGTAAAGTCCGTAGGTAGTAGCAATTCCCTTTTCGGATGCAACGAGTGATGATGTGAATCTGGTCTTAATTTCTCCTCTGAATGGCTCATAGCCTGCAAAAAGTGTTGAAATAAGTCCCTCGCCACGAGTATCTGTAAGAAGCTCACTTCTATAACCAAAGAGGCATCTTGTAGGAATTGTATAGAAGAGCTTTTGACGAGAGCCGTTAAGCTGCATATCGTTAAGTATACCCTTTCTTGCGCCAAGCTTTTCCATTACCGCACCTACATACATTTCAGGAACGTCAACAATAACATCCTCGATAGGTTCACATTTTACACCGTCGATTTCCTTGTAAAGAACTCTGGGGTTGGAGCAGCAAAGCTCATATCCCTCACGGCGCATATTTTCAATAAGGATAGAAAGGTGCATTTCACCTCTACCTGCTACACAGAATGAATCGGTGGTATCACCGTCGGTTACACGGAGAGAAACGTCACGAAGCAGCTCCTTATAAAGTCTTGCACGAAGGTGACGTGAGGTTACAAACTTACCTTCTTTACCTGCAAAGGGAGAATCGTTTACAGAGAAGGTCATTTCCATAGTTGGCTCGCCAACCTTAACGAACTCAAGGGGCTCAACCTTTGCGGGAGAACAAACTGTATCACCGATAGCAATATCCTCACAACCTGAGAAGCATACGATGTCACCAACCTTTGCCTCTGTTACGGGAACTCTCTTTAAGCCGTCAAACTGATATATAGAAACGATTTTAGAGGGTCTTGACTTGCCATCTCCGTGGAAGTTACAGATAGAAACACCCTGTCCCTGCTTAATAACGCCGCGCTCAACTCTACCAATGCCGATTCGACCAACAAACTCATTATAGTCAATAGAGGATACGAGAAGCTGAAGGGGATCTTCTTCCTCTCCCTCGGGAGCAGGCATATATTCAAGAATTGTATCAAGAAGAGGCTTTAAGTCTGTGCCGGGAGTATATGGATCAAAGGATGCAGTTCCTGCTCTACCTGAACAGAAGAGCATTGGTGAGTCAAGCTGCTCGTTGGTAGCATTAAGCTCAAGGAGAAGCTCAAGAACTTCATCTCCAATTTCGTCAAGACGGGCGTCAGGTCTATCTACCTTGTTTACTACAACAATTACTCTATGGTCGAGAGCAAGAGCGCGCTCAAGAACAAATCTTGTCTGTGGCATTGGGCCCTCTGCAGCATCAACGAGAAGGATAACACCATTTACCATTTTAAGAATACGCTCAACCTCACCACCAAAGTCAGCGTGGCCGGGGGTATCAATAACGTTAATTTTTACATCTTTATAGTGGATTGCGGTGTTTTTAGCAAGGATAGTGATACCGCGCTCACGCTCAAGATCTCCTGAGTCCATAACGCGATCTGTTGTGTCCTGATTTTCGCGGTAGATACCACCCTGACGGAGCATTTCATCAACAAGAGTTGTTTTTCCGTGGTCAACATGGGCGATAATTGCGATATTTCTTAAATCGGTACGCTTCATTTCTTATTTT
>JAZKZW010000041.1:0-16475 GCA_045612865.1 Eubacteriales bacterium
TTGCTTTGAATTTTGCGATTTCGGGACTAAAGCCCATTGTCAATCCCATACCAGCCGCCATCATACCAAATGTGCCTAAAAAGATGCCGATTATAAATTTACTGCTCTCAAAATCGCCAAAGCCGACAAATGCCAAAATCATTCCTACAATCGCAGCAATCGCACCGACAAACCCCACAATTTTTAATATTAGATACATCTTTGGTTTATTATTCATAGCGCCTCCTTAATGCTACCCTGTGATAGCTAAGTAATTTTGTTTTGATTTAATTATACACTATAAAACTCTTTTTAGCAAGTGGGTTTATAAAATATATTACAAGCAAGCTCAACGCGCCTTGTAGTAAAAATGCAAACTTTAGACCGACCGGTTATACTCCCTGTGAGCAACAAAGCAGAGCTTTGGGCGATTTGCGCTTATCATCGTTACACGATGCGCTCACAGAGCAATCTGCACTCACTCGCTTACAAGCCGGCTTGCAGACTCGTTTCGTTTGATTATGTAGCCTTCGGCTCAAACCGGTCTGGCGAAGCACAAATACTTGATGTTTCACTCAGGCAAAACAAAAAGCCACCCCGCAAGGGAGTGGCGTTTTGCCTGGTGGACCATCAAGGACTCGAACCTTGGACCGACCGGTTATGAGCCGGTAGCTCTAACCAACTGAGCTAATGGTCCTTATTTGTGACTAATATATTCTAGCAGATAAATATTAATAGATTGTGAATAAATCGTGAATAAATTTTAAATACTATAAATCTTTTTCGAGCTTTTTCGATTGTTAGTTTTTCCTGTTTTTAACGTGGTTGTTACTAAAAGAGGTGACCACTCCGAGAAGGGTAAGCTTTTTGCTTTGTGTTGTGTCTGTTTCTCGGAGCGATGGCCTCTTTTTCTTTTATGTTTTTTGTTTAAAAACTCTTGTTTTTGTAAATTTTAGTTGTCAAAATTGTAGTTTTATCTTTTTGATGTGAGGTAGATGAGAAGAACGCTGATGTCGGCGGGGTTAACGCCGCTGATACGAGATGCCTGACCAACGCTTGCGGGACGAACGCGGTTTAACTTCTCTGCTGCCTCAAGGCGAAGGCCTAAAACAGTGGTATAATCCAGCTCCTTTGGCAAGGGCTTTTCCTCAAGCTTTTTCTTTCTCTCTGCCTCGGCAAGCTCACGCTTTATATATCCCTCGTACTTAACGCTGATCTCAACGGTACGGCAAACTGCCCCTGAAAGCTCGGGTCTATCCTTGTCCACGGGAGCGAGGATCTTATATGAAAGCTCGGGTCGGCGAAGGAGCTCGGAGAGCTTGATGCCTGTTGTTATCAGGGTTGAGCTGTGCTCTGCCAAGAGGGCGTTTACCTCATCAGATGGGGGAATATTTGTTTTGTTTATGCGCTGGATCTCGGCTTCGATTTCCGCCTTTTTCTGAAGGAATTTTTCATATCTCTCTCCCTCAACAAGACCGACTCTGTGGGCAATTTCGGTAAGTCGGAGATCGGCATTATCCTGACGGAGCAGGAGTCTGTATTCGCTACGAGAGGTCATCATACGATAGGGCTCCTCCGTTCCCTTTGTAACCAGGTCGTCTATAAGAGTGCCGATGTAGGAGGAATCACGGGAGAGGATCATAGGCTCCTCATTTTTAATCTTGAGCGCCGCGTTGATGCCTGCCACAAGGCCCTGGGCTGCTGCCTCCTCATAACCGGAAGTGCCGTTGAACTGACCTGCGCCGTAAAGCCCCTCTACCTTCTTAAATTCAAGGGTGGGATAAAGCTCCCAGGGGTTAACGAGGTCGTATTCTATAGCGTAGGCATAGCGCATGATTTCTGCATTTTCAAAGCCCTTAAGAGAACGGAGCATCTGATGCTGAACGTCGGTGGGCATTGAGGTGGAGAAGCCCTGAATATACATTTCCTCGGTATCCATTCCGCAGGGCTCAACGAAGAGCTGATGGCGTTCCTTATCTGCAAAACGAACAAGCTTTGTTTCAATAGAGGGACAGTATCTTGGGCCTGCACCTGTTATGTTGCCCGAATACATTGCCGAGCGCTCTATGTTGCCATTGATTATATCGTGAGTATTCTTGTTTGTATAAACCACGTGGCAGGGGACCAGATTTACCCGGCTGACAGCTTTTTTCTCTGTTCTTACAGAGTATGGAATGGGCTCGTCCTCCCCCTCCTGAACCTCAAGAACAGAAAGGTCAATAGAACGGCGATGAACTCTGGCAGGAGTACCTGTCTTGAAGCGATAAAGCTCTATACCCAGGTCGCGGAGAGACTTTGACAGCCCCTTTGCAGGAAGCATACCGTCCGGGCCGGAGGAAAACACCTTGTCACCAACGAAGATCTCCGACTCAAGGAATGTACCCGTAGCAATAACCGCCGCGTCGCAAAGCCATCTTTCACCAAGAGAGGTCTCAACACCAATAATCCTGTGCTTTCCATCTACAAGCTCGGTAACAAGATTAACTATCTCTGCCTGAAGAAGCATAAGGTTGGGCTCAGACTCCAGGGTCTTTTTCATTATTTTCTTGTATTCATTTCTGTCTGCCTGGACTCTCTTTGAATGTACTGCAGCACCCTTGCCGAGGTTAAGCGTTCTTGATTGCAATGTTGCAAGGTCTGCCGCATAGCCCATCTCTCCGCCGAGAGCATCTATCTCATAAACCAGGTGTCCCTTGGCGCTTCCACCAATAGAGGGGTTGCAGGGCATATTGCCAACGGCATCAAGATTTGTGGTAAAAAGAACCGTCTTAACACCCATTCTTGCACAGGCGAGGGCAGCCTCTATTCCCGCGTGACCGGCACCTATAACCGCAACTGAGGTTTTATGTTCCATAGCTTTTTCCTTTGTATTTCTAGTATGTTTTTAGTATATTTCTGACTATATTTCTGATTATATTTCTAGTTTTTTGAAAACAATTGTTTGCATTTTTATATCTTTACGCGTTCAACAGCGGTAACACGATGAGATGATGTATCAAAGGTGAAGATAACTCCGTCTGCCTCACAATCGCCCTTTGAGGGAGTGAACTTTACAGGGAGGCGGCTTCTCATTTTACTAACAACACCCTCGGCATCCATACCTAAAACGCCACCGCTCTCGCCACACATACCAACGTCTGTAACATAGCCTGTGCCATTAGGAAGCACTCTCTGATCGGCTGTAGGAACGTGGGTGTGGGTTCCGAAAATAACATTTATCGCGCCGTCATAAGCATAGCCGATAGCAGTCTTTTCTCCCGTTGCCTCTGCGTGGATATCAAGGATAGCAACATCGTATTTTCCCTTCGCCTCCTTGAGGGCGCGGTCGATGTGTGGGTAGGGATTATCAAGGCAGGGCTCGATATGTATATTACCCATAGCGTTAAGTACAAGTGCTCTGTAGCCGTCGGATGTCTCGCGGATAGTCCAGCCATGACCGGGAGCGCTGTCGCCAAAATTAAGGGGTCGGAGAAGCTCGCATCTTTCGTCAAGAGCAGTGTAAGCAAGCTTGTTTTGCATAGTGTGGTTGCCACCGGTTATAACATCTGCACCTGCCCTTATGAGCTTGTCTGCAAGGTCGGCAGAAATACCGGTGATAAAGGAAGCATTCTCGCCATTTACCACACAGAAGTTGATTTTGTTTTTCTCTCTGAATCTCCAGAGCTTTTCACATAGGTGAAGCACGCCACGAGGGCTGGTCACGTCGCCAATTACAAGAATTTTCATATTCTTATCTTTCTATTCGGGTCTATTCCCCGACGTCGGTTTGTATTTTTTAAGGGGCTGTCACGCTTTGTGAAGCCCCTATTTTTTCGAATTTTGAATTTAATATCAAGTGCGCATTTTGGGATAGATAGTTTTGAGATAGAATGGTCGGTTTTGTAGTGCCGGGCGTAGATACCTACGTCAAACTGCAAAAGCGAACATTGTATCCAAAAATATCATTCCAAAATTATTTGGCGTAGTCGATGTGGCGAGACTCTCTTATCACGCTAACCTTAATCTGTCCGGGATAATCAAGCTCGTTCTCAATCTTCTTTGCAATGTCGCGAGCGAGGATGACCATCTTATCGTCGTTAACAACTTCGGGCTTAACCATAATTCTTATTTCACGGCCTGCCTGGATAGCAAATGTCTTTTCAACGCCGTCAAATCCGCCGGCTACTTCCTCGAGCTTCTGGAGACGCTTAATATAGTTCTCTACATCCTCACGACGAGCGCCGGGACGAGCTGCACTGATTGCGTCTGCTGCCTGAACGATGAAGTCAAGAGTTGTAACGGGATCAACGTCATTGTGGTGTGCCTGGATGGCGTGGATGATTTCCTTATGCTCACGATACTTCTGTGCAAGCTCTACACCGATCTGTACGTGGGAGCCGTCAACCTCTGCGGTAACAGCCTTACCAATATCGTGGAGAAGACCTGCGCGGCGGGCACTTGCAACATCAACGCCCATTTCCTCGGCAATAACGCCGGAAAGCATAGAAACCTCTATAGAGTGGCGAAGGGCATTCTGACCATAAGATGTACGGTACTTCATCCTACCAAGGAGTTTGATAAGTTCGGGATGGATACCGTGAACACCTGTTTCAAAGATAGCTGCCTCTCCTGCCTGTTTGATAGATCCCTCTACCTCGCGGCGAGCCTTTTCTACCATTTCCTCAATTCTTGCAGGGTGGATACGTCCATCGCTTACAAGCTTTTCAAGGGCGATTCGTGCAATCTCGCGGCGTACGGGATCGAAGCCGGATACGGTGATAACATCGGGTGTGTCGTCAATGATGAGTTCAACACCGGTGAGAGTTTCAATAGAACGGATGTTTCTACCCTCACTACCAATGATACGACCCTTCATTTCATCGTTAGGAATCTGAACTACGGAGATGGAGTTTTCACTAACGTGGTCTGCGGCAAAGCGCTGGATAGCAAGGGAGAGAATGTCACGTGCCTTTGTATCGGCTTCATCCTTAAACTTTTCCTCATAGTTTGCTATCTTAATAGCGTATTCGTGCTGCATTTCGCTGTCCATTCTTGCAAGGAGCTCTGCCTTTGCGTCCTCTTTTGAAAGACCTGCGATTTTTTCAAGCATTGCAAGCTGTCCGTCAAGAGTTTTCTGTATCTCTGCCTTAAGGAGCTCTGCCTGATTGTTCTTTTCCTGAAGGGCTGCCTCTTTTTTCTCTATAGCCTCAAGCTTTGCATCAAGGACATCTTCCTTCTGGCCGATCTTGCGCTCGGTTCTCTGGATCTCTTTGCGACGTTCTTTAATATCGAAGTCGGCTTCTTTTTTGAGTTGGAAAATTTCTTCTTTTGCTGATATAATAGCCTCTTTTTTAGCGCTTTCAGCATTTTTGATAGCTTCTTCCAAGATTGTCTTTGCCTGCTCGGTAGCTGAACCAAGCTTTTTATCAGAAAGGAGCTTAAACACCAAAATGCCTATTGCGGCGCCAACTAAAGGAGCAACGATAATAAGTATAATATCAAGTGGTGATGGCATTATTTTCTTTTTTTACCTCCTAAATTATTTTTTCAAAAATCGTAATACGTACCCGTCCGCAAAAAAGACATTGACGTAAGAAAATTTAATATACATAAGCGTCCCTGCAACTCCTAATACAAGGGCGGATGTGTAAGCTTTATACGCTATACCTAAATACCAACTCATGCACTCGGGCATAACAATACAGATATATTATATATTATTTTTTAAGTAAAGTCAAGGTTTTTTTGATTTTTTTATTTTCCGTGAGACCTTGGTGTTTTTCAAAAGATGGTTTTTGTCGGAGCTTTATGCTTATCTGCCTCGTGGGTGCTGTATTGAATTTCGCGGTTTTTGTACTGTTTTTTCTAACCTTACTTTACATTTCAGGTGTTTTTTTTAGGATTTTTTGGGAAGATGTGTTTTATGGTGATTTTCGTATCTTGTGTAAATATGAGTGTTTTTTTAGTGTTTGATGTAGCTTTGTGTAAAAGGCATTTTCCTGTTGGTAACAGTCGGCGGAGCCGAAATAAATTCAGTTTGTTATTTTGTTTTTTTTGCGGTAGTAGTTGTTGTCGGCGATAGACGATGGTAGTGCGCCCCGGCGCCTGTGCGAAGCACGCTTTAGTTTTTTTCGGTATAGTCTGTTTTCTTCTCTTTTATTCTACTCTTATCTATTCTTCTCTACTCTACTCTTATCTAATCTATTCTTGTCTATTCTTATCTTTTCTTATCTATTCTTATCTAGGAGGCGACGTCGGACGACGGGTCGAACGATTTTTTTGCGACTCTCAAAACAGGGCGTTTTTGGACATATATTTTTGGGTACAGGTTTCGAAGATGGATTTTGCGGGCATTGTTTTTATGACATAGATTTGGGAACGCAGTGAAGGATTTTGTGGGTTATTTCAAAGAAGGAGCGCACAGGCGTTTTTTAGCCCGCACACGGCGTTAAATATTTTATAGGTGAAATTATACTATATAAGAGCCAAAGCCGCTCCAGAGGCGAATTTTCAAGCCCTTACAGCCATTTTATCGCCAGTCGAGCACCGAAAGCTCAGGATAGCAGCCTTGATTCCGACAAAATGGGGTAAAATTTAGCAAAATTAGCACTTTAAGTGCCAGAACGATAATCATTAACAAAAAATTCATAAAGAAATTTTACAAAAACTCTTGACTTTTCTCGGTTTTTGGGTATAATGATAGTGTAAACATTAGCACTTGGTCGTGTAGAGTGCTAAAATTCGACAGAAAGAGGCATACAGATGGACGACAGACGACTTTCCCCGAGAAAAATGCAGATCCTTAAAGCAATCGTTGATGCTCACATAACTCACGGAGAGCCCGTCGGCTCAAAGTATCTCTCCCAGGACGAGAACATCCCCTGCTCATCAGCAACCATCCGTAATGAGATGGCAGAGCTGGAGGAAATGGGTTATCTTGTTCAGCCACATACATCGGCAGGTAGAATCCCCTCGGAGCTTGGCTACAGATATTACGTTGACTCTCTTGTTAATCAGTACAGTCAGACCAGATCCGAGATCGATCAGATAAACGAGCTGCTCCGCTACAAGCTCACCGAGATGGATGAGATCCTCAGCGAGGCATCAAAGCTTGCTTCCTCCTGCACAGATTATACAGGTATCGCTTTCAACCCCGGCCTCGGCAAGGTGAGAATCAACCAGTTCAAGAGCGTTCTGCTCTCCCAGAGAGATTTCCTTTTGGTTATGACCTTTGAGGGCGATATAGTTAAAACAAAGACCATTCATCTGCCCTTTACAATAAATGAAGACGTGCTTTCAAGATTCAATGAGGCGGCAAACATGTACCTCGTTAACCTGACAAGCGATGAAATCGCGATGCCAACCATCGTAAGGCTTGAGGCTCTTATGGGCTCGGCAGGGGCTATGATTCACCCCACCATTAAGGTCATATACGAAACGATGAGCGAGCTTGACCAGGCGGACGTTAGACTTGAGGGCATTACAAAGCTTCTTGAGTACCCCGAATATTCGGACGTTTCGGATTTCAAAAACCTTATGGGCGTTCTCGAGAAAAAGGATAGACTGCTGGATGTTATCTCAAACCACACACGAGCTATCGACAACGACATACACGTTTACATCGGCACAGATGATGAGCAGGACGGCATGAAGAACACCACGCTTATCTTTAAAAATGTCAATATCGGTGGCAAGCAGCTTGCGGTTGGAGTTATCGGTCCAAAGAGAATGAACTACTCCAAGGTTATCGAGATGATAAGTGGTCTCGCCAGCGGAATTGACAAAATGTATGGCGCAGAATCACTCCTCGGCTCGGGCTACGACGACAATGATTAATAACCGAAAGGATCAGATAATGAAAGAAAAGAATACAGAGACTCCCGTTGAGGAGTTAAAGGAAAGCACAAAAAAGGCTGCTCCAAAATCCGAAAAGCTGCAAAAGGAGATCGAAGCTCTCAAGGCAGAGGTCGAGGCGCTCAAAGCCGAGATAAAGGAAAAGGACGACAAGTATCTTCGCATGGCGGCAGAGTACGATAACTTTAGACGTCGCTCCAGAGAAGAAAAGGACGGAATCTACGAGGCGGCAATGGCTGATACAGTAGCAGAGCTTCTTCCTATTATTGATAATCTCGAGCGCGCGGCAATGTTTGAGGGTGGCGACAAGGTTCTTGAAGGTCTTGTTATGACAGCAAAGGCAACCACATCCGTTTTTGAAAAGCTGGGTGTTGAGGTGGTAGGTGCGGCAGGCGAAAGCTTTGATCCCAACCTTCACAACGCGGTTCTCCACATTGATGACGAGGCTTATGGTGAGGGCGAGATTGTTGAGGTATTCCAAAAGGGATATAAAAAAGGTAAGCGCATAATTCGCTTCGCAATGGTTAAAACTGCTAACTAATATTTACATTTAGACACAATTTACACAAATTTTAACAAAGATAATAAAAAACATTTTCTATATATTGGAGGTAAAATATCATGGGAAAAATCATTGGTATTGACTTAGGTACAACAAATTCCTGCGTTGCAGTATTCGAGGGTGGCGAGCCCATCGTTATCACTAATCCCGAGGGAGCAAGAACAACTCCTTCCGTAGTAGCATTTACAAAGACAGGCGAAAGACTTGTTGGTCAGGTTGCAAAGCGCCAGGCAGTTACAAACCCGGACAAAACAGTTAGCTCTATCAAGCGCCAGATGGGCACAGACACAAGAGTTTCTATCGACGACAAGGCATACACACCTCAGGAAATTTCTGCTATGATCCTTCAGAAGCTTAAGGCTGACGCAGAGGCATATCTCGGCACAAAGGTTACAGATGCAGTTATTACAGTTCCCGCTTACTTCACCGACGCACAGCGCCAGGCAACAAAGGACGCAGGTAAGATTGCAGGTCTTGAGGTTAAGAGAATTATCAACGAGCCCACCGCGGCAGCTCTCGCATACGGTATGGATAAGGAAGAGAGCCAGAAGATCATGGTATTCGACCTTGGTGGTGGTACATTCGACGTATCTCTCCTTGACATTTCCGACGGCGTATTTGAGGTTCTTGCAACCGCTGGTAACAACAAGCTCGGTGGTGACGACTTTGACGAGCGCATCGTTAACTGGATGGCAAACACCTTCGCAGCAGAAAACGGCGGCATCGACCTCCGCAAGGATAAGATGGCTGCACAGAGACTTAAGGACGCGGCTGAAAAGGCAAAGATCGAGCTCTCCGGCGTAATGTCCTCTAACATTTCTCTCCCCTTTATCACAGCAGATGCAACAGGCCCCAAGCACTTTGAGGCAACACTTACAAGAGCAAAGTTTGACGAGCTTACCCACGACCTTGTTCAGGCAACAATGGAGCCCACAGCAAAGGTTCTTCGCGACTCCGGTCTCTCCGCATCCCAGATTTCAAAGGTTCTCCTTGTTGGTGGTTCTACAAGAATCCCCGCAGTTCAGGAAGCAGTTAAGAAGTTTATGGGCAAGGAACCCTTCAAGGGCATTAACCCCGACGAGTGCGTAGCTATCGGTGCTGCAATTCAGGGCGGCGTTCTTGGCGGCGATGTTAAGGACGTTCTCCTTCTCGACGTTACTCCCCTTTCTCTCGGTATCGAAACTCTCGGCGGCGTATTCAACAGAATCATCGACCGTAACACAACTATTCCCGTAAAGAAGAGCCAGGTTTACTCCACAGCGGCAGACGGACAGACATCCGTTGAGATCCACGTGCTTCAGGGCGAGCGTGAAATGGCTGCAGGTAACACAACTCTTGGTAGATTCATTCTTGACGGTATCCCCTCTGCTCCCCGTGGAATTCCACAGATCGAGGTTACATTTGACATCGACGCAAACGGTATTGTTAATGTAACAGCTTGCGACAAGGGCACAGGCAAGGAACAGCACATCACCATCACATCCAGCACAAATATGTCCAAGGAAGACATTGAAAAGGCTGTTCACGAGGCAGAGAGATTTGCTGAAGAAGATAAGAAGCAGAAGGAAGCTGTTGAGGTTAAGAACATGGCTGAAAACACAATCTTCCAGACAGAAAAGACTCTCACCGACCTCGGCGACAAGGTTTCCGACTCTGAAAAAGCTCCCGTAAATGATGCTATTGCAAAGCTCCGCGAGACAATCAAGGGTGGCAACACAGATGCTATCAAGGCAGACACAGAGGCTCTCCAAAAGGCATTCTACCCCATCGCCGAAAAGCTCTATCAGGCTCAGGCAGGACAGCAGGGCAACCCCGGAGCAGACCAGCAGGGTGGCGACAACACCTACTACGACGCAGGCTTTGAAGACAAGACAGGTAACTAATCCTAACCTAAAAAAACAACGTAGGGCAACAGCATCGTTGCCCTACTACTAATGTATAAACAAATCCAAAAACCCTGGTTTTTGTAAACCATTATTTACTTTTACTAGATTTTAATAAGCAAAGGCAATAAACATGGCAGACAACAAACGAGATTATTATGATGTCCTTGGTGTTTCAAAATCAGCCTCGGACGATGAAATAAAAAAGGCCTACCGCAGCCTTGCAAAAAAATATCACCCCGACCTTAACCCCGGAGATGCAGAGGCAGAAAAGAAGTTTAAGGAAGCTAACGAGGCATACGAGGTGCTCTCCGATTCACAAAAGAGAGAGAAATACGACCGCTTTGGTCACTCGGCATTTGACCCATCATCAGGTGGCTCGGGCTTTGGTGGCTTTGGTGGCTTCGGTGGTGCTGACTTTGACTTTGGCGATATATTTTCTTCCTTCTTCGGTGGCGGCAGCTCTGGCTCATCAAGATCAAGAAGAAACGCCCCCATTGACGGCGACGACGTTGGCACATACGTAAACCTCACCTTTGAAGAAGCGGCGTTCGGTTGCAAGAAGGATATTGAGTTTGCAAGAATTGAGGAATGTCCCGACTGTGGTGCTACCGGCGCAGCCAAGGGTAGTGAGGTAGAGACCTGTGCGGCTTGTCGCGGCGCAGGTAGAGTTACCGTTAAACAGCAGACAATGCTCGGTTTTATGCAGACACAGCGCACCTGCGCACCCTGTAAGGGCACCGGTAAAATCATTAAGACCCCTTGCCAGAACTGTAACGGAAAGGGCTATGTAAGACTTAAAAAGAAGTTTGAAATTCAGATTCCCGCAGGCATAGATCATCTCCAGAGAATCGTTAAGCGCGGACAGGGCTCTTGCGGCAGAAACGGCGGCATGAACGGCGATCTTATCATTGAGGTTAGAGTAGCAGAGCACGACATCTTCCAGCGCGACGGCAACGATATTCTCTGTGAGGTTCCAATTTCATTTGCAGAGGCAGCCCTCGGAGCAGAGATTGATATTCCAACCCTCGGCGGCGGAACAGAGAAATACACTATTCCCGAAGGCACACAGACCGGTACATCCTTTACCCTCAGGGGCAGGGGCATAGCCGACGTCAACACGGGCAGAAAGGGTAACCTGATCTTTACCGTTGTGGTTGAAACCCCAAGAAACCTTAATTCCGACCAGAAAAAGCTTATTACAGAATTCGGCACCTCCCTCGGTGAGGATAACTCCAAATACCGCCAGAGCTGGTTCAAAAAGCTTTTTAATAAATAAGAATTTTTCACAAAAAAACAAGAGAGAGCAAATCGGAAAATAGCCCGAAATGTCCTCTCTTTTTTATATTCAAAATGTTTGACTCTTACTCGCCCTTTGCTCCAAGAGCCTTTATATGTAGCACCAAAGAGGTTATCGCCATTGCCAAAGGAATCACAAAAACAAGCACCACAGCCCCGTATCCCGTGAAGACAAACAAAATGCTTCTGATGGCAAAGCCTGCATCTATCAATATCATCAAAATATCAACAAAGAGCGCAGGGATGGAAAAGCCGGATTTGCCGGTGAGAATCTGAAAAATCATCATCAAAGAATTGAATCCGCCAAGAATAAAATGAACAAGCGGAATAGCCAATAGCAAAAGAAACGCTGCCCCCACAAAAACCAATAACAAGAGCGCGAACGGGCCATACTCCGTACCACCAATATCCACCCTTTCAAAGCTAAGCTGATCAAGAGATGTTATAAAATAGAGAAAGAGGCCTGCACCACCGAGGGTGAATATAAGATTGATAATCAGAGATAAAATGCCGTATTTTTTAATTTTAGTCATAACGTTCTCCTTTTTACTTCGCGATTTTTGGTGTTAAAATGTGGGTTTTTGTAAACAATTATTTGCTTTTATGTCGATCAATACTTAAATTTTATAGTTCCAATCTCAGACAGATGCTCGTCAACCGAGTAATCAAGAGGTATGAGGTCTTCCCCGTCATACCATACAAATGAGCAGGACGCATTGGTAGGATAAGGATGGGTTGTGGCTAAAAGCTCGGGCGGGGTCTTTGTAATTTTGCCCCAGAATCCGCGTATAACGGCCGCGTGAGCAGTTATCAAAACGGTCTTCCCTACATTCTCTCTAGCTATGCGCAAAACCTCATTATAGAAGCGTGTTGCAGCCTCCTGCACACTCTCGCCGCCGGGAATTCTAAAGGTTCCAAAGCTCTTTCTCCAGCCCTCAAAGAACAGGTCGGGCCACTTCTCTACTATCTCGTCAAGGGGCACGTTTTCCCATTCGCCAACATAACATTCGCGAAGCTCGCGTGAGGTAGTTATATCAAGATTTCTCATCTTTGCGTGGGGGATTGCCGTGTTATATGCTCGGATCAGATCGCTGGAATAAATGGCATCTATAGGCTCATCCTTCAAATATTCGGCAGCCGCATCAGCCTGAACATAGCCTCTTGGCGCAAGGTCGATATTAGTGTGACCAAGCATGATTTGATGAAGATTACCAAGGCTTTCTCCGTGGCGCACTATAATAATTTTCGTGTGTTTTTTAGGGTCAAAGCCCTCTGTTTTTTCCCAATGATTCATTTGTATGACTACGCTTTCTTTTTCTTTTCTACCTATATTATACCCTTTTAAAAAGTTTTTTTCAATACTATTGCGAAAATTATATAAATATTTAACCCGATTGCAGATGAAAAAAAGCAAAACAAGGCACAAATAACAACAAAATCAGTACAAAAGAATAAAACAGTGATAAATTACAGCACCGCAATCAAAAAAAGTAAAATATGCATATTGCATTATCGAACAATCGTCATTATATTTCGATTCATAGATTTTATGTATATTTATGCACATATATCAAATGTTTTTCGACTCAACGCACATAACTTGAATACAGCAGTTAAAGCCCAACAGCTCCACATCTCGAAGTTACATATAGTTTTTTCTAAAACAGACAATATTTTTCATTTTGCAATATATCGTATATTTTACTTACAAAACATATTAATAAATAGCAATATTGATGAATTTCAAGATAAAGAACAGACTTTGTATTCTCTACAAGAAGCTTTTTTCAATCAAAAAACAAGAGGTAAAAAAACTAAATCAGATCAGGATGAAGCTCTATACTATGTGTATATTTATTCTTTATATGCAGTATATTTATATAGCATTAAATACGAATTTTGTGATTTTTATAGCATTTTTAATCCTCTTTATCTGCGGTAATGCTACTACAAGTTGCGTATATTTTTGATACTTCGTAAAAACCACTACCATTTTATGCAAAAAGGTTAAAAATCACAGCATAAATCACCCGAGTAATCTTTCTGCAGTTCAATTTTTACAATGTATATTGAATATAGGTTAATTTTTACAATATTTTTCAAGAAAACTAGCTATAAAAGCAAAAACGCCTGCGTTTTTTAATAAATCCCCATCAAAATTGCCGTTTTTTTGCGTTATATCAACAAAGATTCTATTTTCTACATAAAAAAGTGCTTTTTTAATATCCCGTCACGCTTTTTAATCGTTTTTGGATATAGAACATATTGAATTAGATGTGACAAAACACATCTTAATTAACCCAAATATTGATGGTTTTTGAGTTTTTTGTATTTTTTTTGATATTTTTAATGGTTTTTAGCCGTTTTTCCATCAGAATTGTATGTTTTATCAAGTTTTATGTGTAAAAGTAAGGTTTTTTATCCGATTTAATGATTGTTTCACGTGAAACATTATATTTTTTGTTGTTATATACTAAAATTTCACCAATGTAAGCTTATCACCCCTCGGTTATCACTATTTGTTGCTTCTATGCTCTCGTATTTATTGCTTATATACAGTTAAGAACCCATTTGTGTCTTCATTTATCAACTCAATACCCTGTTTTAATTTGTTTTGGGTGGTTTTTAAGTTTGCTTTGCGGTTTTTTCCTCAAGTTATATATTGTTTTTGCTTATTTGGCTGTTTTTTTGTTATGGTTGTTTTATGTAATGTTTCACGTGAAACATTTGTTTTTTCGTAGATTTTTGACGATTTCCCTTATATCTTTATATTATCCATCGTTTGTACCCGTTTTATAATGTTTATCATAGTAAATTGCGATGTTTCACGTGAAACATATTGAAAAAACGGGTATTTTAGAATTTCTTGACGATAAATTACTGCTTTTTTGTTAAATTAGAGCTGCTTTTACTTGTTTTTGTGTTAAGATCAAAATCATTTCGATAAATTGCGGAGTGGTACATTTTAATGTTTGGTGTTTGCAGTTCCGCTTTAATAAGCAACAACAAAAAAGTGATTTATCTGTAAAAAAATATTTAAAAACATATAGGAATTTATTGACTTTAAATGCTTATTATTGTATAATATAATTGTTATTTTATAATTTATCGCAAAGTAAGGTATTTTTGCATTTTTAATTATTTTTTCAATGTAATTTAATGCTTTTTCAATGTTTTTCAGCGTTTTTTAAGTATTTTATCACTAAATTCCTTGCAAAATGCGCAAAATGGAGATTTTATGGCAAAAGTTGTTTCATTTTCTAATCAAAAGGGCGGAGTAGGCAAGACAACATCCTGCGTTAATATTTCTGCTCAAATTGCCAACAAGGGCAAAAAGGTTCTTATGATCGATATGGATCCCCAGGGTAATGCCACAAGCGGCCTCGGACTTTCAAAATCTAAGATTAAAAAGACTATTTACGACGTTATTATCGGTCGCTGTGACATAAAAGAAGCTATTATCAAGACAAAATTCAAAAATTTGTCCGTTGTTCCGGCTACAATCGACCTTGCAGGTGCAGAGCTCGAGCTTTACGACCTTGAGGAAGGGGCAGAGAACTTTACAAAAATCGCTCTCGAATCCATAAAAGAGGACTATGACTACATATTTATCGACTGTCCTCCCTCACTTGGTATGCTTACTGTAAAGGCTTTATCCATTTCCGATGGCGTTGTTATCCCTATGCAGTGCGAATTTTACTCTCTCGAAGGTATGTCGCAGCTTATGAACACCGTTAAAAAGATTCGTCAGTTCTATAATCCCAACCTTCAGATAGTGGGAATGCTCCTTACTATGTACAACGGCAGACTTACTCTCACCGGTCAGGTTGTTACAGAGCTGAAAAAGTACTACGATGACATCCTCTTCAAGGTTCCAATTTCAAGAACCGTTCGTATTTCCGAGGCGCCCGGCTACGGCGAACCCATTTGTTATCACGATCCTTATGGAAAAGGCTCTCTCGAGTATGCAGCAGTAGCAAAAGAGCTTATGATGAGAATATAAAAGGGCATTTCAAGGATAATTCGCAGTTATTTGTAATAAATTACAGCTTTCCAGGATAAATTGCAGCTCTTTTGGGGTATATTTCATTCCTATAAGAATATTTCATTCCTTTGAGATACAATACATTTCTTTTATATATAATGTAGTTTTTCCGTAATATAATGCAAAATTTTGTGTTTTATCGTCCTTTTATATGTGTTTCTCTCGGATTGGTTTATTAATATAAATACCACTATAGATAATTGACACTTGTTCAATATTTATGCATCTAAATTTTCATGCAGTTGATTGTGAAAACACTTTATTTGCGATAGTTTGGTAATGTAAAAATATATCCTTTTTCGTGATTTAAAAACAAATCCGACTAGTAACAAAGGCGAGATATACAGATCATTTGCAGATAACTCCTATACATTTTTCCTAAAACAAAAAAGTTTTCCACATTTTCAACATTTTCGTTGTGGAAAACTACATATAAAAATAAGTTATCAACATCGGTTGTGTTGAAAGTGTTAGAAACTTTAGGTTTTTTAATGGTTTTTGGCGATTTTTTTGAAAAATTGAGTGTGGAAAACTTGTGTTTTTCTGTGTTTTGAATGTGAGTTTTTTTCTTCTTTATTTTTCATTTTTCCCAAGTTTTCAACATTTTACGACCGTTTCAGCTTAACCTTTTCCGTAAAAACGCATAATTTCCTTGTTTTTCAACACACAGAAGCTGCCGAGAAAGCCTTTTCTCGCAAAAATATACTTTATCGAGATTTTACATTCAAAAGATACAAGCTTTTCAGCAGAAAGGATTTTGCAAAATGAAAAGAGTTTATGATTTTCTAAAAAAAGCAGAGGTTTACTATCTTGCAACCGTGGAGGGAGATCAGCCTCGAGTTCGCCCCTTTGGAACAATAAACGAGTTTGAGGG
>JAZKZW010000042.1:0-1564 GCA_045612865.1 Eubacteriales bacterium
CTGCTAAGTAATAGTCAAATACAAGTTAATATATGTTGCTCTGATGTCATCTTCATCGGAATCTTCCCTTTTTCGGCTCGCTTATCGTGTACCGATTTTAGGTCCGATTTCAGGTTCGATTTTGTACCGATTTGAGGTCCGATTTTGATGACGATTTTTCTGCTGCAAAGGTACTATAAATTTCTGATATACACAAATAATTCGTCCAAAAAATTCACACTTTTTTTCCAAGCGCTTAAAAGTCCCTATGACGATTTGTGTATCCTTATAAAGTACTCTTATATAAGAAAACCGCAGATGACTACCTGCGGTTTCCTTTCTCTAATTGCCCCTTTTTCTTGCGTGTGAGCGCACGAAATATAATATATGAGTTATCCCTCCATCTTGCCGTGAATAGTTCTCATAAGCACTTCTACCTGCGCTTCGAGTTTTTTGATTTGTTCTTGCTGCTCTTTGACCTGCATTTTGAGTTCATCGTTCTCTACCTTGAAAGCAGCAAAATTGACCTGTTCCTCAGTGAGGAGCATTTCGCCTCTTCCGAAAAGTACCCACTCGATAGATAACTGTGGGTAGGTCTCTATGATTTTCTCCAGAGTAGAGTAGGCTATATTTCGCTTTCCGAGCAGTTGAATGCCCAAGGTGCCTTCTTCCATGCCTATCTGTTCGCTTAATACTCTCACAGTGATGTGCTGTGATTTGCGAAATTCAGTCAATCTTTTTGCTATTTCTTCGGATTTCATAAAAAAAGTGATAAAAATTCACACAAAAACTACAAAATACTTGCACAATCCGACAAAATGTCGTACCTTTGCAAGCGAAAACGGTGCAAAATTACACCTTTTTTCCAACATATGCAAGAAAAAACCAAAAAAAATTGATTTTTTATGAAAAAAAATGACAAAAGATTTCGGGATTTTCTATCACATGTTGATAAATCCCTCTATTTTGAGATTCGTAGGCAGATTATTGAGAGCTGCCAAATCTCTTTCTCCTGTTATTACAAGTGGCGTGATGGTGCGTCCACTCCAAACGCTAATCGTAAATCCTATATTAACGGCATTGCCGTCAAATTTGGATACGATGCCGTTTATCCCAATAGCCCAACTATAGAACTTAAACCATCAATCCTTGTAAGCCATGCATAGAATATCTGAAGTAAACGAGTTCTATCACCTCATGGATAGAGAGTTCAAGACATTGTTCCTTGAAGATGTTTGTAAACGCACAGGATGGAAGCGATCTCGTTTCTATACGCGTATGGGTGGCAGAAGCCGCTGGACAGAGCTCGAGTTGAGCACTGTAATAGATGTATATAACAAGTATAAAAAAGCTTATATTGTATAATGATGAAACCAAATACCCCACAATACGCCGTATTCTCTTCGACTGAAGAGGGCTGTTGCTATTTGCTTTGCTCGGATATCATCGGCTATGCCCCATTGATGGATGCTTTTCTTGGAAACGAGATGTTTGAGGCAGATGAAGTCACCTGCCACCATCAGTTTGTCCTGGGCAATGAACGTTTTGGCAAATGCAATGTGCTACATTTACGCTACATCCACTC
>JAZKZW010000043.1:0-5716 GCA_045612865.1 Eubacteriales bacterium
CAGAGGGCGTCAAAAATTAGGTCATCCAGCATATCTGCCGCAAAAATCACCGAGCCGTAGAGGTTATTTACATCCTCGGGGGAGAACAGCAAATTAAAGATATAATCTCGCGCCGAGCGGGCAAGGGGGCTTACTTCTGAGAAATTTTCTACCTCATCGGGGCTATCGATCTGCTGAATTTCGGGCATACTATCCATAGACAAAACAAGGTCGGCGGCAACCTCACAGGCGATACCTACACCACCCTCGCACCTATCACCAACCATATTAAAATATCTTGGATGGTCACGGCAGATCTGGCAAAGATACCCCTCGCCAAGGCGGGAAATTATACGGCACAGACCTCGCTCGTCAAGGTTTGCACATCTGCCGTTTTTATCACACTTAAAGGAGATGGTTTCACCAAACTCAATGGTTTTCATAAGCTCTGTTCTCGGTTCTTCACCCAGGGATTTATACCTCTCAAAGCTCTCGCTGTCAATGTCAATTCCCCAGCCGATACAGCAGTTGTCCGTGCATTTATCTGCTATACATTTGAATTTGTTATAATAGTTAGGAACGTAAATTTTCATCATTTTACCTTGTTTTGTAAACTTTAATTGTCTTTTAACGGCTTTTTTGCACCAAAATCTACCTGGTAAAAACAAACGGAATCCAACTTATTAAAAAGACTCCCCTTCTTCACGCGGCGGGGTACAAGTTAATTTTACCACATCTTCACGCCTTTTTCAAGGTGTTTTTATATTTTTATTCTCACTATTGACGAAATGGTAAAAATCTGTTATAATTATTATGTACGAGTATTTACTGGGGGCGCGTGCGCCCGACCGATTACTTATACGCGACCTCGGAGCTACCGAGAGACGGCTGTCCCATAAGGGGCAGAAAGGAGATTTTTATGGAAAAGCAAAACTGGAAGGGCTGGCTATACATCCTACCTGCGTTCCTATTTTTAGGCGCGTTCTTAGTCTATCCCTTAATCGACGTTTTTATATATTCATTTGAGGAGGGATACAACTCGGCATCCGGCCAGTACTACGGAACGGGCATATACAACTACCTCTATGTTCTGAACGACCCATACTTCCTCCAGGCGCTGAAGAATACCTTTATTCTGGTTATGATAACGGTTCCGCTCTCAACCCTGCTTGCGCTCTTTATCTCCCTTGGACTTGCTTCCATAAAGAAGCTGCGCAACCTTTTCCAGACAATATTCTTCCTCCCCTACGTTACAAACACTCTGGCAGTTGGACTTGTGTTCATGCTCCTTTTCCAGAAGACCGACCAATCCGCAGGACTTGTTAATATGGCTCTCGCCCTCTTTGGCATGACTCCCGTGGACTTTATAAACGGCCCTTATGAGGCGAAGATGTTTGTCCTCTGCTTCTACACAATCTGGGTTGTTCTTCCCTTCAAGATCCTCATTCTCACCGGCGCTATTGCCTCCGTTCCAAAGCATTTTTACGATGCAGCCCTGGTGGACGGCACAAGCAACCGCAGAATGTTTACAAAAATTACAATACCAATGATCTCCCCAATGCTCTTCTACCTTGTTATCACAGGCTTTATCGGTGCTTTCAAGGCTTACAGCGATGCGGTTGCCCTCTTTGGCTCAAACCTCAACCTTGCGGAGATGAACACCATTGTTGGTTACGTTTATGATATGCTGTACGGCGAGGGCGGAGGTTATCCCTCTTATGCTTCTGCGGCGGCAATCATTCTCTTTATCATAGTGCTTACAATTACCTGCATCAACCTTATGGTAAGTAAAAAGCACGTACATTATTCTTAAGCTTGGGAGGTGCGACATGGAAAATATGAGAAATGATCTCCCTGAAATCAGTCTTTCGGAGGACAACGCTGTGGTAGAAAGCACCGTAGCAATAAAGAAAGCCACCGTAAAGACAAAAAAGGCGCGAGGAAAGCTCCTTACAAAAAAGAACATCAGAAGCGCGGTTATCGTTGGACTTCTCGGCATTTGGGCGCTGATAGTTCTCTTCCCCTTCTACTATATGATAATCACCTCGCTCAAAAGCTACGGCGGCTTCAACTCCGAGATGGATATTTTCACAAAGATTACCGTTACAAGCCCCACTCTCGAAAGCTACCAGACAGCCTTTGACGCAGTTCCACTTGTAAAATATCTGGCAAACACCCTTGTATTTACACTGCTGACAACCGGCATAATGCTCATCGTCACCGTGCTTGCCTCCTACGGCTTTGCAAGAATCAACTTTAAGGGCAAGAATCTTGTATTTACCTTCTTCCTCTCGCTTATGATGATTCCCGCGGAGCTTGTTGTTATCACAAACTACATCACCGTTACAAACCTTGATATGAGAAACACTCTCCTTGGTCTTGTGCTTCCGTCCGTAACATCTGTGTTCTATATCTACCTCTTAAAGGAGAACTTCCAGCAGGTGCCAAACGAGCTTTACTACGCCGCAAAGGTGGACGGAACAACCGACTTAAAGTATCTATTCAAGGTGATGATTCCCATCTGCAAGCCCACGGTTGTTACTGTTACTATCCTTAAGGTTATTGAGTGCTGGAACTCCTACGTTTGGCCAAGACTCGTTACCGACGACGAGGAAAAGTATCTTATTTCCAACGGTATTCAGGCAATTAAGGAAAGCGGATTTGGTAGAGAAAACGTCCCCGCAATGATGGCGGCAGTAGTTACCGTTTCCATCCCGCTTATACTTCTGTTCCTCATTTTTAGAAACAAGATTATGGAGGGCGTTGCCAGAGGAGGTACAAAAGGATGAGAAAATGTAAACTTATATCTACAATTTGCCTGATATTTCTCCTTGTTGCTGTATTAATTCCTCTTGCATCCTGCCACGGAATTTTGGTAACAGAAAGGTTTGAGGTTCCCGAGGATTTTGACCCTAACAGAAATATCAGCATCACATTCTGGGCAAAGAACGAGAACAATGAGTATCAGCAGGCAGTTTATCACAAGGCCGCTCGCGACTTTGAATCTCTCTACCCAAATATTGACGTAACACTAAAGCTTTACGCAGATTACAACGAGATATATAAGGACGTTATTACAAACATCACAACAGGTACAACACCTAACGTTTGTATCACCTATCCCGACCACATCGCAACCTACAAAACGGGCGAGAACGTTGTTGTCCCTCTCGATGATCTTATGAACGACCCCCAGTGGGGCTTTGGCGGCAGCAAGGTTAAGTTTGACGCACCAAAAAAGAGCGAGATCATTCCCCAGTTCCTCAACGAGGGCATTATAGACGGCGTGCAGTACGCTATTCCCTACATGAGATCTACCGAGGCGCTCTACATCAATGCTACTATGCTCCGCGAGCTTGGCTACGAGGAAATTCCCGAAATTCTCACCTGGGACTTTGTTTGGGAGGCATCCGAGAAGGCGATGGCAATGGGTAAGGATGCAAACGGAAACTACAATCTCAACGGTCAGAAGACACTTATTCCCTTTATCTACAAATCTACAGATAATATGATGATTCAGATGTTGGAGCAAAAGGGCGCAGGCTACTCCAAGGAATCCGGCGAGATCCTCATGTTCAATGACACTACAAAAGAGCTTCTCTACGATATTGCAGACCACACATCCACAGGTGCATTCTCCACCTTCAAGATCTCCAGCTACCCCGGCAACTACCTTAACGCAGGTCAGTGTATCTTCGCTGCAGACTCTACCGCCGGCGCTACCTGGATGGGTCCAAAGGCTCCACAGATCGACATTCCCGAAAACGAGCTTGTTGACTGCGAAATTATCGTAAGACCTATTCCACAGTTTGATGCGGAGAACCCAAAGATGATTTCCCAGGGTCCCTCGGTTTGTATATTCAACAAGGAAAATACCGATGAGGTTATGGCATCCTGGCTCTTTGTTCAGTATCTTCTCACAAACGAGGTGCAGATTGCTTACTCACAGACCGAAGGCTACCTCCCCGTTACCTCAAAGGCACACAGCGACCCCGCATATCAGGACTACCTCGCAAAATCAGGTCAGCCCGACGATCCTGTTACAGGTCTTTCCTACTACAGTGTTAAGATCGATGCATCAAAGCTCCTGCTTGACAATCTGGACGCTACCTTTATTACCCCCGTATTCAACGGCTCGGCAAATCTCCGTAATGCGGCAGGTCAGATGATAGAGGAGGTTTGTAAGTCCATTAAAAGAAAGCAGACCGTAGATGAGGCGTATATGGCAACTCTTTACGAAAAGATGATCTCCCTCTACAAGCTGGAATTTGAAAAGACAGAATTCGACGGAATCCCCACAGAAGCCAAGTATTTGATAGGCGCTATATGCGCAGCTTGGGTATTTATTATATCCTACTACCTTGTGCAGTTATTATTTAAGAGAAAAAAATACAAATAATATTGACTTTTAGGTAGGAATTAGTTATAATAAAATTGATGAAGTTAGTTCTTCAGAAAACAAAAATAAAAGCAAAGGATGATTTAAGAATGAAAAAATCTATTCGTTTTGTATCCCTCGTACTCGCTTTATTGATGTGCTGTGCTTTGGCGCTCACCTCTTGCGATGCTTTACTCCAGTACATCCCCGGTCTTGGTGGCAATCAGACTCCTCCAACCGAAGATCCTACTCCCGATCCTACTCCAGATCCCGATCCTACTCCAGATCCCGATCCTACACCCGATCCTGATCCTGAAAAAGACCTCAACGCAAAGAGCGAAGGCGTTATGACATGGGCAGAGTACGATGCAGCAGAGCTTAATACTCCCGTTGTTATCGAAGCTTACGTTCAGGGTCATCAGTCCTGGTGGGATAACAAGATTACAGTTTATCTTCAGGACCTCGACGGTGGTTACTTCGCATACAACATGGAATGCTCCGAAGAGGATGCAGCTAAGCTCACACCCGGTACAAAGATCAGAATCACAGGTTACAAGGCTGCTTGGGCCGGAGAAGTTGAAATTGACGCAGGTTGCACATTTGAATTTGTAAATGACGGTCTTACCTACGTTGCAGCTCCTACGGATGTTACATCTCTCCTTGGCTCCGATGATCTCGTTAAGCACCAGAACATGCTCGTTTCCTTCAAGGGTATGATGTTCGTATCCCTTTCCTACAAGGGCGGTCAGCGCGGTGATGACATCTACGTTACATTCAGAAAAGACGGCGTTAACTATGATTTCTGTGTTGAAAGATATCTCACAGGTCCATCAAGCGAGCTTTACCTTGCAGTTGAGGCTCTCAAGGCTGGCGACGTTGTTGATGTTGAAGGCTTCCTTTACTGGTACAACGGTATGAACCCCCACATCACAAGCGTTTCCGTTAAGGGCGGCGCTAACTCAAAGAGCGAAGGCGTTATGACATGGGCAGAGTACGATGCAGCTGCACTTGATGCAGAGGTTGTTATCGAGGCTTACGTTCAGGGTCACCAGTCCTGGTGGGACAACAAGATCACCGTTTATCTTCAGGACGTTGACGGCGGTTACTTCGCATACGAGCTTGCTTGCTCCGAAAAGGACGCTAAAAAGCTTACTGTTGGTACAAAGATCAGAATCACAGGCTACAAGGCAGCTTGGGCAGGTGAGATCGAGATTATTGACGCTACCTTCGAGTTCGTTAACGACGGTATCACATACGTTGCAGAGGCTATTGACGTTACAGCTCTTCTTACATCCGATGAGCTTGTTAAGTATCAGAATATGCTCGTTTCCTTCAAGGATATGACCTTCAAGTCCCTTT
>JAZKZW010000044.1:0-20632 GCA_045612865.1 Eubacteriales bacterium
TAAAATATAGTTGTCAAAAAGCTATAATTATCTTGTCATTCTTAAGATCTTGAGCTTATATTCCTGCCTGGGATCGCGGAACTTTTCCTTGTAGGCGTATTCGTAAAGAGCCTTTGCTCCTTCTCTATCAGTATATCCGCCAAGGCCAAACTCATACATACAACCGAGAGTGTATGCCGCCTGTGCATTATTGAACTCGTTGCAAACCTCGAGAATAGCTCTTGCCTCTCTGTATTTTTGCTGATAGATAAGGCGCATTGCCTTGGAGAAGAGCTGGCGGGAGAGAGCCTTTGTCTTGTTCTTTCTGAGTCTGTCAAATTCTTCTCTTGCCTTTGTAGAGCCGCTTCTTATTGCCTTTGTGAGAATTTCCATAGCAACGTTAAAGTTGAATTCAACGCCAATACCTCTTGCAAAGCATCTGCCGAGATGATATAAAGCGCTTGTATCGCCTTTTTTAACTGCAAAGCCATACCAGAAGAAGGCTGCCTGGCGATTAACCTTTGTGCCGATTCCGTTTTCGTAGAATCTTGCAAGCTCGGTGTGGGAGGGGAGATAACCCATTGCTGCGGAAAGGCTGAGAGCGTCAAATGCCTCTGTTGGCTTGCTTTCCTCGTGCTTCATTGCTATCTTGTAGAGCTGTTCTCTTTGTTCGATAAGCTCCATTGCCTTGTTGCGGCAGTTTTCGTCACCGCGGTTTCCACCTATCTTGTAGAGCTCTATTGCATACGCGATATTGCAGGGAACAAGCTCTCCCTCGCGGAAGATGTCACCCATTGCCTCGTAAGCACTGCTGTATCCCATAGATGTTGCGTGTTCATAATATTCCAAAGCGCGCTGGATATCCTGTTCAACGATCTTTCCGGATACAAACATATCACCAAGATATTTAGCCGCGTCAGATGAGCCTGCTACAAGCGCTTGTTCAAGAACTGCAACAGCCTCCTTTGCTTCAACAGCTCCGCCAATACCCTCGGCAAGGAGTGTTCCAAGATTATAAAGTGCAGTGGGATCGCTGTTTTCGGAGAGGATTCTTGCCAGCTTGCGTCTTGCCTCGTGGAACTCGAACTTCTCTGCATCACGAAGAAGGCGACGGAGAATAGCATCCTTATGTACAAGCACAGGCATTGGGGGCTCGTGGCTTTCTACATTGCGAAGAGCAAGCTTAAGTCTGATTGCATATATTGGTGGGAAGGTAAGTCTATCCATAAACCACTTTGCATAAGACTCGTTTGGCTGAACGCTGATTCCGTTGTAATATCTCTTTGCCATGGTAACTGTGGAATATGTGTCATCACAGGCAGCTGCCATAGCGTAATAGTAGGTAGCAGTATCTTCGTCTCCACCGTGGCGATACATTTCAGCGGCCTTTGGGAATGCTTCCTTTGAGCCGATGATTGCCGCAAAAGCGAGCCAGAAATTGCTTACCTTTTCGTCAGATTTTGCAATAAGGCGAGAGTATTTATATGCAGAGTGAGCATCATTCTTTCTCGCCGCGGAAAGGTAATATTTTGCTGCAAGGTCGAGGTTTTTAGGAACAATTTTTCCCTTTTCAAGAATAGCAGCATACTCTCTTTCTGCTTCAAGAACGCCTCTGTTTGCAAGGAAGTGCAAATTCTCTTTTACGGTTTCAAAGTCGCGTCTTTTTACAGCGGCGCGGGCTTCTTTTAACATATCGGTGGTCTCAAGCTCGGTTACTGTATATTCAACACGGCAACTGGGGCAATGGCTCTCACCCTGATAGTCGCAAAGACCTCCGCAATTCTTACATTTGATCATTATTTTCTCCATCCTAAAGATATTTTTCCACTATACATTTTACACTAAATACAAAGATTTGTCAATCGACATTATAAAAAAATGCTAAAATATTTTGATAAATAAGTGTAAATAGGTTATTTCCTTAAAAATACTTTAATAAATTGTTAACAATGCGGTATTTTATTGACTTTTAGAGAAAATGGTGGTAAAATACTATAAAATAGAATAAAAATACAATTGATATATTAGACTTTATGAAAGGAGGATTTTTTGATTTATGGAAAAAATAAAAGAAAAAGCACTGGAGCTTAAGGACAAAATCAAAAAAATCTTCGACGAGAGAAAGGAGCAGATCAAGGGCTTTGCAAAGCTTTTTGGTATTGTGCTTTTAGTATCTCTTGCAACATTTGGAATACTGCTTCTTACCGGAGTAATGGAATATAACGCTGACGGCATTGCATTTAATATGGAATTGTTCAGAGTTTATCAGGGATCTGTAATTGGTACTATTGGAATCGTTCTGATCCTCAGCATACTCACCATTCTTCTTTGCTTCATTCCCGGTCTTTCTATGGCGTTTGTTCTTTTGGTAAATTCTCTTTATGAAAATCCATTTGCGGCGTTTGGAATATCCTTTGCAAGAGTTATGGTTACCTCTACTATGCTTTATCTTCTCGGTAGATTTGGTGGATATAATTTCTGTAAAAAGCTTCTTGGAGAATCGGATACCGAAAAGGCGCTGGGACTTCTTCGTGATAACGGAACGGTTTATTTCCCACTTATGATGATGTTCCCCATCTTCCCTGATGACGCTCTTACAATGGTAGCCGGAACTATCAAAATGAAGCTTGCTTGGTTTATTCCATCTGTTATTGTAGGACGTGGAGTAGGTACGGCGACTATCATTTTTGGAATTGAGTATCTTCTTCCTGACAAGGGATCAGTCTCCTATTATTACGATTGGTTCATCCTCGCAACGGTTGTGGCATTTGCATTGGTTTGCGTGTTCTACCTTGCAAACAAGCTTAATAAGATGATGGCTCTCAAGCGAGAGGGAAAATATAAGCCATTTAAGCTTTCTTCCATTAAGATGCCCGATAGATTCGGTATTGCATCTGCGATCATCGTGCTTATCACATTTACAGTTCTTGAAAATGTTGGTGATTTCTTCATAGGCCCTCTTACTCTTACCAATGCCTATAAGTGGGTTGAGTTGATTATAATGTCCGTTTTCTGGAGCGTTATGTCATTCTTCCTTGGCAGAGGTCTTTACCAGGCATATAAGCATAGCGAAAAGTACGGCAAGCCTCTCTTCTTAATGAGAAAGATGACTGTTGCAAGATTTATTCCTATCATGATAACCGTTGGGCTTGCTTCCTTGGCAACTGCCATTGCATTGCTTTGTAAATTCTTCCCACCGCTTCATTATGGTTACGATTGGCTCATTCTTATCAGCGCATATATCGTGTGGTGTACTGCGATTTACGTGGTTTCCTCCAAGATTGCATCCAAGATTCACAACATAAGAAAGCATAAGGATGATGAAGTAAATACTGCACATTGATAGATATATCACAAAAACCGTCTCGAATAGGGGCGGTTCATTTTTTTGTGATTTTGCACGTTTTTTGTAAATAATAATTTTCTTTTGGGGCAAAATATGTTCCAGCAAAGCGATTTGTATTGAAAGGAATTTGTTATGTTTTCAAAGAAAAGAAAGTGTATGAACCCATATATTACTATCATGGTTTTGACAATGGCGGCAGTTGGAGTTGTAAGCATTGTTGATAAAGGAAGATGCCTTTGCACCGAAAAAATGGAGATGCTCAAAGAAAAAATGCCAATGATGTTCTCAAAGAATATGGGTGAAAATTAAAACACATTAATTATTAGTCAATAACATTTATTTATGCTCGGGTGGTGCTTTTGCATCACCTATTTTTTCTTTTTTCATAGTATGTAATATGAGAGCCTTTTTTGGGGCTTTTATTAAGAGCCTCGGGGGGCTTTTCCTTGGAGGTAAATATGAAGATAATCAGGCTTGGTGGTGGAGAACGGGTAACAATCTGCCTGGGTGCTCTTAACGAATGGCTCGAAAGCAAGGGTCAAGGTGACGGCACCTTAATAGTTCTGCCCATTCCAACAACGAGAGATAAAATAAGGATAACTGATACAGAAATCACATTGATCGAGCTTATCGATCTGGCAGGTCCGGATGTTAAAGTTGCAGGCTATGGAATACCCACTCACATAAAGGAAGGGATGGAAATCAGGGGTGCTGAAGTTTATGATGCCGCTTTTGATGAGGACTTTCTTCTGGAAAACGCAAGGATTACCGCCCACGGCGCTTTGGGCAGAATATTGACAGAAACAGGACGTGATCTATCCGAGCTTGTGATAGGATTAATCGGCTACGGAAGGATAGGCTCTGTGCTATATGAGCTACTTATGTTCCTTGGCGCGAGGGTAAGGATCTATTCAACAAGTGAGGGGAAGATCGATCGCCTTGCAATGTCGGGTGCAGATGTTGTGGGGGTAGATATGGGAGAGAACTTTTCGGGACTGAATATACTCATCAACACGGCACCCGAAAGGCTGCTTTCCACAAAAGAGGAGCAAAGGCTGCTTGACTCGGGAACAAAGATAATTGATCTGGCATCAGGACGAAATTTCAACTCGGAAAAGGTAGTGGTTATGTCCTCTATCCCCGACAAAATGTATCCGCTCAGCGCAGGAAGACTTTATGCAAAGCATATTATGAGAGCGCTTTTTTAAAAAAACAAATACCGGCCGCGGAGCATTTTCTACGGTCGGTTCAATAAGGAGATTATTTATGATAGGTTATGCAATGTGTGGCTCATTTTGTACCCATGGAGATTCTTTGGAGGCTATGCGAAGGCTTCTTTCAAAAGGATATGAAATCCAGCCCATAATGAGCGGTAGCGTCTATAATGTCGATACTCGTTTTCATCTGGCAGAGGACCTTAGATGCGAGGTGGAGATACTTACTGGAAGAAAAATAATACATACTATTGCCGATGCCGAGCCCTTGGGGCCCAGCAATCCTTTGGACGCGCTGGTCATAGCCCCTTGCACGGGAAACACTCTGGCAAAGCTGGCAAACGGAATTACAGATACCGCCGTAACAATGGCAGCCAAGGCTCATTTGCGCTCGGATCGTCCCCTCCTTATCGCCCTTGCTACCAACGATGCCATGTCACAAAATCTTGGAAATATAGGCAAGCTGCTTAACAGAAAATCTGTATATTTTGTGCCGATGAGGCAGGATTCACCTAAGTCAAAGCCACATTCTCTGGTTGCAGATTTTGAAAGGGTGGAGGAGGCATTTGAAGCTATGAGAAAGAGAGAGCAGCTGCGGCCGTTGTTTGTATAGAGGGCTTTGTTACTATTTTGGTTTTACGCTTACCTCACCGGTGTAAATGCGTTTTTTCTCACCTGATGGTGTAGTGACCAAAAGAGAGTAATCTCGGTTAAGATCTATTGCCTTGGCATAATATTCCGCGGCGATAGCTTTGACCGTAACATCTTTGCCAATGGTGATAAGCCTTGATCTGTACTCATCAAAAAGTTCGTCCGAGTCAAGATTTTTAAATCCCTCAAAGAACAGTTGAATAAATTTACCTATAAGCTCGGTTTTATTTATTTTTTCTCCTGTTTCGTCCTCAAGGCTTGTGGCAATGCCCTTAATTTCCTCGTCAAGCTCTGTTGAATATAAATTTACGCCAATGCCAACGATCAGGTAGTTATAGCTTTTACTCTCAGGGTTGATGCTGCCCTCAATCAGTATGCCGCCAAGCTTTTTATCGTTCAGGATAATGTCGTTCACCCATTTGATTTTCGGGGTGGCAGAGGATAGCAATTCTATAGCACGAGTCATAGAAATTGCGGCGAGAGCGATAACGGGAGTGACGTCGTTTACATTGGAATTTGGCTTAAAAAGTAAACTTAAGTATGCACCTGCGCCGCTTTTTGAATAAAATTTGCGAGAATATCGTCCGCGCCCGTTGGTTTGTTCGTTTGCTATAAACGCCAAATTATCACCGGTCCAATATCCGCTTTTTGCATAGCTTTTTGCTTGCTCATTTGTGGAATCGGTAACGTCAAACTCGCAGACTGTAATTCCGTATTTTTCGCTGAAAACCATTTTCACCCTCCTTCGCTCTTTTTTTCTATTTTACCATAAACCGGGGCTGTTTTCAAGTGCCATTTGCCACTCGGGGCTTTAATTTTTAAAAAGCTCTTGACAAATATTAAAAAATATTATATACTTACTTTATTAAAAGCTATGACGAAGACAGTAGCCACAGGAGAAAACCCACAGAGAGTCGGTGTTTGGTGCGAGCCGATGGAGAGTAACCTTTGCGTGAATATCACTTCCGAGCTGCGCTCCCGAAACAGGATGGAGTAAGGTGCGCCGTGAGCCAGACGTAAAAGTGGGCGCATATTGTCAGATATGTTAAGGTGGTATAAATGCGTGAGCATCCTTTCAGCTGGGGGTGCTTTTTTTGTTTTACGGAATAATTTTGGCATGTTTTCCAGTTTTCGACCAAGCTCTATGCAGGTTTCTACACCTTCGGGTCGTAAACCGAAAACTCTCCTCGTAAAACCGATGCGAGCTAAAATAATCATTATTAAAATCATATAAATTCATAACTACAGGAGAAACAAGATGGAAGTTTATGAAAAGGTCTCAACGAACCTATCATTCGTTGAAAGAGAAAAGGCGGTAAGACGCTTCTGGGAAGAAAACAAGGTCTTCGAAAAGAGCATCGAGGCTTCAAAGGGCGAGAATTTCACATTCTTTGACGGCCCTCCAACCGCAAACGGTAAGCCTCATATCGGTCACGTGCTTACCAGAGTTATCAAGGATATGATCCCACGTTACCACACAATGAAGGGCAGACGCGTTCTTCGTAAGGCAGGCTGGGATACACACGGTCTTCCCGTTGAGCTTGAGGTAGAGAAGAAGCTCGGCATTGACGGCAAGGATCAGATCGAGGCTTATGGTCTTGAACCCTTTATCGGTCACTGTAAGGAATCTGTTTGGAAGTACAAGGAAATGTGGGAGGACTTCTCAGGCACTGTTGGCTTCTGGGCAGATATGAAAAATCCTTACGTTACCTATACTAACGACTTCATCGAGTCCGAGTGGTGGGCTCTTAAAAAGATTTGGGACAAGGGACTCCTTTACAAGGGCTATAAAATCGTTCCTTACTGCCCACGCTGTGGTACACCCCTATCCTCTCACGAGGTAGCACAGGGATATAAGCTTGTTAAGGAAAAGTCTGCGGTAGTTCGCTTCAGATGCCTTGATGAGGATGCATACTATCTTGCTTGGACAACCACACCTTGGACACTTCCCTCAAACGTAGCGCTTTGCGTTAACCCCGATGAAACATATTGCAAGGTTAAGGCTTGCGACGGCTACACATATTATATGGCAAAGGCGCTTCTCGACCAGGTTCTTGGCGGACTTAAGAGAGAAGAAGGCACACCCGCATACGAGATTCTTGCAGAAATGACAGGCTCCGACCTTGAGCATCGCCCCTATGAGCCTCTCTTTGAGTGCACAGGCAAGGAAGCAGAGCGTCAGGGTATGAAGGCTCACTACGTTACCTGCGATGGCTATGTTACAATGTCCGATGGTACAGGTATCGTTCATATCGCTCCCGCATTCGGTGAGGACGACTCCAAGGTTGGTAGAAAGTACGGCCTTCCCTTCGTTCAGTTCGTTGACGGCAAGGGTGAGATGACCGCAGAAACCGACTACGCAGGTGTATTTGTTAAGAAGGCTGATCCCCTCATTTTTGAGGACCTTGCAAAGGGTGGAAAGCTCTTCTCCGCGCCCAAGTTTGAGCACGATTATCCTCATTGCTGGAGATGTAACACTCCTCTTATTTACTATGCTCGTGACACTTGGTTCATTAAGATGACAGAGGTTAAGGAAAACCTTATCAGAAATAATAACACCGTAAACTGGATTCCCGAAACCATTGGTAAGGGCAGATTTGGTGACTGGCTTGAAAACGTTCAGGACTGGGGTCTTTCCAGAAACAGATATTGGGGTACTCCTCTTAATATTTGGGAATGCTCTTGTGGACACAAGCATTCTATCGGCTCTATCGAGGAGCTCAAGTCTATGTCCTCCAACTGTCCCGATAACGTAGAGCTTCACAGACCCTTCATTGACGCTGTTACCATCAAGTGCGATAAGTGCGGTGGCGAAATGAAGAGAGTTCCCGAGGTTATTGACTGTTGGTTTGACTCCGGATCAATGCCCTTTGCACAGTGGCACTATCCCTTTGAAAATAAGGAGCTCTTTGAGAGCCAGTTCCCTGCAGACTTCATTTCCGAGGGTATCGACCAGACAAGAGGTTGGTTCTATTCTTTGATGGCAATTTCTACTCTTATCTTTGATAAGGCTCCCTATAAGAACGTTCTCGTTCTCGGTCTTGTGCTTGATAAGGATGGTCAGAAGATGTCTAAGTCCAAGGGCAACGCAGTTGACCCATTTGAGGCTCTTGATCAGTTTGGTGCTGACGCTATCCGTTGGTACTTCTATTCTAACTCTGCACCTTGGCTTCCCAACCGTTTCCACGGTGACGCTGTTATCGAGGGACAAAGAAAGTATATGGGCACTCTTTGGAACACCTATGCGTTCTACGTTCTTTATGCTAATATCGACGGCTTTGATCCTACAAAGTACACTCTTAACAGAAATACTCTCTCCGTAATGGATAAGTGGATTCTCTCCAAGCTTAATTCCACAGTTAAGAAGGTTGATGATCTTCTCGAAAATTATAAGATTACCGAGTCCACCCGTGTTCTTGAAAACTTTGTTGACGAGCTTTCTAACTGGTATGTAAGAAGATGTCGTGAGCGCTTCTGGGTTAAGGGGATGCCCGAGGATAAGGTTAATGCTTACATGACTCTTTATACCTGTCTTGTAACTGTTGCAAAGCTTTCTGCGCCTCACATTCCATTTATGACAGAGGATATTTACAGAAACCTTGTTTGCTCTGTTGATAAGACTGCTCCTGAATCTATCCACCTTTGCACATATCCCGTTTGTGACGAATCCTTCATTGACGCAGCTCTCGAGGATAATATGGAGGAGGTTGTAGACGTTGTTGTTCTTGGCCGTGCCTGCCGTAATGCCGCTGCTATCAAGAATCGTCAGCCCGTTGCAAAGATGTATGTTAAGGCAGACAAAACTCCCGACGAGTCCTTCATTGCTGTAATCCGTGAGGAGCTTAACGTTAAGTCGGTTGAGTTTACAGACAATGTTTCCGATTTCACAACATATAATTTCAAGCCCCAGCTTCGTACCGTTGGTCCTAAGTATGGTAAATATCTCGGAGGTATCAGAACAGCGCTCCAGACTCTTGACGGTAACGCAGCTTATGCAGAACTTGAGGCGAATGGCGCAATCCACCTTGACATCCAGGGAGCTGACATTGAACTTACCCGTGATGACCTTCTTATCGAGATGACAAAGAAGGAAGGCTTTGAATCTCTTGGTGACAGAGGTGTTACAGTTGTTATTGATAAGAACCTCACACCCGAGCTTATCGAGGAAGGTAACGTTCGTGAAATCATCTCCAAGATTCAGACAATGCGTAAGGATTCCGGATTCGAGGTTATGGATAACATCAGAATTGCTCTTTCCGGCAACGCTGCAGTTGAAGCTATCGCCTCTCGCAACGCAGAGGAAATCAAGGAAGAAACCCTTGGTGTATCTCTCACAGTTGGCGAAACTCTTGCTAACGCAAAAGAGTGGAATATCAACGGCGAGAACGTTACAGTTTCTGTTGAAAAGGTATAAAATCACAGAAAAAGTAAATAAAACTTAACAAAACCCGTGTTTTTGCGCACAAAAACCCTCTCCTAACCGAGAGGGTTAAACTTTTGTTTAGCCATGATTTTAGATAGGCAAGATGGTACATTTAAATATAAATTAAAATATATTGACATTTTTAGCAAAGTTATGATATAATGTAAAAAGCCTAGAACATATTTATCTGTAAAATATAGGAGTGCAACATGGATAAGAAAAAGAAATCTAAAAACACTATAGGAAAGATAAATCCCATACTGTTTCATGCTGTTTATTCGGTTCTAAAACCCCTTTACACATTGAAATACGGAATAAAGTTTGATAAATCTATAGCAAAAAACATAAAGGGTCCAGCTATAGTAGTAGCGACCCACACCTGCGATGTTGACCACATTCTTTCGGCACTTACCCTTTACCCGGTTCGCCCCACATACATAGTAAGTGAACACTTCATGCATATTCCCTCTACAGAAAGACTTCTTAAACACCTTCACGTTATCACTAAGAAAATGTTTACCCCTGATGTTTCAACAATCATAAACATTATGAGAGCGAAGAAGGAGAATGCGGTTATAGTTATTTTCCCTGAGGGCAGACTTTCTTGCTATGGAAAGACTCTTCCTGTTGCAGATGGTACTGCAGAGCTTATCAAAAAACTCGGTGTTGATCTTTATGCCTGGAAGGCAGAGGGTGCATATTTGACATTCCCAAAATGGCGCGAAAAGGGGCAGGATAGAATAGGTAAAATCAACGCATCGGTAAAGCTTCTTCTTTCCGCCGAGCAGGTTGCAGAGAAGGACGTTGCTGAAATTAAGGCAATTACAGAAGAGGCTATATTCAATGATGACGAGCTTTCAATGGCAGGAGTTGAGTACAAATGTGCAGAAATGGCACGTGGCGTTGATAAAATATTGTTTAAGTGCCCTGATTGTTTGAGAGAGGATACTCTTACTGTAAGTGGAAATCGCATTCGTTGCGAGTGTGGTTTAGATGCGGTTCTTGATAAGACCTACAGACTTCACAATGCTCCGTTTGATCGTATAAATGAGTGGTTTGAATGGCAGCAGGCTTCTCTTGATGTGGAAAACGGACATCTTGAATCAAAGGTTAGACTCGGTTGCTGTGGTGCGGACGGATTTATGGATCCTAATGCCGGTGAGGGCGAGATATATATGGACAAGGATGTCTTTAAGCTTTCAGGCACTCTTCATGGAGAAGAGATAGCTTTCTCTGTTCAACCGGAAAAGATAGGAGCTTTCCCTATATCTCCCGGTGATCATTTTGATATATATCATAACGGAAAACTTGTTTATGTTTATCCACAACCTGATGAAAAAGCATCGGTAAAGTGGGTTTGCTTCCTTGATAATCTGACTGCAAAGAAGAGAGAAGAAAAACTCGAAACCGCAGTAGAAAATGCTTGATATTTAGTTATGAAAAAAGGTGATGCATCGCTGCATCACCTTTAAGTTTTTGTTTTAGGAGTCCTTTCTCAAGTGGACTCTGACCTCTCGAACTCCGTTCAAAATGTGCCCTTTGGCAATTTCTGCTTCCTTGCGGTCAAGGGACTTTAAGTGAGCGAGAGGATAGTCTATGCCAAGCGCCTCGTATTTTGCTTTGCCCATGGAATGGTAGGGAAGAACGTCAAGAGCTTTTAGATTGCGAAGACCACCGATAAATCTGCCCAGCTTATGTAGATAAACGGGATCGTCTGTATATCCCTCCACAATTACGTGGCGCACCCAAAGGGGGATTTTCTTGCCCTCAAGATATTTTGCAAAAGCAAGGATGTTCTCGTTTGTGTGGGAGGTAAGTGCCTTGTGCTTTTCGGGGTCAATGTGCTTTATATCAAGCATCACAAGGTCGGTGTACTTCATCAGCTCATCAAGCTTTTCGATATATGCGGTGTTGCTTTTTGAGTAGGTAATGCCTGAGGTGTCGATGCAGGTGTGTATTCCCATATCCTTTGCCTTTTTGAATAGGTCGATGAGAAAGTCGGTCTGCATAAGTGGCTCGCCACCCGTAACGGTAATTCCACCCTTGGAATAAAAGGAGATGTTTTTCTTATACTCGGCAAGGATTTCTTCACTGCTTACCTCTGTTCCACCCTGCATTTGCCAGGTGTCCGGGTTGTGGCAGTATAGGCATCGCATAGGACAGCCCTGCATAAAGAGGACGTATCTGATACCCGGCCCGTCAACTGTGCCGAAGCTTTCTTTTGAATGAATATATCCTTTCATTATAGCAATCTCCTTTCCTAAAAAACCTCGTTTTTGCAAACTAATATGTACAAATTCCAGGTCTTATTATGTTTTCAGGGTGCCTTGTGCGACACCCTGATTTTTCTTTTTGTGATTAAATTTCCTCGTGGAAGGTACGTGAAATAACCTCGTCCTGCTGTTCCTTTGTAAGCTTAACAAAGTTAACTGCATAGCCACTTACACGAACTGTAAGCTGTGGGTATCTTTCGGGATGAGCCTGAGCATCAAGGAGTGTTTCACGGGTGAAAACGTTAACGTTCAGGTGGTGTCCGCCCTTCTTGACATAACCGTCAAGGAGAGAAACGAGATTATCTATCTGATTCTGTGTTGCTGCCATTTTAATATTTCCTTTCGTTTAGGTTGATTTATTATACCACGAATGGCAAATGGATTTCTGTGATTTTGTCACAACGGATTAGCCGTTGTTTTCGGTGAACTCGTCGCCGTATTCGTCTGTATCAAGTCCCTCAAAGAGAGTAGGTGTAGAGCAAGCGCCGTTAGAGCAATCAAGCTCAACCTCAATGTCACCTGCAAAGATTCTGTCATCCTTACCAAGTGCGCCGGGAATGATAGAGAAGGTGTTGGAGATACCGTCCTGGGAATCGATGAAGGGAAGCTTTGCAACAGATGCAAGAGAAGCAACTGCGCCGTGGGTATCTCTCTTGTGCATTGGGTTAGCGCCGGGAGCAAATGCCTCACCCTTCTTTCTTCCGTCAGGAGTAGAGCCTGTTGCCTTACCGTAAACTACGTTGGAGGTAATTGTAAGGATAGAGGTTGTGGGAATACTCTCGCGGTAGGTGTGGTTCTTTCTTACGTGCTCCATGAAGCGGTGAACGATGTCATAAGCGATTTCGTCAACTCTGTCGTCGTCGTTACCATACTTGGGGAAATCACCCTCGGTAATGTAATCCTGTGCAATGCCGTTTTCGTCTCTTACTACCTTAACCTTTGCATACTTGATAGCGGAGAGAGAGTCTGCAACTACAGAAAGACCTGCAATACCTGTAGCAAACCAACGGGTAACGTGTCTGTCGTGGAGAGCCATCTGAATCTTCTCGTAGCAGTACTTATCGTGCATATAGTGAATGATGTTAAGCGCATTTACATACACGCCTGCAAGCCATTTCATCATAGCGTCATACTTTTCTATAACTTCATCGTAATCAAGATATTCGGATGTGATTGGGCGATACTTTGGACCAACCTGCTTGCCGGAAATTTCGTCAACACCACCGTTGATAGCGTAGAGAAGACACTTTGCAAGGTTAGCCCTAGCGCCGAAGAACTGCATTTCCTTACCAACTCTCATGGAGGATACGCAGCAAGCGATTGCATAGTCGTCACCGTGAGTCATTCTCATCATATCGTCGTTTTCATACTGGATAGATGAGGTTTCGATAGACATCCTTGCACAGTAGCGCTTGAATGCATCGGGAAGTCTTGTGGACCAAAGAACTGTAAGGTTTGGCTCTGGTGCAGGACCAAGGTTTGTGAGGGTGTGGAGGTAACGGTAAGCTGTCTTTGTTACCATGTGTCTGCCGTCAATACCAACACCACCGATAGACTCGGTTACCCACTGTGGGTCGCCGGAGAAGAGTGCATTATACTCGGGAGTTCTTGCAAACTTGATAAGACGAAGCTTCATAACGAAGTGGTCAACAAACTCCTGGATCTGTTCTTCTGTATAAACGCCGTTTGCGAGGTCGCGCTCTGCGTAAATATCGATAAATGTGGTTGTTCTACCGAGAGACATTGCCGCACCGTTCTGCTCCTTAACTGCTGCAAGGTAGCCGAAGTATGTCCACTGAATAGCTTCCTTTGTGTCCTTTGCTGGCTTGGAAATATCGATGCCGTAGATAGCAGCCATTTTCTTGAGATCTTCAAGGGCGCGGATCTGCTCGGAAAGCTCCTCACGGTCACGAATGATGTGAGAATACATTGCAGATCTGGTGGTTTCCTTCTGCATCTTCTTATCTTCAATAAGTCTGTCAACACCGTAGAGGGCAACTCGTCTGTAGTCGCCGATGATTCTTCCTCTGCCGTAAGCGTCAGGAAGACCTGTGATAATGTGTGCAGAGCGGCAAGCCTTCATCTCGGGGGTGTAGGCGTCAAATACGCCGGAGTTATGTGTCTTTCTGTGAGTAGAGAAGAACTCCTTTACTGATGGGTCAAGGGTGTATCCGTTATCTGCGCAAGCCTTTTCTGCCATACGAATACCACCATAGGGCATAAGCGCACGCTTAAAGGGCTTGTCTGTCTGGAAACCAACGATAGTTTCCTTGTCCTTGTTGAGGTAGCCTGCTGCGTGGGATGTGATGGTTGAGATAACCTTTGTATCCATATCGAGAACGCCGCCTGCTTCTCTTTCCTGTCTTGTAAGCTCCATTACCTGATCCCAAAGCTCAAGAGTGTTCTTTGTGGGAGCAGCGAGGAAGCTTTCATCTCCGTCATAGGGAGTGTAGTTGTGTTTAATGAAGGAGCGTACGTTGATCTCTCTGGTCCAAGTCCCGCCTTCAAAGCCGTTCCATGATTCAAACCAATAATTCATATTTAAATCTCCTTGTGGATTAATTACAAATAAGTGTGCAAATATTGTTTTTTGGAATATAAAGCTATTTTTGAAATAATAGTCTTTTCTTCGTCTTCGAGGTTCAAGATATTTTCTCTTACCTCTCAATTAATTATACAAAAAAATAAAAAGCTTGTCAATAGATTTATAAAAAAGTTAGCACCTGCGCGATATAAAATATTAACCAAAAACGCAATATGAATTTTGTTCATATTTTACAAAAGAAAGACACTTTTGAATTATAAGTAAAATAAAATAAGCCCCGAAGCCAGGCAACGGGGCTAAAAATGAATCGGTAAAGATTCGGTAAAGCTTTGTGAGAGGGGGTTAAATTTCTATAATGCTATCGAACTGATCCTTGTTTTCCTCAATATGCTCACGGGAGCCAACTACACAGCAAACAGCATTGTCAAGCACCTTTTCTATCAGAGCGGAGATCTTTTCCAAATCTGCCTTGCTGGTGTTTTTCATATCGGAAAGAACCTTGGCGTCATCCTCTGCGGAGAAGCCTGACATATAATCGGCAGTAGCCTTTGCACCTGCAAGACGAGGTGTAGTGAGAGTATCGTATTCACCGATAGCACCGATGATGAACTTTGTAAGGTCGGATTCCTCTGCCTCGGCAAGGGCTTTCAGGAACTTACCGCAATCCTTGTACTTACCGATAGAAGCGATGGGAGATGGGTCACGATATGAGTAACAGCCTACAAAGCCTTGTCTTCTTCCAATGAATCCTGCGCCGTATGCACCGCCGAGAACTCTGATCTGATTCCAAAGGTACTCATAGGAGAGAATGGATCTTGAAACCATCAGTGAGCCCAACATTTCGGCAACCTCTTTGCCACCATCGCCACCGAGAACTGCATAGGAAACACGAGAGGGAACAATGATAGCTTCGCTCTTAAATCCGAGAGGCTTGATTGTACTCTTTTTGGGCTTGATGCCGTCGGTGGGAATTTCATTAACAAGTGAATCTACAAAGGCGCGATCCAGCTTTCCTGTTACAGAAACGGTGAGTCTATCGCGAGTAACAACGTGATCTCTGATAGCAACTATCTGATCGATAAAACAGTCAATTTGACTATCAAAGTTGTCAATTAAGCCCTTTAACAGCTTGTATGATTCATAACCTGATATATATTCCTTCATTGCTCCGTCTGCATAGAGTGATGCCATAACTCTGCCGATAGCAACTCCGTGACCGGACTGGGAGAACATATCCTCAGCCATAAATTTAGATTGAGCAAGAAGATTTTTCAGCGCATTTTTATCTCTGAGATCGCTGGTCAAAAGCACCTCTGTAACAAGGCTTTTAAGCGAATCTTTTTTGGAATCAAGAGCGCTTGTGGTAACAATGAGATAGGGAGAAACGTCGCCTGCCTTACCGGAGGTTGCAACTGCAAATGAGAGTCCACCGAGATTAGCCTTTACCTGATTTTGTACATCTATGGCAGAATGCTTTTCGGTCTTTACATTGCCAAATAGAAGGGTCAAGGTGTTAAGGGCGAATATCTCCTCTGCCGAAAGATCTGATGCCTTAAAGAACAGCTTGTAGTAGCCGATTCCGCTGGTATCTATATCGTGGCTGATGAGCGTATATGGCTCGGTGGTAACGTCGGTTGGAGTAACGCTTTCGCTAACGTAAATATCTTCAATTCCAAGGGAGGGGAGTGTAGCCAAAGCCTCGGGAGAATCAACAGATGCCTGCCAAGCCTTAAGCACCTCTGTTTCGGCTCTAACTGCTTCAAGCTCTGCCTCTGTCATAGAAGCCTTGATTTTTGCAAGTTTGTCCTTTTCTTCGGCCGAAACCTTCTTGCCAAAGTCCTTGTCGGGAAGCATTATAACTTTTGATCTGTGAGGATTGTCAACGGTCATTGCAAGGAGAGTTTTTTCATAATAGTCTGTGTCGAGTGCTTCGCGCAAGGCGTTGATTTCTTCCTCGTAGGAGAGTGCCGATTCTGCAGGGCGATCGTAATTAACTGCGCCAAAAACAGAAAGTGCAAATGCCACGCCCTTTGGGAATGATCCGTAATCCTTTTCACGGAGCTTGAATTCTATTGCATTGAGAACCGAGGATAGAGCCTCCTTGTCAATTCCCTTTGCTGCTATGTCTTTGATTGTATCAATAATTAAGGTTTCGAGGGCGGGGATGTTTTCCTCCTTGACGCCTCTTGCCTCGAGCTGAAGTGACTGCTGAACTGTACGGTTGGTGAAGATATCAATATCCTCTGCAAGGCCTGAATCCAAAATCGCCTTTTTAAGTGGTGCATCGTTAGATCCGAGAAGCGCATCGTTGATAATATTGGTGGCAACTATAAGCTTTCCGTCGTCGGGAGTACCGAAAACAAAGTTAAGTGAGAGTCTTGCCTTTCCAACAGGATCCTCATTTTCGGAGATCTCATAGTAAACGGTAGTTGTGCCGCCATCAATTGCAGGCTGGAGTGCAATTTTTTCTGTTTTTTCGATGGGAGTATAACCTTTCAGGAAATCGTTAAGAAGGGCAAGTGTGCTGTCAATATCAATGCTTCCGTCAAGGAACATCATTGCATTTGTGGGGTGATAGAACTTTTTGTGAGAAGCGCAGAACTGCTCAAAGGTGAGGTCGGGAATTGCCACAGGAGCGCCGCCTGACTCATAACGGTATGGAGTGCTTGGGAAAAGTGTAGCCTTTGCGGTAGCCATACTGATCTCATCGGGAGAAGAATAAGCACCCTTCATTTCATTGAAAACTACGCCGTTGTAAATAAGATTATCCTCTGCATCAAGCTCGTAGTGCCAGCCCTCCTGACGGAAAATTTTAGAGTCGTGAAGAGCTGTTGGGTGAAGCACTGCATCCATATAAACGCTCACAAGGTTTAAGAAGTCCTTTGGGTTTCTTGATGAAACGGGGTAAACGGTTCTATCCTCGTATGTAAGGGCGTTTAGGAATGTGTTTTGCGAACCCTTAAGAAGCTCAACAAAAGGCTCCTTTACAGGGTACTTGTCCGAGCCGCAAAGAACAGAGTGCTCGATAATGTGGAAAACGCCGGTGTCGTCAACAGGAAGAGTCTTGAAGCCGATTGCAAATGACTTGTTTTCATCCTTTCTGTCAAGGAATGCAAGATATGCGCCGGAGCCCTCGTGTGTAAGCTCATAAAGCCTGCCTGAAACGTCAGGCACATCAACCTCACGGGTAACAACAAAACCGTGTAATTTATCATTTATCTTCATAATTGTAAACCTTTCTTGTCAAAATATGTGTTATTTGAATATTCTCTCCATAAAAGCGCGAAGCTCGCCAATATAAACCTTTTCATTGTTAAGGTAGGAAATACCGTGATATGCGTTCTTAAAGAGTAGTAGCTTTTTATCCTCGACAGCCGCCGCCTCGAAGATCCTTTCGCTCATCTGATATGGAACAAATGTATCGCCTGTTCCGTGCATGAGAAGTATGGGAAGCTTGGTCTTTTTTACTGCCTTAACAGGGGAGGTTTTTGTTAAATTGAAATGGCCGAAAATTAATGCGCCAAGCCAGATAAGTGGGAAGCAAAGTCTGCCGGGAAGATGCATATCCTCGGTGGCAACCTTGATAATAATGTCCTTGGGTGAGGAATAGGAGCAGTCGGCAACAACGCCCTTTACGTTTTTAGGAAGCTTTTTCATAGATGACGCCATAAGCACCGACGCCGCGCCCATAGAAATTCCGTAGAGAACGATTTTCGTCTTTTTGCCAAAGCGCTTTACAAGATAATTTGACCAGCTGACAATGTCGCGTCTTTCCTTAATTCCGAAGGTGGTGGTCTTTCCTGTGCTATGCTCGTGGGCTCTCTGGTCGATCAAAAGAACGTTATATTCCTTGTCGATAGATTCAACACCGCCACCGCAAAAATCACGAATGGGACAACCGTTATATCCGTGAACCTTAAGCATAATTGGCGCGCCATCTACCTTGTGATAGTATCTTGCAAAAAGCTTTAGCCCATCGTAGGATTTTATGGTTACTTCCTCGTATGGCATTTCAACAAGCTTGTCGATCATATAATGGATCTTGGGCAAGAATGGTGCGTACTCGGGTAGAGTCAAGCTGTTTTTAGGATCATCAGGCCCATCGAGCTTGCGCTTAAAGGAAATGTGGTAGCAAATATAAGCGCCAATAAGTATAACAACAGCTATGGCGACAACAATAATTAAAAGTAAAGTTTCGGGTGTCATTTTTGTTTTCTCCTCTTAAAAAACATCAAAAAATCTGGTGGTTAATTAAAAATTACTTCAATTTTATCACGGAAATAATCTAAAGTCAATGAACATTCGGTTAAAAGTGTCTAAAATTATAAAAATATATTGATTTTTTGAAAATGTGTGCTAAAATATAAAATAGAAAACTATGCGCTTGTACACCAGGCGCTGTAATAAAAGGGGGAAATATGACTGATTTTGTAATTATCGGCGCAGGCGTGGTAGGTGGCTTTGTTGCAAGAGCTCTTTCACGTTATGATGTCAGCGTTTGCATTCTCGAGCGAGATAATGACGTTGCTATGGGCGCCACCCGTGCAAATAGTGCAATAGTTCATGCAGGCTATGATGCAAAGGAGGGAACACTTAAGGCACTTCTCAATGTTCGTGGCTCCGAAATGATGGAGGATGCTTGCCGTGAGCTTGGCGTTAAGTATAAAAGAAACGGCTCTCTTGTAGTTGGATTTAACGATGATGATAGAGCACATCTCGAGGAACTCCTTGTAAGAGGAAATAAAAATGGCGTAAAGGGACTTAGGGTTATTGACCGTGAGGAAATCCTCTCCCTTGAAAAGAATATCGGAGACAATGTTACAGTTGCTCTTCACGCACCCACAGGTGCTATTGTATGTCCCTACGAGCTTTGTATGGCAGCAGTTGGAAACGCTATGGATAATGGCGCCGAGCTAAGATGTGGCTTCAATGTAACAAAGATTGAAAAAACAAATTCAGGATACAGAGTTTGGTCAAATGATGAGTTCGTAGATGCAAAGGTAGTTATCAACTGTGCGGGCATTTATTCTGACGATGTTGCTGCAATGGTTGGTGATACATCCTTCTCTGTTCACGCAAGACGTGGTGAGTATATGCTCCTTGACCGTGAGTGTGGCGATCTTATATCTCATACCGTGTTCCGTTGTCCCTCCAAGATGGGTAAGGGTATTCTTGTAACTCCCACGGTTGACGGAAACATTCTCCTTGGCCCTACAGCAGAGGATATTGAGGATAAGGAAGATACAAAGACCACCCAGGCAGGCATTGATGCAATCAGGGCAAAGGCTACCGAGCAGGTTAGCGGCGTTAATCTCGGCAAGGTTATTACTTCGTTTACGGGTCTTCGCAGCGTTGGCTCAACGGGTGACTTTATAATCAATTCTACAACAGATGGATTCATCAACGTTGCAGGTATTGAATCTCCCGGACTTACATCATCTCCCGCGATTGGCGAGTATGTTGTTGATATGATTCGCGATATGGGCATCGAGCTTACAGAAAAGGAAAACTATAACCCATACCGCCGTCCTATGCACTACTTCAAGGAGCTGGATGTTGACGGAAAGAACGAGGTTATCAAGGAGCACCCTGAGTTTGCCCACATCATTTGCCGCTGCGAAACAGTAAGCGAGGGCGAAATTCTCGAGGCTATCAGAACAAATCCCAAGCCCTCTGATATAGACGGCGTTAAGAGAAGAACAAGAGCTACTATGGGTAGATGCCAGGGTGGATTCTGCACTCCATACATCGTTGAGCTTCTTGCAAAGGAGCTTGGCATCAAATACGAGGATGTTACCAAGTTTGGTGGCGAATCCTACGTTAATATCGGAAAGACAAAGGAGAATGTGTGATGGCTAATGTTAGAACAGTAGATTTAGTTATCGTTGGTGGTGGCCCTGCGGGTATGGCGGCGGCTGTTGCAGCACACGAGGCAGGACTTCGCGATATACTCATTCTCGAAAGAGATAATTCTCTTGGTGGTATCCTTCGTCAGTGTATTCACAACGGCTTTGGTCTTCACCGCTTTGGCGAGGAGCTTACAGGCCCCGAATATGCATACAGATACGAAAAAATGGTAAGAGAGCTTGAAATCCCCTTTATGCTTGATACCATGGTTATAGATATCTCTCCCGAAAAGCGTGTTACTGCTATGAATAAGGAGGAGGGAATCTTCTTCCTTGATGCAAAGGCTATCGTTCT
>JAZKZW010000045.1:0-15325 GCA_045612865.1 Eubacteriales bacterium
TTTTCGATAATAGCTCTTACAACAGATGCAGTTCCCTCAGGACGCAGAGAAATAGATCTGTTTTCATCTCTGTCTGCAAATGTGTACATCTCCTTCTGCACAACGTCGGTAGTATCACCTACACCTCTCACGAAAAGCTCTGTATTCTCAAAAGTGGGAGTGCGAATTTCGCCGTAGCCGTATTTTTCAGCCTCCTCACGCATAATACCTTCAATATATCTCCACAAGGGAGTTTCATCGGGAAGTATATCCATTGTTCCTTTAATCTTCTGAATCATTTTATATTTCTCCAAATCTAATTTTATTCAATGTCACTATAGGCGGAAGAAAGAAGAAGCTCTATTCTCTCCTCATCGCCGATCCAATACAGCATTCCGATTACTGCCTCAAAGCCTGTTGCTGCTCGATAATCTGCGGCGCTGGCGCTTTTTGGCTTATTAAGATGGCCGGAATTTGCTGCTCTTTTATATACCTCAAGCTCGTCTTCTAGCAGAAGATGCTCAATTTTTCTCATAACATACGCCTGGCTTTTTGCGGTAACGTATTTAAGGGACTCCTCGTTAAGCTCGCCTGATTTACTGATACCCTTTGAAACCAACATTCGCCTGATATAAAGTGAATGACGTGAATCACCAAGATATGCAAGAGCCATTACAGACGGCAGGCTTGCGCCTAATACCTTTTCATGCATAAAAATACTCCAAAGAAAATCTTTACTCTCTATTTTAACATAAATATTTTTCAAAATCAATAGGAAAAGGGGAGATTGATACATTTTTTTAGGTATTTTCATTTTTTTAAAATGTTTTTTCAAGCAAAAGATGTAAAAGGGGTGCTTTTGCCCTAAATTTATTAAAATTTTTATTAAAAATACTTGAAATTCAGCTAAAGGTTATGATATACTTATATGGTAATGGAAAACTTAGTTTATTTAGAAAAAAACCTAAAAGAAATAGTGGCTGAAATAGCCAAGCTTGAAGAAAAGCATCAAAGACACATCACCCTTGTATGCGTTACCAAAAGCGGAAGCGATGAGGAGCTAGCCCAGCTGGCAAGGCTCGGGATTTGTGATATAGGTGAAAATCGCCCCGGCGAGCTTGCAAGGAGAGGAGCTTTGCTTAACAGCATGGGCCACTTCCCTAACCTTCACCAAATCGGTCACCTGCAAAGAAACAAGGTAAAGCTGGTGGGTGGCATAGCATCATTGATACACTCTTTGGATTCTATATCTCTTGCAGAGGAGCTTGATAAAGAGGCGAGGAGGGCTCAACGAAAAATTCCCGTTCTTATTGAAATAAACTCGGCAATGGAAGAGAGCAAGGGTGGCATAGCCCCCGATAATGCAGAGGAATTTTTCCTCAAGGTTCGCAAGCTTGATGGACTTGAAATAAGGGGAATAATGACTATGGGACCCGTATGTGAAAACAGCGAGGATATACGTCCCTATTTCCGTTTAACGAAAGAAATATTTGATAAAATAAACACGCGATACGGCTTTTGTGGAGAGCCAATTCTTTCTATGGGAATGAGTAACAGCTACAGAGTTGCCATAGAGGAAGGCGCAAACCTTGTAAGAGTCGGACGCAGACTATTTGAAAAAAGATAAGGAGAAAAGAAATGTTTGAAGAATTCGCAAAAAAGATGAGAAAAAGAAGAGAGGTAGAGGTTCAGTTTAAGGACGTTCCCGAAGAATCTACCCAGACAGTAGTAGAAAACGACTACGAGGAAGCTCACGCACACAAAAGCAGTGCCGTTGTTGCAAATGCTGAAGATTCACACAGCAACCTTGAGCTTAAGATTATCAATCCCGAAAAGTTCCAGGACGTTATCACCGTTGCAGATCACCTTATTAATGGTTGTACCGTTGTTCTCAATCTCGAGCTTCTTGACACAGAAACTATTAAGAGAATGCTCGATTTTCTCAATGGCGTATGCTACGCTATAGGTGGTGAAGTTAAGTTCGTATCCAAGAGTACATACATCATCACCCCTCGCAACATTGACGTTTCCGAGAAATAATTTTTAGATTAACATGGGGCTAAGGTGAAGGATTGCTTTAGTCCCTTGAATTTAATATTATTCTTCAAAAAACGTTTGTTTTGCAAATTTTAGTTAGCAAATACTAGTAATTTACAAAGGAATCAAAAGTGGAAACTGTTTTTTATATTTTAGCAAAAAGCGTCAGCGTTGCAATAGATGTTATCTCGCTTTCAATGATGGTACGCGCTTTTTTGCCCCTCTTCGCAGATGTTGAAGAAAGCAGTTTATACATGCTGTCAGTGGCTATTACCGAGCCCTTTGTTGCCCCTATAAGATTTGTTATGGAGAGGCTTGGCATCGGACTTAACACCCCTATCGATATGGGATTTTTGGCATCATACATTATACTGTGCATCCTAGACCTATTGCTTCCCGCAATATAAGAAAACAGCCAAAGGTACTCCCCTTGGCAGATGGAGAAATAAAATGAAAATCGAAAAGAAAAATCCGAAGGACTACATCCTTTATTCCGTAATTATTGTTTGTGGAATTGTACTTGACCAGATTACAAAGGCTCTTGCTTCAGCCTACCTCACCGCAGTTGAAACCTGCCCTATCATCAAGGGTGTTATTCATTTGACCTATGCCGAAAATACAGGTATGGCATTTGGTATGCTTAAAGATAAAAGATGGGTATTTATGACCGTTTCAACCGTCCTTATTATAGCTATGGGACTGTATCTTTATCTTGCAAAATCCGAGGGCAGACTCTACGATATATCTATCGCTATGATCGTTTCAGGTGGTATTGGAAATATGATTGACAGAATCGGCCTTGGTTATGTTGTTGACTTTATCGACTTCCGCCTTATCAACTTCGCAATCTTCAATGGTGCTGACTCTTTTGTTTGCGTTGGTGCAGGTCTCTTGGTTCTTGCGCTTATACTTGACCTTGCAAAAGAAAGCAAAAACAAAAAAGCATGATTTACATCCCTACTCCCGGTCAGGTCGGCTTAAGACTTGACAGCTTTATTGCAGAGGTAAGCGAGCTTTCAAGAAGTGCTGCTGCAAAGGCTATTGAAAACGGGCTAATCAAGGTAAACGGAGAAATACCACAGAAAAAGTATGCAATAAAGGCCGGCGATAAGATCGAGCTTACTGAAACCGAGCCTGAGGTATGTGACGTTTTACCAGAGAATATTCCTCTTGATATCGTTTATGAGGACGACATGATCATTGTCATAAATAAGCCCTCCGGAATGGTGGTACACCCCGCCCCCGGAAACTACAGCGGTACCTTGGTAAACGCACTTCTCTATCATTGCAAGGACTCGCTCTCCGGCGTTGGTGGCGTTATGCGCCCGGGAATTGTTCATAGAATTGATAAGGATACATCAGGACTTCTCGTGGTGGCAAAATGTGACAAGGCTCATATCGCACTTTCGGAAGAACTAAAGTATCACGGCATCACAAGAGAATACAGAGCTCTTTGCATCGGCGGATTCAAGACCGACGAGGGCACCGTTGATTACCCCATAGGCCGCCACCCAAAGGACAGAAAGAAAATGGCTGTTATAAAGGATGGCAGCGGCAGAGAGGCTGTTACCCACTACAAGGTGCTGGAGCGCTTCGGTGGTATATCATATCTTGCCCTGGAGCTTGAAACGGGCAGAACCCATCAGATAAGAGTTCATATGTCATATACGGGACACCCACTTCTTGGCGACGATGTTTACAGACCTACGAAAACACGCTTTGAAGAAAAGCACCCAAAGCTATTTGATGGTCAAGCACTCCACGCTACAAGACTTTCTCTCACCCATCCAAAAACAGGAGAAAGAATGAGCTTCCACGCACCTCTCCCCGAAAACTTTACAAAGGCGCTGGAGCTTTTGAGAGAAGAATATAACAAATAATTAGTAATTTTTGACAATTAACATTTACATTTTAAAGGAAAAAGCAGTCTGAAAATCAGACTGCTTTTTTTATGGCGCTCTTACGCTTTGCACAACAAGGCTTTGTTTTAACCTATGTTGTATGTCAATATATAGATAAATATTTATTAAAGAACCTTGGATAAAAACTCCTTAAATCTTGGATGCTGAGGATTTTCAAACAGATCCTTTGGATGTCCTTTTTCAACGATCTTTCCCTCGTCTATAAACACAACCTTATCGGCAACTTCGCGGGCAAATCCCATCTCATGAGTTACAATAACCATGGTCATACCATCCTTTGCTAAGGATTTCATAAGGTCCAAAACCTCTCCTACCATTTCGGGGTCAAGGGCAGATGTGGGCTCATCAAACAATAGGATTTTAGGATCCATAGCAAGCGCGCGTACGATGGCAACTCTCTGCTTTTGTCCTCCGGAAAGATTTGCGGGATAAACATTAGCCTTATCCTCAAGACCGATTTTTTTCAACAGCTCCATAGCCTTTGCATTATTTTTTCTTTTGATTTTTCTAACCGTTGTTTCTATAGGCTGGAGGGGTGATTTTTCTTTTTTGAAGAGATTGAAAAAGCTTTTTGTAAGATTATTCATTTTTGCTTTTCTAAGCTTCTTTATCTCCAAGTATGTGGGAGCAAGGGTTATATTTTTCTTTACTGTTTTGTTGTTAAACAAATTAAACTGCTGGAACACCATTCCCATATTTTCTCTGTGCTTATTGATATCTACCTTGAAATCAGCAATATCATCGCCATCAAAATAAATTGAACCGGAATCGGGGTCCTCCATACAGTTAAGACAACGGAGGAATGTGGATTTTCCGGAACCGGATGCTCCTAAAATAACTACTATTTCGCCTTCCGAAACATTGAGGTCAATACCTGACAAAACTTCCTTACCATCGAAGGTCTTTTTTATATTTTTAGCTTCTAAAATGTATTTTTCTGCTGTGTTGTTTATGTTATTCATTTCTTTCTTCCTCCTTTTCCTTTTTGTTTCTTTTTATCACTCTTGTTAAATATGGACTCTATAGCCTTTACAATCACAGTTATAATAAGCACTAAAACGATGTATATAAGCGCCATAACTATAAATGGAACCATCTTCTCGTAATTCTTGCTTCCAATGGTGCTGAGAGCTGTGTAAAGGTCATAAACGGTAATAAAGCTGAGTATTGAGGTTTCCTTTATAAGCGTAATAAATTCGTTACCCAAGGTAGGAAGAATGTTCTTTATAGCCTGAGGAATTACCACCTTCAGCATAGTGACATTATAGTTAAGCCCAAGCGCTCTGCCTGCCTCCATCTGACCCTTATCAACAGAGTTAATACCACCTCTCATTATTTCGGAAACATAAGCTCCGCTATTCAAGCCAAATACCGCAATACCTACATTAAGTGCCTGAACACCCTTGATTCCCAAGGCAGGTAGAATTACGTAATATGCTAAAAGTAGCTGAACTACCATCGGTGTTCCGCGGAATATTGCAACATAGATAGTAGTTATTTTATCAAGGATCCTCATTACAGGCGAGTACATAGGCGCAACCTTTACCATAGCTATCACAGTACCGATAACTATACCTATAATAAGACCGAATACGGCAACCTTTATAGTATTAATAAGACCGACAATGAGAAGCTCTCTGAAATATTCACTCTTCATAGTGTCGATAAACAAGGAGATTTTTTCTTCCCACACAGTATTTGCCTTTAAGAGGGCGTTAGCAGGAGCTTCATCAATAATAACGGCATAGAGATTACCATTTGAAAGATCCATGATAGCCTCCTGACCTGTGAGATATCCCTTGCCATCTATGTTCGAGAATCCCTCATAGCCCCAATCGGCATCACCGTTTATATACATTCCGCCTGTTGTTCCAATCTGGTAACCTATTTTAGCACCATTTAGAGTGGAAAGAACCGCATTAACTTCATCAGCTGTTTTGCATCCATCAAAATCATTACAATCTGCGCTGACAATTAACTTTTGAGATGCGGCAAAATAAGTATTTGTAAAGCTATATATTCTTTCTCTTTCCTCGGATACGGTAATACCGGCCATACCGATATCGGCATATTCATTCTCTACCTGAAGAAAAATACTGTCAAAATCTATATTTTTGATGATGAGCTGAAGTCCGCGACTCTCTGCATAAGCAGCTGCAATTTCAATATCTATACCGTATATCTTTCCGTCATCGCCGATATACTCGAAAGGCTCAAAGGGACAGTTTGTAGCAACAACAAAGCTTTCTTCATCATTTACTACATCTCCGGTCGTAACAGGATATCCAACCTTTTCGCCGGCTCCCTCAAAATACTTTGCAACTATGTCGTCAAAGCTTCCGTCAGCCTTAATATCAGCTAAAAATTTATTGAAATCTCTTACAAGAGTGGTATTGCTCTTTTTGCAAACAAAGGCATAGTTTTCATCGGTAAGAGAAACATCTATAATCTTAACAGCATCTCTGTCAATTCCTTTATTGCAAGAAGAGAGCGATATAACCATCGCCAAGGATATTATGGATAAGAGAATTAATGAGAATATTTTTTTCATTTTTTCGTCCTTTTTTAAGTGTATTCTTTACAAGCCTGATAATTATACACCTTGTTTTTTCATTTGTCAATACTTTTTTGCAAAAAAATTCATATTTTTTCGTGTTTTTATGCATAAAATCTTCTTTTTATGTAGTTTTAGGCGTTTTATAAGTGAATATTATGCATATTTATACACAAATTACGACTTTGCACGGGCTATTGATTTTTTTTCGATCTTGTGATATAATATTATGATGGAAATATATTGAATTGCGTTACTTGCCGAGATTTTCTGCATTATATTTAATACGTGTGAACGGAGGTAGCGCCACAGGAGAAAGAATGATTGCTTTATCTACGCAGGATGTGTGCCTGTCATTTGGAACAGACATAATATTAAAAGATGTTTCCTTTGCGCTGAACGATGGTGACCGACTTGGCATCATTGGAGTTAACGGCGCGGGCAAAACATCTCTTTTCCGTATTATTACAGGTGAATATTCTGCAGATTCCGGAGCTGTATATATACAGAAAGGGCATACGGTTGGAATCCTGGAGCAAAACCCTGACCTAACCTCTCTTCCGGGCGAAATCACCTGCCTTGAATATATGTTTACCGCTTTTTCAAATCTTATTGAGCTTGAGGCGGAGATAAACAGAGTTGAAAATCAGCTTGCCAAGGCTACGGGCGATGATATAATGACGCTTTCTACAAGAATTGGCGAGCTTAACACACGCTTTGCAAATGAAGGCGGTCTTGAATTCAGATCCAGATGCAAGGGTATGCTTTTACGTCTCGGATTTGACGAAGAGCTGATAAATCAGAAGATACGAACCCTCTCCGGTGGTCAATATACCAGACTTTCCTTGGCAAGACTTCTTGCAACCGAGCCTGACATTCTTCTGCTTGACGAGCCAACTAACCATCTTGATATTGACGCGCTTGAGTGGCTTGAGGGCTTTATTTCAAATTATAAAAAGACGGTTATGATAATTTCCCACGACCGTTATTTCCTTGACAGAACTACTAACAAGACTCTTGCTATTCAATACGGCAAGGCAAGGCTCTTTAACGGCAGCTACTCTAAGTGCAAGGATCAGCAGGAGGCGGAGAGAGCCCAGATCGAGCATCGCTACAAGGAGCAGCAAAAGGAAATTGCAAAGATAAAAGCAAATATTGAATTCCAGCGCAGATGCAACAGAGAGCATAATTTCGTTACTATCAGATCCAAGGAAAAGCAGCTTGCAAGAATGGAAAAAATCGAGCTTATGCCCAAGGATCCGAAGAATATTAAGCTTAGATTTGCTTTGGAAGAAGAGTCAGCAGGCGATGTTCTCGAGGTAAAGGATTTGTCCTTCTCATACGGCATAAAGCCGTTAATTGTAAACATTTCTTTCCTTATTCGTCGTTTTGAGCGAGTTTTATTCCTTGGACCTAATGGTTCGGGAAAATCAACATTGATGAAACTTATAAACTCAATGCTCATACCCGACAAGGGAAAGTTGACTCTCGGCTATAACATAAAGATAGGCTACTACGACCAGGAGAACCGCGGACTTAATGCCTCCAACACCGTGTTTGAGGAGCTGCGCGGCGAATATCCTGATAAGACAGATCTTGAGCTTAGGAGCGCCCTTGCCCTATTCCTCTTCTCTGCCGACGATATTGTAAGACCTATCTCAACGCTGTCAGGTGGAGAGCGCGCAAGACTCACTCTGGCAAAGCTTATACTCAAAAAGGTTAACCTACTGATAATGGACGAGCCTACAAACCATCTTGACATTGGCTCTTGCGAGGCGCTGGAGCAGGCGCTGTTAGCTTTTGAGGGAACAATTATTGCGGTTTCACACGACAGATATTTTATCAACACTCTCGCAACAAGGATTATTGAGTTAGCCCCCGAAAGAGAAAAGGGCATGCTTGACTACAACCTTGAGGATTATGATGACGCCTTTACCGAATATATGCGCATCAGATCTATGAGAAAAGAAGCCGCCGAAAAGGACAAGCCAAAGGCTATAGTAACCGATTCAAAGCAGGCTTATGAAGATAAAAAGCGCGAGAGCGCAAAGCGCCGCTCGGAAGAGAGACGCAGACAAAATGCCGAAAAGAAAATTGCCGAGCTTGAAGCGGAAACGGAAAAGCTTGATGAAGAATTATTCGGCGAGGCAGCAACAAATTACCTGAGAGCTGCAGAAATAGATAAAAGAAAAAATGAAATCGAAGAAGAACTGCTCGAGCTTTACGAAATCGTTATGCAGGAATGATTTTTTAACAAAAAGGTATATTGAATGAATATTTACAGATACACTCCCGATCAGGCAACGGGACTAAAAAACGCCGTTATTGCTCTTGGATTTTTTGACGGAGTTCACATTGCTCACAGAGAGCTGATACGGACCACTGTTGAGATTGGAAAAAGAGAAAATCTTTCCCCTACGGTATTTACCTTTACAGCAGAGGGTGAGATCAAAAGCGACGCCCAGAGATTATATTCCACCGAAGAGCGCCTTTCAATACTGGAGGAGCTGGGAATCGAAAACGTAATACTTGTGAATTTCAAGGACATTGCAGGACTTGAGGCAGAGGATTTTGTAAAAAAATCGTTGATCGGACACTTTGGCGCAAGGGCTGTTGTGGCAGGATATAATTTCCGCTTTGGAAGGGGCGCAAGGGGTACGCGAGAGATGCTGACAGAGCTTATGAATGAGGCTGGGCTGAAAGCATATATAGCCGAAGAGATAACCTTTGAAGGCAAAACTATTTCTTCAACACTTATTCGCTCTTATCTTTCGGATGGAAAGGTTGACATAGCCAATAAGCTTCTCGGTTCCCCGTACTTCATATCAGGCAGAGTTGAATCCGGCAACCACATCGGCAAAACCCTTGGCTTCCCTACAATTAACATTCCTATAAGAGAAGGACATATTCAGCTCCGCCGCGGAGTTTATCTTACAGGTGTGAAAATTGGTGAAAATGTATATCGCAGTCTTACTAACGTTGGCACTTGTCCGACCTTTAATGAGCGCAAAATGCATACTGAGACTTACATTTTAGACTATAATAACGAGATTTATGGTGAGGAAGTTAAAATCTTCTTCCTCGAGTTTATAAGAGAAGAAAAGAAATTTGAAAGCCCGGAGGATCTAAAATCAGAGATCAATCACAACATTGCATGGGCTATGGAAAGGGATATAAAATGGCAGGAAATTGGACTAAAATAACCGTAGAAGGAAAAACCAAAGACCTTGATACTATCGTGTCTGTAATGAGCATGCTCGATAACGGACTTATGATTGAAGACTACAGCGATTTTTCGCTCAACGGAATGTATGGCGAGCTTGTTGACGACACAATTCTCAACGCAAATAAGGACATTGTAAGGGTTTCACTCTTTGTTCCCGAGGAAAGAAACTTTGTGGAATACAAGGCTTTTCTTGAAGCCAGACTACCCGCTCTCGGCATTGAGGCAAATATTATGACAGACGGCATCTGCGAGGATGACTGGGCAGAGAGCTGGAAAAAGTACTACAAGCCCATCCACCTTGGAAAGGTTACCATTGTACCCGCTTGGGAGGAGTATCAGGAATCAGAGGGTGAGATCGTTATTCGTATGGACCCCGGTATGGCTTTTGGAACAGGCACCCACGAAACCACCCGTCTTGTTATGAAGATCATGCAGGATGAGATCAAGGGTGGCGAAAAGCTCCTTGACGTTGGAACAGGCTCCGGAATTCTCTCTATATGCGCATCAAAGCTTGGCGCAGAGCACTGCTGGGCTTATGACATCGATCCCGTTGCCGTTAAGGTAGCAAGAGAAAATGCAAAGGACGGCGGCATTACAAATATGACCGTTGACGTTTCCGACCTTCTCTACGGCGTTGACAAGAGCGTTGGAAAATTTGATTTCTGCGTTGCAAACATCGTTGCAGACATTATTCTTCGTATGCTTCCCGACATCAGAAATTATCTCAAGGACGGCGCCCCACTCATTCTATCGGGCATTATCAACATGAGAGCCGACGAAATCAGAGAAGCTGTTGTAAAGCACGGATTTACTATCAAACGTGAAGAACACGAAAACGATTGGGTAGCGCTTTTAGTTAGATAATTTCGATGTTTTGACAATAATTATTTACAAAAAGAGGGTAAAATATGCCAAGATTTTTTGTATCAAAGGATTTAATCAATGATGGAGTTGCTACAATTTCAGGTAAGGACGCATATCACATTGCACGATCACTGCGTATGGCTGTAGGTGACGAAATATACATATCCGACGGTGAGAGCCACGAATATCTCGCAAAGCTTTCTAAAATCAGAGATGAGGAGTGCCTCGCAGAGATAATCAGCGAATGTGAAAGCTCTGCCGAGCCAAAGATGAATGTCACACTTTATATGGCATATCCAAAGGGCGATAAGCTTGAGGTAGTTGTTCAAAAGGCTGTAGAGCTTGGTGCAACAAGAATAGTTCCCTTTGAATCCTCAAGATGTATCAAACGCCCAAAGGAAGATAAGGTGGCAAAGCACGGCGCGCGCCTTTCAAAAATTGCAGAAGAAGCTGCAAAGCAATGCGGAAGAACAATTGTTCCTGAGGTTGCCCTCCCTCTCACATTCAAGGAGATGTTAAACGACCTTGAGGGTATTGATCTTAAGCTTATTTGCTATGAGAAGGAGTCAGATCTTTCACTAAAAGCCCTTCTTTCCGAGAAAATGCCAAAAAGCATTGCGGTTATCGTTGGCTGTGAAGGTGGCTTCTCTCCCGAAGAAGTAGATGCCGCAGTTTTAGCGGGTTGCCACGCGGTTACTCTCGGAAAAAGAATTCTTCGTTGTGAAACAGCACCCAGCGCTGCGCTCTCGATGATCAGCTATCAATACGAGCTTTAATACTTATAAACGCAACTATATTTTTCAGCCAATAACGGCACAAATAGATTACCAATTTTTCCACCCTGTTTTCATTTTTCCAAAGCACTTAGATGGTTTTTGAAAATATTGTGAGTGAAAAATCTCGTTTTTCTATGCAAGCTGTTATTGGCTAAAGTTGTTATATGGCATTTTTTACAAAAAAAATATGTTATTTTTGTGAATTTTTTTCTTTTTTTTCAAAAAACTATTGAAATTTGTCCAAAAATATTGTAAAATATAGTACAGTATTAACAAAAGGTCAATACCACGCCCGAGATTCTTCGGGTTTTTCATTACAATGACGCCAAAAAGCAGTTTATAAAAGTGACGCATTGTTAACCATGGCTATCAAAGCCATCAGGACATATCTTACGTGAAAACGAAAGTTAAAAAGGAAGGACGCATATTTATGTCAAACAGCATTTTCCAAACTATCATCCATCAAATGAAAGACGTAGTAGGAAGAACTATTGGAGTTATTGATGAAAACGGCATAGTTATTGCTTGTAGCGAGCTTGCTAAAATAGGAAAATCAAAACAAAGAATCAAAGAGGAGCTTGCATATTCACAGAACTATATGATCTATGACGGATACACATATAGATTCATTGGCTCTGATGCAAAAACCGATTGCATTATCTTTGTTGAGGGAGATGACTCTCATGCAGAAAAGATGAGTGAGATCCTCTCTATTTCACTTGGCAACATCAAGGGACTTTACGATGAAAAATACGATAAAGGATCCTTCATAAAAAATGTTATTTTGGATAACATACTACCAAGCGACATTTACATAAAATCTAATGAACTTCACCTCTCCGGAGAGCAGCATCGCGTTGTTATCGTTCTCAAGTTCCAGAATCAACCCGCTATTGCTCCTTTCGAGATCATTTCTCAACTTACCAAAGACTGTGCACATCAGTATGTAATCAACATTTCCGAGCAGGACGTTGTTATCGTTCGCGAGGTAGAAAACGATGTTGAGATTGATGAGGTAGAAAAATATGCCCATGCTCTTCTTGAAAAGTGCGTAAAGGAATATGGCGCAAAGGTTCTTATTGGTATAAGCGCAATTGTTGAAGGACTTAAGGACCTTGCAAAAGCATATAAAGAGGCTAGAATTTCTATCGAGGTTGGAAAGGTATTTGATATTGAAAAGCCTGTAATGTCCTACGAAAGCCTCGGTATTGGCAGACTTATTTACCAGCTTCCTATCACTCTTTGTGAGATCTTCCTTGGTGAAGTATTTAAGAAGGGGGCGCTTGAAACTCTCGACCGCGAAACTCTCATGACAGTTCAGGCATTCTTTGAAAACAACCTTAACGTTTCCGAAACATCAAGAAAGCTTTTTGTACACAGAAACACCCTTGTTTACCGTCTTGAAAAGATCAGAAAGCTTACAGGCCTTGATCTTCGTGAGTTTGAACACGCTGTAACCTTTAAGGTAGCACTTATGGTTAAGAAGTACCTTACAAGCAAGCCTTCAAAGTTCTAATCCCCCCTACATTATTAATAAAGGTATAAAGCTATGAAAACTAAATTCTCTAAAAGAATAATCTCGCTTGTTTTGGCGTTGATTATATTAGTTTCTCTGACAGCTTGTGATCTTGACATATTTAATCCAAAGAACGACCCAATTGACAAGACAAAAGAACAGATTTTATCATCGATTGAAGAGTCCATTTCAAATGACACGGCGGACTATGAATATGTTTACAGATATCTCGTTCTTTGGGGTATCAGCGGATTTGATAGCAAAAAGGTTGGATATTACGAAGATGTATTCCAGTATTTCTATGAATTTGAGGACGGTCTTCCGGACACGCTGACTCACGCAGCAGATACTGCAAAGCTTTTCATTGAAAACTACTATGACAAGATTGATCTGACCAACAGTGGCGAAGTAACAGACGCAATCCTTAACTGCTATGTTTATTCTGTAGGCGATCCTTACTCTTATTACAGAACGGCAGAGGAATTTGAAGAATTCCAGGATGATATGTCAGGCACATTTGGTGGCGTTGGCATTCAGATTGAATATAACCATACAGAAAAAACTCTTATGGTAAACCAGGTGTTCAAGGATGGTCCCGCAGACGTTGCCGGCATGAAGGTTGGCGACTATATAATCGGCGTTGACGGAAAAAGCCTTGACGAGCTTGGCGGTTACGATAAGGCTGTTAACTTTGTTCGTGGTAAAATCGGAACAGAGGTTACAGTTACCGTTAACAGAAACGGACAGATAATCGACATTAAAATGATCCGCGCTATTGTTGTAGAAAAATCTGTTGAATACCAGATCACAGACGATGGATACGGATATGTTGCTATCAGCTCATTCAAATCAAACACAGCTGCGCAGTTCAGAGAAGCTATCAACGCTCTTGAAGATGCAGGCGTTTCGGGATATATATTTGATGTAAGATCAAATCCCGGTGGATATGTTCAATCGGTTGTTGACGTGCTTTCTTATATACTTCCAACAGGAAAAACGGTCATCAGCTGCCATTACAAAAACGAGCCAACAGACTATTATACAACAACTGTAGATGATATTAAAAACCCAACAAAAGATCACGTCATCAACCTTCCGATGGTAGTTATCTGCAACGAATATACCGCATCAGCAGGTGAGATCTTTGTTTCTTGTCTTAAGGACTATGAGGCTATGGGAGCTCTTGACGATGTTGTTATAGTTGGCAAAAACACATTTGGTAAAGGAATTATGCAGGCATCTTTAGAGTATAAAAGGGATCACTCCTACGTAACCTTGACCATTGCTTATTACAATCCTCCTTCAGGCATCAACTACCACGGTATCGGCATCGCTCCGGATATCACTGTTGAACTTTCCGAAACAGAGGATACACAGCTTGCAGAAGCAATCGTACAGCTCGGTTTACTACTCAAAAAGTAAATAAGAGTTTGCAAACTCTAATAATTATTTAACATTCAGGAGATATATACTAAAATGTCAGAAAAGAAAACCTATACTAAAGCGGGCTTTGACGCCCTTCAAAAGGAGCTCGACTATCTTATAAACGTTAAGGTAGAGGAAAACAAAAAGGACATTTCTACCGCACGCGCATTTGGCGACCTTTCAGAAAACTCTGAATACGATGAGGCAAAGCAGGAGCAGGGTAAGATCCACGCTCGTATCGACGAGCTCAAGCAGATGATTGCAAACGCAGTTATCATTGATGAATCCCAGATTGACGAATCAAAGGTTAGCGTTGGTTCTATCGTTGTTCTCTACAATGTTGAAAGAGCACGTGAGTTCACATATCACATCGTTGGCTCTTACGAGACAGATCCTACAAACGGAAAGATTTCCGACTCCTCTCCTATCGGTATTGCGCTTATCGGTGCAAGAGCTGGTGACGAGGTTGTGGTTGCAGGCGCAAGAGTTCAGCACCTTCAGATCAAGAGCGTTTCCAGAGCTCGCGACTAATTCTTTATTTTCACTTTCATTAGTTTACAGAAAGGAATACTAAAATGGCAGAAAACAACATTCAGATAAATAGCACAAGCGAGCTTGCGGTACGCCGTGAAAAGCTTGCAAACCTTTGTGCACAGGGCAAGAATCCCTTTGAAATCACCAAGTATGATGTTACACACGCTTCACAGTCCGCTATCAAGGAGTTTACCAATAAGGAAGAAACACTTGCCGAGGGTGAGGTAATCACCGTTCGTATGGCAGGACGTCTTGTTAGCCGTAGAATTATGGGTAAGGCTTCCTTCGCTCACATGCTTGACGACGAGGGCAAGATTCAGCTCTACATCGCTCGCGACGGCATTGGTGAAGAAGAATACGCAGGCTTCAAGAAGTGGGACGTTGGTGATGTTATCGGCGTTGAGGGACACCTTTTCAGAACAAGAACAGGTGAGGTTTCCGTTCACGCAACATCTGTTACCCTTCTTGCAAAGTCACTCCTCCCCCTCCCCG
>JAZKZW010000046.1:0-4682 GCA_045612865.1 Eubacteriales bacterium
CCATGCATTCAAAGCCGTTGAGCTGTGCCATGTCTACCCATTCGGTAGCAGAACCTACAAGGTATTCCTCACCGGGGCCGATCAAGCGCACCTCAATGGGCAGCTCGATGTCGGATAAGAAACTTACCTGCGGGGCAAGCAAGTAATCGATCGCAACCTTATCGGTGTTGCGAAGGCGAATGGTGTACTCCACAACCGCGCCGGGCGCTAACACCTTTTGCCCATCCGCACCCTTGATGGTGACTTCACCCGAGTCGTTTTTGTATTCCATTGCAAAAACGTCAAAGGTTTCGTCCATGTTGGAGGAAAGAGATACAACGCGATCATCCGCCTTGGCGTAATCTGCAATGCGCAGGGTAAGCATGACCGAACTGACGATCAACAGCACGATCAAAAGCCCCAAAACGATCCAAATCAGCGTGTGAACCTTAGACCACGTGAGTTTCTTCGCCTGCTCGGGCGGTTGCGTATTCAGTTGTTCCTGCTCTGCCTGTACGGCTGCTTCAAGGTTTTCAGACATGACGCGTTTCCTTTCCTACGATTTTGGATTTTTCTGCACATCCAAAGTACTTTGGATGCACGGAAAAAGCTAAAATCACAACAAACTGATAACTCTTGTAATAGATGTTTGTAAGCCCCTATCCCTGCCACGACAGGACAGGGGCTTACGTTGGTTAATTATTATGACTTAAAGTTTTAGGCAAAGTTGATTAGTCAACCTGTTCGAATACAATGGTCACATCGATAGTAACTTCTTGACCTTGTAGTGCCAAGTCTGCATCATCATCTTCAGCAAAAGGCCATTCCCAATTCACTGTAATGGTAGCCGCTTTATTCGAATCTTCCATGCCGAGTTTACCGGTATTAGAGTTATTTGCAAAGCTAAACTCAAGAGGATAATTCTCAACGCCCAAAGTAGCGGTATATTGAGCGTTTACTTCGGAACTATTTACTACCTCAATGGTAAAGGAACCCGTCATACCGGGAGCAAGACAGCCTGACTTCACATCGGTTTCGTCGCTTACGCCATCGGAGTCCTTAATGGTTTCCAGAATATTTACCGAAAATGTTTCCGCTTCGTTAGCTGCAGTTACTTCCCAAGTAGCAACGTGTGCAGTCGCGGTACCGTTCACAGTCGTGGTGTACTTTGCATAAGTGCCAGCAATAGCACAGGTGCTCAGGAGAACTGCAACCAGCAACACGGAAGCAATTCTCATCATGGTATTGGTTTTCATATTTTTTCTCCTTTCTGATTTTCGCCCTTGCGGGCGGATATTCTTCCCTGATGATTCGGGGAAAGATAATTGCCGGCAGTGCCGGTTTGCGGCATCTGCCGCGGCATTTATATTCAATCCCCGGACGTGGCTTCCGAGGGAAGAACATACTTTTTTACTTTGTAGGGACAGGCATCATCGACTGTCCAAATAACAAAATGGACTTTACTCTGTTTTATCGTCCGTATCGGTGGATGTTTCGTGCTGTGCCTGATTTTGTGCATTAGCTGCCTTCAAGGCTGCAAGTTCAGCTTTCAAAGCATCAACATCTTCGCCATTCTTCTTGTCATACATTTTTCTGCGAATCAAGTCGTAGCCAATCAACGCGATAATCGGAACAGCAACACAAAGAATCAACCCTGCGGGGGTTTGCATAAACATAGCGAAGCTGCCGATTGCAGGCAGACGAAGACCCGTATAACGACCCACCAAATTGCCTGCGGGCACAGGCTTAGGATCTTTGTCATACGTACCGTCAGCATTTTTGTTATTGATACCGTAGGTCTTAAAATAGGTCTTTCCATCCTCTACAATGATTTCATCAACCTTATGCGTGACCACCATGGTTCCCTTACCCGAGGGGTCAAAGAACGAAATGACTTGCCCAACCTCAATCTCATCAGGATCAACGGTCACGCAAAAAATTAGATCGCCTTCCATAATATCGGGCTCCATGGAGGGAGATAGCACAATCATGGGCAAAACGCCACCGAAATCGGGCACCTCGTCCTTATTGATCAAACTCTTGACGATCAGCGTGCAGTTTACGATTAGAATGGGAATCAGTATCACACAGAGTACAATACCGATAACTGTCAGTATTTTATGATTCTTTTCAGAGGAAATGTTGGTAGCCATGGGGGTTTCCTTCCTTAATGTTTATGATGGAGATGTGTGCGGTGGTATGTCGAGGTTTGCATAATTACCCGATTTTAAATAAAATCATGAGAATTGTGTGTGACATTATACCACAATTTTTCACAAAAGTCAATGAAAATATTAAATTTTGTCATCTTTTTGCACAATAATGAAGATTTTTTGCAATTTTTCTTGGTGAAAAGTCGCCTCACACTCTTGACAAAAATTAAAATCGTGGTACAATATAATGTCAAAACCCCAGCACTATAAACACGACAAACGCCCCGGATTTCTCCGGGGCGTCAGTTTTCTCTCTTTGTCAAGATGCGTGGGATTTTTCGTCTGCCTCGAGTAGCCTCCAAATAAAATCAAGGAGGACGGCATCGGTCGTTATGCCGGACTGTTTGTTTGCTTTAAGTAACAACCTCAAAATAAAATCGATAAGGTCGGAATTTTTACACTTGACGGCCTTTACTGCAAGCAGAGTATAGAATATTTCGAGTTCGTTATCATCCATTTTCTTAAGCCCTTTCTCGATAATTGTGAGTAGGTTGACAATATTGAGTCATAGAACAAAGCCAATTTATTATCCCAAATGCGATACTCCTAAGTAAAGCGATTCGGATTGCTCCGAGGCATTTATCTTGTATTTTTGTCATGATTCGTTGGGATGGGCGTCTTCTGAAGAAAGCAGTTTGTAGGCAATTTCAAGGAGATCGGGGTTGGTACATTTCTCTGCATAAAGTGAGACCAGAGTGCGCAAGGTGCTGATGTCGGGGTCTTCCATTTTTGTAAATCCTTTCTTGACAAATTGTGGTTATGGCGTTATTATACTACACCCTTAGAAAAAAGTCGTTCCCCATTGACAATTTTTTTTATCTGTGGTATAATACACTCGCTTTCCCGTTGGCATAATTATACAGCCAAAAGAATGGAAAATCAATACCCCAACTTTAGAAATCGATACCCCAACTTTAGCACGATAAAGTACAAACTTGACATCAGAAAGGACATAAGTATGTGGCTCGATAACCTAAAAGAATTAAAAAAAGCAAAAGGGTTGTCCTCAAAACAGATTGCAGAAATGGCAAAGTTGCCTGAAAAAACGGTCGTTCGTATCTTTTCGGGCGAATCAACCAACCCTTATGCGGATACTCTTTACCGCATCGTGGACGTTCTTGGTGGCTCGCTCGATGATGTTTTGACAGACAGCAAAGCCGTGGTAGGTACAAAGAGTCTTGCTGCCTTGCAAGAGGAAGTTGATGCGCTTAACATCCAGTTGTCAACCTTGCAAGTAGAGAATGGTTTGCTATCGGAAAAGGCTGAAACCCTCACCGCAGAGAACACCAAACTCAAAACGGAGAAAATGGATCTTGAAACCATTGTTGCAGCACTTTCTGCTGAAAGAGATATCCTTAAATTGAAGCTTGAACACAAAGAGGAATTGTTAGCCCTGCACAATTACTACAACAAAATGAAAGCATAATAAAAACCCCCGAAATTTAATTCGGGGGTCTTCTTGAACAAACCCGGTCAGTTCCCTGCCTTGTAAAACCCTTGATATATAAGGCTTTTTGGTGTAGTTGTGTTTATTTCCATCATCGGTGCGCTGATGAATACGTACACTGGATATGGAAATAGTCAAACCAAAAAAATTTACTCCGTCATAGTCGGGTCTGGGTGTAGTATCGTAACAGCCAACTGTATATCCGGCTTTGTCCAGTTGCCTCCCGTTCCCAACGGTGATTTGTAGCGAGTGCGCTTTGACTCCTTGTCGTAATAGCGAGTTTGTTGACTCTTAATTCTGACTGATTGTTCACGATTATAAACGATTTTTGAAAAGCATGCTCTCATCAGTTCATTTTGTTCTTCTATCGGAACCTCGGAGTTGTCCAACGCTTCTAATGCCGCTTGGAAAGTTATTAACTGCTCTTCATAATCAACCGGCTCTGGCAGGGATTCGTAAGCCTTGCAGAGCGCCTGCTGGGCTTCGTCTTTTTCTACCAAAATCTTGGCGTTCAGTTTATCGAAGATTTCCTTGGGCATTTCTCCCCCGGTATACTTTTCCCACTGGGTCAGCTCCTTTTTCTCTATCTCAGCCAATCTTGTTTTCATGTGCTGAATCAAATTCTCGCTTAACTGTCTCGATGTCTTGTCGTCATTCTGAATACGAATCTCAAAATTCTTGATATTATCCATCAGGTGTCGTCGAACCCCATCGTACATTTCGGTAGCCAAGCAGGACGATGTGTTACAATATCTTTGATTGTCACACAAGTATCTCGGCGCAGCTTTTTTGCTGCCACAACCACCACCGCCATACATTTTGTATGACATAGCTCGCCCGCACTGACAAAACAGCAGTCCCGCCAGCGGATTGCGCTTTTCGGAGGACGTCTTCGCCTTATAATTCTTTCCGTGCTTATCGCGTGCTGCTTGGAATAATTCATCACTGATGATTGCAGGATGCTTTCCGTCGAACACAAGATACTCTCCGACCTTGCTTTGAGGGCGGACTTTTTTTATTTCGCCATCTTCTACAATGGTGAG
>JAZKZW010000047.1:0-5788 GCA_045612865.1 Eubacteriales bacterium
CGATTCCAGCACCAAAAGACATTCCCGAATGGGGCGAAAAGTTCAGCAAAAAGATAGATAGAAAAATCAAAATTTACACTGATTGTCCCCTGAAATTTGTGGGTGGAGAGTTTATGATTGTCTACATACAGAAAAACCGCCACCTTATAAATGGTAGGCCTCAAAGCTTACAGCACGGAGATTTCCACATTGGAAACATGATGGTTTCGGGTGATGAGCTTTATATTATTGACTTTGACCGTTATGATTTTGGCGATCCGTGGGAGGAGTTCAACCGTGTGTGGTCAGCAGAGGCTGCGCCCGAATTTGCCAGAGGAACTGTTGACGGATATTTTAACGGTGATGTTACAAATGAATTTTGGCAGCTTCTCGCGCTCTACGTTTGCAACAATATTTTAGGGTCTCTCTCCTGGGCAATCGACTTTGGCGACAGAGAGATAACCGTTATGAGAAACCAGGCAAGGAACATTCTTTCTTGGTATGATAATATGAAAAATATCGTTCCAAGCTGGTATATGACAAGTTTTTTAATATAATAGTTTACATTTATTACATTTTTGGAGAAAAATATGAGTTACTTAAGTCATCTTAATGAAAACTTCAGAATAAGAAGGAGTACTGCAGAAAAAGAAAAGTTTAAGGACTACATTCTTGAAGAAATGAAAGAAAAAGGTGTAGACGCAAAAGTTGAAATCACCAAAGACGGCAAAAACAAAAATATAATTATCGGTGATGTCAGTGCTGCAAAGGTAGTGTTTACAGCCCATTATGATACTCCTGCAACTTCCCTTTTCCCTAACATAATGATACCTAGAAATCAACCTTTGTTTTGGGCATATCAATTTGCTCCTGTAGTCTTTATGCTCGCCATTGCTCTTACTGTTTCTTATCTGGTAGGTATAGTCTGGCTTCAGGACGAGAGAACTTACATGTTATCGTTTTTGGCACTTTATTACGGACTTTATTTTGTAATGTTCCGTGGATTTTCTAACAAAAATAATTTCAACGATAACACCTCCGGTGTTGCAACTCTGCTCTCTATAATGGATAGGATTAAGGGCGATAACTCGGAACAGGTTGCATTCATTTTCTTTGATAACGAGGAAAAGGGTAAGAAAGGCTCAAAGGCTTATTTCGACGATCATAAAGCCGAAATGGAAACCAAGCTGCTGATCAACTTTGACTGCGTTGGTAACGGCGAAACCATAGTATTTATAGCTAAAGAAAAGGCGGAGCTAACCGAAGAATACAGAAAGCTGATACAGAGCTTTAATAACGAAGCTGGCTACTCTGCAGAGTTTTATCCAATGCATGGATCCGAATCTAACTCGGATTATAAAAACTTTCCTATGGGAATCGGGTGCATGGCATGTAAAAGAACAAAAAACGGACTTCTCTACACTCCCTATATTCACACCCCGAAGGACACCATTGCGAATGATGAAAATATTGTCTACATAGTAAACGGCATTTCAAAATTTGTCGAGGAGGTCTGCAATGAAGCTGACTAAGGAGCTGGTTCTTGGGGATATTTCGGCTCTACCCAAGGGTTATAAAACTGCGGCAGTTGACGTTTTGATAAGGAAGTATGTAAAGGCTGGTGCTGATGTATCTGGCCTACGTGAGTATGTTTTAGATCATCGAGACTTGCATAGAATTTATTATTTCGTTAGCCTAAAGCAAATAAAGAGCCCCACCGAGCGAATGAAGTTTATACACGAGAATCTTATATTTAATGACTGGTGGCACACCGACCAATTGATAAAGTTTATCCGCGACTTGGATTTTGATACAGCGTTTAATTACGCTCGCGAATACGTAAAAAGCGAAGATCCTTATATCAGACGATGGGGATATGTAATGTTTATCTCAAAGCTGGGTCGTAGTAGTGAGAAAAATCTTGAAAAAATGCTCTCCCTCTTAAAAAACGACGCTCATTACACAAACCAAATGGCACAGGGCTGGCTTATCTGTGAGCTTGCTATCTTTTTCCCTGATAGAATACTTGAATGGTTCAAGACAAGCAATAATCTTGACTATCGTATAAATTCCAAGGCAATTCAAAAAATCTCGGACTCCTTCAGGATAAAAGATCATGTAAAAGAGGAGTTCAAGGCTCTTCGACCAATGCTTAAAAACAAAGGAGAAACAAAATGAATCCTAAACTTAAAAATTATGAAAACCTCGCTACAACCGTTATAAAGAACATGGAAAAAAGAGGTATGCAGGGCTACTTTGTTCAGGATAAATCCGAAGCTCTCGATCTACTCAAATCTCTTGTTCCGGAGGGGGCTACTATCGGATACGGAGGATCTGTTTCACTCACCGAGATTGGTGCTTTGGATGCATTTTCAACCGATAAATATAGGCTAATGAGGCGCGAAAATGCCAAAACGCAGGAGGAGACAGAGAACATCTTTAAGGAAATTCTTTTCTGTGACTGTTTCTTAATGAGCTCCAATGCAATTACAATTGATGGACAGCTGATTAACGTTGACGGCAGAGGTAACAGAGTTTGCTTCCTTGAATATGGCCCGAAGAGCGTTATCCTTGTTTGTGGTATGAATAAGATAGTTCACGGCATTGAAGCAGGAATTGATAGAATAAAAACTGTAGCAGCGCCTATGAATGCAGTCAGACTTAACAGAAACACTCCCTGCTCCAAAACAGGACTCTGCGACGACTGTCAATCCCCTGATTGTATCTGTGCAAACACCGTTATAACTAGAAGATCACATATAAATGGCAGAATTAAGGTTATTCTTGTTGGTGAAGAACTTGGATATTAATCCACTTTTTTGAAAACTTATATTTACATTTTTAACTATTTATCAAATGAAACGACTTTTACTTGTTGATGGCATGAATCTACATTTCCAGATGTTTTTCGGAATGCCAAATAAATTTAAGAATGAAAACGGCGTAGGAATCTGGGGCGTTATAGGCTTTGTTGGCGCATTAAATAAGCTCATAAATATGACCGAGCCAACTCATATCGCTGTATTTTTTGATGGTGAGGGACATAACCCGAGATGCGATATTCTTGATGAATACAAAGCAAATCGTCCCGACTATTCCGAGCTTTCAGAGGAAGAAAATCCTTTTATTCAATTGCCATTAGTTTATAAAGCTATTGAGGCTATGGGCATACCCTTTTGCGAGGTTCACGGATGCGAGTGTGACGACGTTATTGCCACTTATGCAAAGCGCTTTGCCGAGGATTTTCAGGTGGTTATTTCCTCCTTTGATAGTGACTATTTCCAGCTAATTTCCGACAACGTGCGTGTTATACGCTACCGTGGGATTTCATCGGTTATATGCGATAGAAATTATGTTCGTGAACGCTATGGCATAGAGCCCGAGTACTACGCCGATTGGAAATCTCTCGTTGGCGATACTGCAGACAACATAAAAGGCATCCGTGGCGTCGGTCCAAAAACGGCAACAAAGCTTATAAACGCCTATGGCATACTGGCAGAGATGCTAGGTAATATCGACTGTATCGAGCCAGAAAAGCTACGCGAAAAAATCAAAGAAAATAGCGACATCCTACTACGAAATTACAGTCTTATCAAGCTTGACGACGCAGGAATCCTCCCATTTGAAATAGATGAGCTTGCATATACCAACGAACGCATAAAAACAGTGGATGTTCTGCGAAAAATCGAATTACTCCCCTAAAAACAATAAAAAAGAATAAAAAAAGAAGGTAGAGGCCAAATTAACGACTTCTACCTTTTATATTTATATAGATTAAATTTATATAACAAAATTCTGCTAAGCACCATTTTTGCGACGAGATTCCCGGATAGAATGAGCGCTCACACACCGAAGCTGTAGTAACCTACTCGAGTTAGTGCGGGAACGCCCATTATAGCCAAAATATCTAAGCAAAATTAATATTCTGCGTTGCCTACAGTTCTAGGATATGGTATTACGTCACGAATGTTTGAAACACCTGTGAGATACATAATGATTCTCTCAAAGCCAAGACCGAAGCCTGCGTGCTTTGTTCCACCGTACTTACGAAGGTTGAGATACCACCAGTAATCTTCCTCGGGAAGGCCAAGCTCTGCCATACGCGCCTTAAGAACATCAAGTCTTTCCTCACGCTGTGAACCACCAATAATTTCGCCAACACCGGGAACAAGAAGGTCCATTGCAGCAACAGTCTTGCCGTCGTCGTTGAGACGCATATAGAACGCCTTAATGTCCTTGGGATAGTCGATAAGGAAGATAGGCTTCTTGTAAACCTGCTCTGTGAGGTAGCGTTCATGCTCGGTCTGAAGATCAACGCCCCAATAAACAGGATACTTGAAATCAGCGCCGGACTTGGAAAGAACTTCAATAGCCTCGGTGTATGTTACCTTTGCGTAATCTGCATTGCGAAGGGTTGTAAGTCTGTCAAGAAGAGTCTTGTCAACAAACTGGTTGAAGAACTGAAGCTCTGCTTGGCAGTTATCCATAACGTGGTTGATAATGTACTTGATCATGTCCCAAGCAAGCTCCATATCATCGTTAAGATCAGCGAAAGCAATTTCAGGCTCAATCATCCAGAACTCTGCTGCGTGACGCGCTGTGTTAGAGTTTTCCGCACGGAATGTAGGGCCAAATGTGTAGATGTTACCAAATGCCATAGCATAGGTTTCTCCTTCGAGCTGACCTGAAACAGTAAGGTTTGCACTCTTGCCGAAGAAGTCTTTGCTATAGTCAATCTGGCCGTCCTCTGTTCTGGGAGGATTATCAAGATCAAGAGTTGTAACTCTGAACATCTCGCCTGCGCCCTCTGCATCAGAGCAAGTAACGATTGGAGTATGAACATAAACAAATCCGCGACTGTTAAAGAAGGAATGAATTGCGTAAGCAACCTCGCTTCTTACTCTGAAAACTGCAGAGAAAAGATTTGTTCTTGGACGAAGGTATGCCTGTTCACGAAGATATTCAACTGTGTGGCGCTTGGGCTGAAGGGGATAATCAGGAGTAGATGTTCCCTCAACTGCAATCTCCGTTGCCTTAAGCTCGAAAGGCTGTTTTGCGCCGGGAGTAAGTGTAAGCACACCTGTAACAACGAGAGCTGCGCCAACATTTTGACCTGCAATCTCGTCATAATTATTTATGATTTCACGCTCGAATACCACCTGAACGCTCTTGAAGTATGAACCATCGTTGAGATCGATAAAGCCAAATGCCTTTGAATCTCTAAGGTTTCTCACCCAGCCGCCGACGGTAACAGTTTTACCGCCAAAGCTCTCGGGTGACTGATAAATTTCTCTAATAAGCTGTCTTTTCATTTTAATGCCTCTCTGTATGTGAAAAATCACTTAATAACATAATAAGTTATTATACCATATATTAGAGTGAAATTCAATAGTTTTTTGTAAAGTTGATTTTTGTTTTTTATTTAATATTTACACTCATATTGGGAATACATATAAGCTTAATTGTTTTTATTATATCTGTAATTTATAAAAGTTATATTTTTCATTACAAATACAACAAATAAGCAAACTTTAGCTTACAAAAACAGCTAGTTATGCTAAATATCAAATCACTTTCATAAATAAAGGTTTTGTCAAGTTATAATCTGAAATCAAATACTTTTTAAAAAAGAAAAGTCCTGCAGATATATGCAGGAACCGAGGGTAGAATGCATCGGCAGACGGATAGGAGAGGACCGTCAACCTTCACCGCCTAGGAGTAACGGTGACTTGAAATGCTTATTAAAAACCGAACAAGATTTGTTAGAAACGAAGCTCAAGGATTCTTTATTAGCGAACCTGAACAGAGT
>JAZKZW010000048.1:0-4195 GCA_045612865.1 Eubacteriales bacterium
GGAATTAAGGGCAAGGAAACCACACCCTTCCTTCTTGCAAAGGTAAAGGAGCTTACAGGTGGCGACTCTCTTGAAAGTAACATCAACCTTGTTTATAACAATGCTACTCTCGGTGCAAAAATTGCCGTAGAACTTGCAAAAATACCACAATAATCTTTGTTAAATACCAAAAACATCAAAATTTGATTTTGAAAGGGAAAGTTCAATGTTGAAAAAAAGATATGCCCAGGTAGGCCTTGGTGGCAGAGCTAGAATGTACTACAATGCAATAGCAAAAATCTATGCCGAAACCTCTGAGCTTGTAGCATTTTGCGATATAAATAAAATCCGTATGGATTATGCAAACGAGATATTAGAGTCCGAGCTCGGATATAAAAAGATCCCCACATACGGTGCAGATGAGTTTGAAAAAATGATTGAGGAAACAAAGCCTGACGTTGTAATTGTCACCTCTATTGACCGCACTCATCATAAGTACATCATCAAGGCTATGGAAATGGGATGTGATGTAGTTTCTGAAAAGCCTATGACCGTCGATGCAGAAAAATGTCAGGAAATTATCGATTGTATCGAGCGCACAGGCAAAAGCCTTCGTGTAACATTCAACTATCGTTATGCTCCTCATAACACAAAGGTGCGCGAACTTATCATGAACGACACCATCGGAAAAATTACACAGGTGCACTTCGAATGGATGCTTAACACCTCACACGGTGCAGACTATTTCCGCCGTTGGCATAGAGATAAGAGAAATAGCGGTGGTCTTCTTGTACACAAATCAACCCATCACTTCGACCTTGTTAATTTCTGGCTCGGTACATATCCCACACGCGTATTCGCCCTTGGCGATCTTAAGTTCTATGGCAGAGAAAATGCCGAGGAGCGCGGAGTTACAAAGTTCTATTCTCGTGTTCACGGTCAGAAAAATGCAGAGGGAGATCCATTTGCTCTTGTTATGGCAGATAATGACAGCTTAAAGCGCCTGTATCTTGATGCCGAGGTAGATGACGGATATATTCGCGACCAAAGCGTTTTTGGAGATAACATCTCTATTGAAGATACAATGAACGTGCTTGTACAGTATAAGAATGGGGCACAGCTTTCATATTCATTAAATGCGTATTCTCCCTATGAAGGCTTCCGTGTATCATTTACAGGAACAAAGGGTAGAATGGAGCTGCTTGTAAACGAGGCTGTTTATGTAAATGCAGGCGGCGATAGCGAAATGGAAGGCGTTACCGACTGTGAAAAGATTACAGTGTACCCACTCTTTGGAAAACCATATGAGGTAGATATTGAGAAGGGCGTTGGTGGTCACGGTGGCGGAGATACCGTATTGCTAAATGATATATTTGGCACTCCCGTTCCCGATAAATTTAATAGAGCAGCGTCTTATGTAGATGGAGCAATGAGTATTTTGACAGGCATCAGTGCTAACAAATCCATAGCTTCAGGTCTGCCGGTAGAGCCTCTCTCGCTCGTGTACCTTCCCGGATATAGAAGATAATAAAAACAAAAAGGCTATTGCGATTTTGTCGCAATAGCCTAAAAACTAGGAGAGAAAGTAAAGTTTAGTTTGCAATAACTAACTTTTATATGAGAAAAATGAATTTAAGCATATTAAATGTTGAGATTAAACATTAAGCATTTTGAGTATTTGAGCCTGATTTTTAGCGCCAACAGATTTGTTAACAACCTCGCCACCCTTAAGAATTACAAGAGTGGGAATGCTCATAACGCCAAATTCTCTTGCAAGCTCGCCCTCGTCATCAACGTTTACTTTTCCAATGAGGTATTCGGGGTGCTCATTTGCAATCTTTTCAACCACTGGCGCTACCATACGGCAAGGACCGCACCAGTCTGCATAGAAGTCTATGAGAACATTTTTTTCACTTGCTTTAATCTCTTCAAAATTTTCTTTTGTAACCTTAATGTATGACATATATATTTCCTTTCGGCAACTGAATTTTATTTTTTGATTTGCGATATTTTGATATCGCTTTTTTCTTTTGTGAGCCTATTATAGCACAAAAAATCTTCTACTTCTGTGACGCGGTCACATTAATATATTTGAAGCAGACTTTTTTCTATATCGGCGTAGCTTGTATCAAGGCCGTTTTCAATCTCGCCTATTATATCAGCAAATTTTTCAGCTCTTATTCTGGAGATAAGGAAGTTTTCTATCCAATACGAAAACTCTGTATTTGGTGAAAGATGCTCAAGATTTTTCATTTTTTCGTACATAGGTGCGCCGTCACCGGCATCACGCCAGGTATCAACAAACGCGTAGTCGAAATTCTCATACGGCATAACATTTTCAGCGTATTCGAAAGCATCTGCATTAACTATCCTCACCTTGTCCTTATACTTGAAGTAGGGAAGGATATATCTTTCAAAAAGTTTTATAACATCAGGGCTCTTTTCGATTACGGTAATTGAGTCAACCTCAACCTTTTCCGAAACCATAAAGGCATAATAACCAAGTCCCAGCCCAAATGTCACTACCTTACCGTGCGCTTTTTCGATAGCCTCGTCGCAGGTGTCCAGATCAACCGGAGTAAGTGTCATCCATTCGTTGCCATCCTCAAGCACTGCAGGGAAGCGGAATTCTTCAGTAAAGAAACCAAGTGGAGCATATTCCTTAAAATCATTTGAAATAGCCATGTCACCAACTATAACTCCGCGATAAGGCTTATATGATTCTTGCCTCAGCTCCCAATTTCCGTCTTTAACGTTTGGAATCTTAACACGTTTGTAGTAAGGATTTTCGGTATATTTTTTAGCATCCATTAATCGAACGGACGGGGTCAGGTAATCCATAATTAATCGTCTGTCATCAGGCTTTTCAAATTCCAGCCCAAAGATTTCGGAAAGAAGTGCAACCAGCGCCTCTTCCTTTTTCAGCCCTGCATCTGTAAGCGTCTTGACCATCTGCTCGGAAATAATTTCGGGATAATGCTCAAGATAATTTGCATAAAGCCTGGTCAGCCTGAAGTTATCCTCAAAGATGGTTTTTAGCCTCTCAAATTTCAGTTTGTCTCTATAGTCCATAAAATAACCGCCTAAATATTTATTAGATTAATTTTACAACAAAAGGAAGACTTCGTCAAGTGAATTATGTCAAAATTTATCTATCTATTGACAAATATAATCAAAAAATATATAATTAAGTCAAATATAAACATTGGAGCAAATGATGAAGATTGATGTAAACAAGCTCCTCGGCAGACCTGAGATAGAATTGTTGAGCGAAGGAGTTATGGAGTTTTATAAAGGTAAAACCATTCTTGTAACAGGTGGCGGAGGCTCAGTTGGAAGCGAGCTTGTAAGAACACTTGCTAAAACCAATCCCAAAAGAATAGTTATTCTTGATATATATGAAAATAATGCTTTCGATCTTGCAGAAGACCTGAGATTAGAGTACGGATCAGCCCTTGATTTAATAGTTTTGATTGGATCGGTTCGTGATAAATCTCGTCTGGAAGAAATTTTTTCCATATACCGCCCCGAGGTTGTGTTTCACGCTGCCGCACATAAGCACGTTCCCCTGATGGAAAGCAGTAGCGTAGAAGCCTTAAAAAATAACGTTCTTGGTACATATAACACAGCTAATATGGCAGAGAAGTACGGCACAGAACGATTTATTTTGGTTTCAACCGATAAAGCAGTAAATCCAACAAGCATAATGGGGGCAAGTAAACGTCTTTGTGAGCAAATAGTATCCTGTCGTACTGATGGAAAAACGCGTTTTACTGCCGTAAGGTTTGGTAATGTTTTCGCCTCATCGGGATCGGTAGTTCCGCTGTTTTTGCGCCAGATTGAAAAGGGTGGACCGCTCACTGTTACAGATAAACGCATGGTCAGATATTTTATGACCCTTTCCGAGGCTGCATCTCTTCTTCTTGAAGCCGGTGCAATGGCAGAGCAGGGAGAGCTGTTTGTACTTGATATGGGCGAAGCGATGAATATATGGAGCCTTGCTGAAAAAATGATTTTAGAGTGTGGACTTGTCCCAAATGTTGATATAGAAATAAAAGAGGTAGGGCTACGCCCCGGAGAAAAGCTGTACGAGGAGCTTTTGGTAAAACCCGAAAAACGCACAAAAACATCTGTATCTAAAATTTTTATCGAGCACGAAAATTCAAAAACAAGAGCCGAAATGGAAACAACTATTGACATTATACGAGATTTTTTA
>JAZKZW010000049.1:0-2864 GCA_045612865.1 Eubacteriales bacterium
TGCCAGCCCGGCGACCTCATGGAGTATGTAAAAGCACCTAAGTCTGAAGAATGATTGAAGGAGGGGACAGCCTTGCGGCTGCTCCCTCCTTCGTTGTTATGCGCTCATTGCCAATTCCAGGGCTCTGTCAATCTCATAAGCATCTCTTGCTAAGTACAGAACACGGTAACGGTCATCATCAGAGTTTAGATTTTCATTCACATACTGTCCTGGATAAAAGCAACTGTATGCGCTTTCAACACGGGCAGACACATCCAGACCGTCCGAAATGGAGCCGACAATGCAATCATAACTCTTACAATAGCCGTTGGTAACGGTGATCCAAAGGTCGTCTCCGTCCTCGTCTAAGAATACTTTATAGTTTTTATCACTCGTAAATAATAACATGGTAGTTTTATCCTTTCAAAATTGTCTTATTATGTATGATAGGGGGGTACCTTTTCGGGAAAAGTATTTTTTGAAAATGCGTTTTCAAAAAGCGGTGGGCAACTCTCCCGCCAAATGTGGATTTGATTTCGGATGACGGTGCTTCCGACTGTGAACGCCAGAAGCACCGAATCAATTAGAAATAGAATCCATTTGCCTTTTTCCGCAACCAATCGGCGGTTCTTTCCATTTTAGCAAGCACTCGGTTTACATTCTTTTCATTGTCTCCGCTCAGATCAATGTTTGCATAGCTGTTCACAACGGCTTGCTGAAAGGATTCGTCATCAAGATAAGCCTGGATCCTTCCGGGATCAACATACTCACCAAGAATGGTGTCATTCACACCATAATAACTGTAGTCAAAATTTCCATCAGAATTTTTCTCAAAATAAGCCATTTTTATATTCCTTTCTTTCTACTTGAAAATAACTTTTCAACATCTTTTTTACATCATTCATCCAGAAGCAGCTTCAGCACTTCTTCTGCATTGATGGGTTTTACCTTCCATTTTCGCCAGTCTTCAGCTTTGGGGATTTGCGTATTCAAGAGGGGGCGATACTGACGAATTAGTTCTCCCTCTTTCTGTCCGATTTCATCAATTACATCCTCATTGTTTGTTTTTTGAGCATAGTAGAGAACATCAAAAGCTACCGGACAATTCAGCTTCTAACTCGCTTCCTTGATAATACGGTATTTACGTTCTGAGCCGGTGTTGATACCAACATAATGCTCGGCAATACGCTCCAACATATTCAGGCTTTTACCTATGTAAACAACACGCTCATTCAGCTTGATACAATAAATCCCAGGGTACTCGTATTTGGGAGATAGGCCGTTCCGGCGTAGCATTTGACGGACATTGTGGACATAAGTGTTTTTCAATTTCTCACCTCCAGAGTATAAATCAGGCGGCTTGGAGAGCAGATGTTGTCTGCTCTCCGATAAAACGAGATGCGTAATCTTCAGTTGCGATAAAGACGCCGTCGGAAAGATAGCGAATTTTGTTGTTTTCGTATTCTCTGTAATTCAGCTTGCCGCGAGTGTAGCCGGGATAATTAGCGACTTCTTCCACATCGTGAATGTCCTCCAGAAAACCGCTTTTCTTGACAGGGAACAGAGGATCGGAAATGACATATTCATTAGCCCATTCATCGTCATCTTCACACAGCGGATTTTCTGCAAAATCTCCATCGTAGTAGAAGAGGATTTCACCATTTTCATAAACTCTCTTTCCGCAGAAACACATTCCGGGTTCGTAGAAAGTATAAGTAAATCGCATAGTAGGGAATTTCTCTGCCAAGGCGGCAATAACAGGGTCGCAAGGAGACCATGCAGTTTGAAACTGGATGTCGTTATCCCAAATCTCAGCGTCAACGCTATTCCACTTGGTTCCCCAATTCTTATTAGACCAATCATACCAGTTGTTTTCGCCGTAGAGTTCCTTTTCTTTGTCTCCAATTACTCCACGATAGATGTAGTCAGGCATAGGGACGATTTTTTCAAAGTCAAAAGCAGTTTCGTCAGACTTCACAAAATCAATAATCTTCTTCAGAGTAATGGTGTTTCCTTCGATAGTCAGATAATTTTCACAGTAGTTAGGCATTTCGTTTTCTCCTATTTTTTTATTTTTGGTATTCATTTCTCTCTTTACCTTACATATATATTATAACATATTTTTTATAAAAAATCAAAAAAGACCGTAATAACTGGAGTTTTACGAACTTTTACGAGGATTTACGAGCGTGACGGGAGAAAACAAAAAAACGGCGGCAGCCGCTTCAAGAATCGCCCACTCTGGGGTTTTGACTCTTTGAAGCGACTACCGCCGCTCTTTATTTCCAATCTTTGAGAAGGTCATCCAGCGCCATGTCCAAGGCTGCTTTCATGCTCTTGTGCATGATACTCATTATCTCTTTTTCGAGAATGGACTGCTGACGCTTTTTCTTCTTCTTTTTGTCCTTGTCTTTGGTGTTATCAACTCTCATTTCTTGATAACCACCTTGCTTGTGATTTTGACCTCGGGAATCTCGTTCGCCTCTGCTGCCTCCCTCTTGGCTGCTTCCCTGGCTTCATGATCTCGGATAATCTTACGATGTGCCGCATGGATAATCTGCTCTGGGGAATAACCGTCCCGATACATGGTTGGATAGTAGTCTGGGATTTGTCTGTCTAAATATTCGTATAATGTCATGACAATTCTTTCTCCTTTGGGATTTTCTTTCGCTTCCGCTACTTTTTGCACGAATGCCGCTGTTGCGGCTTCGTAGCAAAAATAGCGGAGCGATTTTCTTTCACTTATTATGAGAAAGAGGATAGATAAATTTATCTTTCTTGCTAAAAGAGTTACTTTTTCCTCAGTAATAAGTATATTTTCTTTATTATCAAGGAAAAAGTAACTCTTTTTAGATATCTGTCCACCATGCGTTTGCCGCAAGTTC
>JAZKZW010000050.1:0-4996 GCA_045612865.1 Eubacteriales bacterium
ATAACGATAACGTCAGCCTTGTTTCTCTTTTGCAGCGCGGATAGTCTGTCGGGAGTCAATTTAGACTCCTCATCGAAGGTAGCTAAACAAACGTTTTCGCCAAAATCAGCAGGATCAAGCTCTTCCACGCCATCTTCGCATTGAAGAATGAGGTATCTGCGCTTTCCGTCATTAAAGTTGGGATCCTTCATAGTTTCTTCTATGAACTTTGTCTTTCCCGCCTCAAGAAAACCTGTAAAAAGATAAATAACTGTTTCCATTTTTATATCCTAATCTTAAATTCCAAATATTTCTGAGAGCTTTTCATCATCAAGTCCTGCACCGATAACGCAAAGTCTGCCGATAATACCTGCCGCTCCTTCGCGAATGTCAATTTCACCGGGAATATAGTCAAAGTGTAACCATTTGCCACACTTACATTCAACAATGCCCTTTGCACGAAGGATCATACCACAAGAGTCGTCTTCGGAGAAGCCCTCGAGGATATCATAAAGCTCCTGTCTGCCAAACTTCTTTGTGGTCTCGCGTCCAAAACTCTGGAATACCTCGTCTGCGTGATGGTGGTGATGATCGTGATCGTGACAACCGCAAGAACAGCCCTCCTCGTGCTCGTGATGCTCGTGGTGATGATGTCCGCACTCGCAATGCTCATCGTGCTCATGATGGTGATGTCCGCACTCGCAATGCTCATCGTGCTCATGATGGTGATGTCCGCACTCGCAATGCTCGTCGTGCTCATGATGGTGATGTCCGCACTCGCAATGCTCGTCATGCTCATGATGGTGATGTCCGCACTCGCAATGCTCGTCGTGCTCATGATGGTGTCCACAACAACATTCTTCGTGATGCTCGTGATGATGGTGCTTATGCTCGTGCTCTAAGTGCTCAATATCCTCTGCTAAGGTATCCTTATTTTCCATAGCCGCAAGAATCGCCTTACCGTCCAGCTGATCCCAAGGAGTAGTAACAATAACCGCATTTGAATTGTTTTCTTTGATTATGTGTAAAGCTTCTTCAAGCTTTGCTTCCTTGGTAGTCTGTGTATGAGAGAGAACTATGCAAGACGCGTGCTTAATCTGATCGCCAAAGAACTCGCCAAAGTTCTTCATATACATCTTGCACTTATTCGCATCAACAACAGTAGTGAAGGTGTTAAGCTCTGCATCCTCGCCGCAAACGGTAGAAGCCGCCTTGATAACGTCGGAGAGCTTACCAACGCCCGAGGGCTCAATAATAATTCTGTCGGGATGGTACTCGTCAAGCACCTTGCCAAGCGCCTTTGAGAAATCACCAACGAGAGAGCAGCAAATGCAACCGGAGTTCATCTCGGTGATCTCAATTCCCGCATCAGCAAGGAATCCGCCGTCAATACCGATCTCGCCAAACTCATTTTCAATAAGCACGAGCCTCTCGCCCTCATAAGCCTCTTTAATAAGCTTTTTTATAAGTGTAGTCTTTCCTGCACCAAGAAAGCCGGAAAAAATATCAATCTTTGTCATTTTAATAACCTCGCCCAAAAGGGCGCTCCTTTGAAAAAATATATAATTAAATATATTATAGACCAACTTTTTATAAAAGTCAACACAAATCCGTTATAAAAACTAAAAAAACATATTAAAATGCGAAAAAATCTCCACAAATCCGTAATTTACATCAAAAAATTATGCACCCAAAGAACCATTTAGCTCTCGTGGTGCATATCAATTTAGATTAAAAGTGCTTTTTTAACAGATTTTGCTTCGTTAACACTATTAACGGCATATACCCTCAGAGTATGTGTAGTCATCTATGCGGGGACTACCGTATCCGGTGCCGGCGATTCTGTTATTATTGAGATAAAGAGCAACATAGGCAGAGGTTTTTGAACCGTAAATGTAGCCTGAGCTTGAAAGACCGGAGTAGAGATTGTAGTGCTGATACCAAGCGCCTGTGTACTCAAATTTTATTTCAAGATCGAATTTATTGCCACTGCCTATACCCGAAAGAGCGTTATCTCCTATATACCTTACATTATAAGGAATGGTCAAGCTCTTAAGAGCACTAGTACCACTAAACGCGTTGTTGCCAATAACCAAAAGCTCGCTATTGAGATTCAGCTTAGTGAGACTTCTGCAACTCTCAAATGCATAAGGGGAAATAGATTTGGTTCCGGCTTTTACTGTATATTCACCTGAAATATCGGTCTTTGCTTTGATCAAGTGCTTACCAATATAAAGAACCTTACCTTCATCCCAGTTATCGAGATTGTTATAGTAGGCAGTGCCGGAGAAATCTGTAAAAATGTGATAGGTTGTATCAGGAATTGTAATAACGCTGAGATTTTGGCAGTTATACAAAGCATTACCCTTGATTACCTTAACAGAAGAGGGAATATTAACCTCTGTAAGGCCTGGAAGATTTGCAAATCCGGCCATAGTATAAAGCGAATCGTGGAAAATGATCCTTGTTATAGAGGAGCAACCGTAGAAATAATCGTATTCAAGCTCTGTTATACTGGTAGGTATTGCAACTTCTGTTACAAGCTCGCCGCCTGCATAAAGCTCCGCACCGTAATGCATAGGGTTGCAACCCTCATTGTTATAGGTATAGTGTACTCTTACGTTAAACCAGGCCTCAACGCTCTCGATATAAACCTTTTTAAGATTTACACAGCCATCAAATGCACCGTAGCTAATATAGCCGGAGCTTCCTGTTTGAATTTCTCGGATGCTTGATGGAATAGTGATAGTTTCAAAGTTTGTTTTATAGTTACTGTATCTTGTAAAATCTCCACCGATAATCTCTACAGGAAGTCCTTTGTACACTGAAGGAATAACGATGTCTTTATCTGATGTAGTACCAATTCTTGCAACTATGTAATATTCTTTGTTATATGAAAGCTCAAATACCATACCTTCGGTATAATATTCCTGACCGCAAACAGTACAGCTACCACCATCAAAGCTGTGGCCTGTAGCAGGAACAGAAGTCTGCTTTGTTATCTCCTTATTACAAACAGAGCACTTCACACCTGCAGTAAGTCCTGATTCAGTACAGGTTGGCTCGGTTGCAGGAACCTCAACCTCTGTATGTGCTTTCATAGCGATGTATCTTTGTGAAACGGTAACAGTACCGCAAACAGAACATTTTTTACCGTCTGTTAAGCCCCTCTTTGTACAGGTAGCTGCATAGCCCTCTATTGTTACCAGAGTGTGATGCTTTGCAACAAGGACTATGTTACAAGCTGTACATTTCTGATCTGTTGTACAAGTAGCTTCTGCGCCGGGAGTATGATGATTTTCAACTAAAACTTCATTACATCTGGTACATACCTGATCGGTAGTACAAGTAGCTTCTGCACCGGGAGTATGTCAGAGAGAGGGAATAACCTCCTGTGTTAAAAGAACTTCGTTGCATACGTCGCATACTTCGCCGTCTGTTAATCCGTCAGTAGTGCATCCTGCGGCGTAGCCGTTGGTAACTTTTATGGTATGATGCTTCTCAACCAAAACCTCATTACATTCTGTACATATCTGGTTTTCAGTACAAGTCGCATCTGCGCCGGGAGTGTGATGCTTTTCAACTAAAACCTCATCACACTCTGTACATACCTGATCTTCAGTACAAGTCGCCTCTGCACCGGGAGTATGTCTGAGAGAGGGAATAACCGATTGCTTCAAAATAACGTAACCACATACATCGCAAACCTTACCGTCTGTCAAACCATTTGCTGTGCAGGTTGCAGCATATCCGGGGATAGTCTTTTCTACATGACCAAGAGCGCTACCATTTGTAGCTTCACATTTTTCACAAGTGCTAGGTAAATCACATGTTGCCTCACTCCAGGAATGCTCGCATTCGGCGTTAACCTCCGGATCGCCTCCTAAAATGCTGTTCTTAATACTTTCAACGTCGCAGGATGTGATAACTGATATAGTCAAAAGCAAAGTCAGCATGACAATAGATAATTTGAATAACTTTTTCATAATATCCTCTTTAATTTCACCTTTTGGCGTGATAAATTAAGTATAACATAGTATTCGGAAAAAATCAACAGAAAATCAGCAAAATTAACAAATGAGAGAAAGTACGCAAGTGCAATTGTAAAAGCATCTTACAATAAAATCTGCCACCCAATTCCCGAGTGGCAGAAAACAAATATCAAATTATAAACCGGTATTAAGAGAGCTTATCCATAGCGGCATCAATTCTCTTAAGAGATTCAGCCTTGCCGATAACTTCCATAATCTCGGTAGCTCCACCGGGAGTTGCACCAAGACCGGAAACTGCAATTCTTACGCACCACATAAGTGTGCCAACCTTAACGCCAAGCTTTTCAGCAAGAGGTGTAAGAGAAGCAAAGAGAGTATCGTTATCGTAGGATTCAACGCCTTCAAGAACAACCTTCGCCTCAGTGAGAACAGTCTTAACGATCTCAAAATCAGCAATCTTATTCTTCTTGTTAAGGAAGAGATCCTTCTCGTATTCGGGAAGAGTAAGGAAGAAGGCCATCTTTTCATCAATCTCGGAGAGCTTGGAGATTCTGGTCTTAAGAAGACCGAGCATTTTGTCCTTATTTACACTCTCGGGAATATCACTCTTGATAAATCTTGCAACAAGGCTCTTGAAGCTCTCGTCATCAAGTTTATGGATATATTCGCCGTTAAACCAAAGCAGTTTTTCAAAATCGAATACAGAAGGTGACTTGGAAACACCGTCAATAGTGAACACTTCCTTAAGTCCTTCAAGGTTGAAGAACTCGCCCTCATTACCCTTTGGGCACCAACCGAGAAGCGCGATATAGTTGATAATCGCCTCGGGAAGATAACCGTCATTTACAAGGTCCTGGAATGAAACTGCACCGTGTCTCTTTGAAAGCTTGGAAACCGAGCCGTCCTCATTCTTACCCATAAGGAGAGGAAGATGAACGTAAACAGGTCTATCCCAGCCGTAAGCGTCATAGAGAAGCGCATACTTGGGAGTAGAAGTAAGATATTCAGAACCTCTAACAACGTGT
>JAZKZW010000051.1:0-2035 GCA_045612865.1 Eubacteriales bacterium
CAAGGAGTTCCTTATCCCAGCAAAGCTCTCTGATATTAAAGAGCATAGTTCTGGACGCATTAGAATAATCCGTCGCGTGAATTTTACCAGCAGTAAGATTCCAAATCAGCCAGGTATCGATAGTACCGAAGCATAATTCACCCTTTTCAGCGCGTTCTCTTGCACCTTCAACGTTGTCGAGAATCCACTTGATTTTAGTTCCGGAGAAATAAGGGTCAATAAGCAAACCGGTTTTTTCCTTTATCATAGCCTCGTGACCTTTCGCTTTCAGCTCTTCGCAAAAATCTGCAGTTCTGCGGCACTGCCAAACGATAGCGTTATAAACAGGAATACCGGTATTTCTGTCCCAAACCACGGTTGTTTCTCGCTGGTTAGTAATGCCAATTCCGTAAACCTCTTCCCAATTTGCGCCTATTTTCAAAAGCGCCTCGGTACAAGCGGCAATCTGAGTTGACCAGATAGTCATGGGGTTATGCTCAACCCAGCCCTCTTTAGGGAATATCTGCGGGAATTCTCTCTGTACAACGCTGGCGATAGTTCCATCCTTTTCAAAGAGAATACATCTTGAGCTGGTAGTACCTTGGTCCAGTGACATAATGTATTTTTTCATAAGTGGCCTCCAAAAGCTTTGAATTTTACAAAATATACAAAAATATTATATCATTTTTACATCTATTTGTCAATATTGTATAAAACATTTTATTAAAAATAAGTTTCAAGAGGCAAAATATTATAAAAAAACAGGGCAGCCTTAAAACTGCCCTAGTTTTTTATTTGATTTCTACAGTTACGTGCTTTCCACAAGTGTTTGCCGCAGCCTTCATAATCTGTCTGATAGCCTTAGCAATTCTTCCGTGACGACCGATAACCATGCCGGTATCGCCGTCTGCAACAGTCAAAGTAAGCTCAACGTTATCACCGTCAATAACCTCTTCAACATTAACTGCATCGGGTTCATCAACAATAGCGCGTGCTATGTTGGTAAGTATTTCCTTGAAATTCATTATGAACTACCTATTCCCGAATGATTAGATAATTTCGCTCTTTTTAAGAAGAGAACGAACAGTTTCTGTAGGCTGAGCGCCGTTCTTGATCCACTTCTGAGCCTTTTCTGCGTCGATCTTGATGTCAACGGGATTTGTAAGAGGGTTGTAGTAACCGATCTCTTCGATGAACTTACCGTCACGAGGAGAACGCTCGTCTGCAACAACTACGCGGTAGAAGGGAGTCTTCTTTGCGCCGATTCTCTTAAGTCTGATTTTTACTGCCATTTCTTTTTCCTCCAAATAATATAAATTTAATTTTGTTTTGAATTTTAAGTTAGAAGGGAAGCCTCATTCCGCCGAACATACGGCGCTTTCCCATACCTGTGAGCTGTTTCATCATCTTTTTCATCTGATCAAACTGCTTGAGAAGTCTGTTGACCTCTTCAACTGATGTTCCGCTACCCTTAGCGATTCTTTTTCTTCTAGAACCGTTAATGATCTCGGGCTTTGTTCTTTCTGCCTTTGTCATAGAAAGAATAATTGCTTCGATACGACCCATTTGCTTTTCATCGATCTCTGCATTTTTGAGCGCACCCGGCTTAACACCAGGCATCATACCCATAAGCTGCTCCAGATTGCCCATTTTCTTAACCTGCTTCATCTGATCGAGGAAGTCGTCAAGGGTAAATGTCTGTTCGCGAAGCTTTCTTTCCATCTCCTGCGCATTTTTAGCATCGAAAGCAGCCTCTGCCTTTTCAATGAGAGAAAGAATATCACCCATTCCAAGGATTCTTGAAGCCATTCTGTCGGGATGGAAAACTTCAATAGCATCAAGCTTTTCGCCTGTGCCGATAAATTTAATTGGTTTACCGGTGATGTACTTAACGGAAAGCGCAGCGCCTCCACGGGTATCACCGTCCATTTTTGTCATAACAACGCCTGTAATATCAAGCAGATCGTTAAAGGATTTTGCAACGTTAACCGCATCCTGACCGGTCATTGCATCAACAACAAGCAGTATTTCCGTAGGATCAACAGCTTTTTTGATA
>JAZKZW010000052.1:0-1864 GCA_045612865.1 Eubacteriales bacterium
GTGCTTTTTGATGCGAATATACAAAAAATCGTGGAACAAACAAATTTAAGCCCGTTTTTTTTACTGCCGAGCCCCCATTTATCCATCATTCTAAAAAAGTTTCAAAAAAAACACCGATTTTGTTTGGCAATATAAAAAAAAGCCGTACCTTTGCACCCGCATTCGAAAGGATGGCGGGATAGCTCAGCTGGTTAGAGCGCATGATTCATAATCATGAGGTCCCCGGTTCAATCCCGGGTCCCGCTACTAAGAAAATCAAGCACTTACGAACTTCGTGAGTGCTTTTTTCTTTTTCAAGAAGCCTCAAAATCTACAGGTTTTGCAATAGTTATGTTAGCAGATATGTTAGCAAAATTATTATGTTAACTACCTCTGTAGAAGCCATTTGCTTTAATTATCGTCCTAAAAAGGACAACACTTATCCAATTATGCTCCGCCTAACCAAGTCTGGTAAGCGGAAATATGTTTCACTTGGAGTTTCCGTAAAGGAAGAGAACTGGGATTTCAACAAGAATATCCCGAAGCGCAACTGTCCAGATAGGGACACCATTCTTTCTGTCATCGAGAAGCGCACTGCTGAATACAGGGCGCAAATAAACGGATTCATAGTAGAGAATAAAGACTATACCTTGGAAACACTTGTGCAACGAGCAGAAAGTTCTGTGAGAAATATGACCGTAGGCAATTATCTTGACCTTTTCATTTCTCAGCTAGCAAAGGAGAACAGGCTCGGATATGCAGAAAGTTTCAAGGGGCTTAAATCGTCCTTGCTACTTTATTGCAAATCTCTTGACATCAAATTTTCCGCAATAGATAACCAATGGTTAAAGGGATATGAGCTTCATCTCAAAAAGGAAGGGAAAGCAAGAAACACTATAGGCATCCGTTTCCGCTCCCTACGCGCGCTCTACAATAAGGCCATAGCTGACGAAGTGGTTAAGAAAGATTACTATCCTTTTGACACCTTTAGAGTTAGTCAGTTCCACGAACAGACAAAGAAAAGAGCTATTAAGAGAGAGGACATTAAGAGAATCATAGACCTTGACCTACGGACAATTACCAATTATCGCAGTCCATATCTTGAACTCGGAAGAGACTTGTTCGTTTTCAGCTACCTTTCATGCGGAATAAATCTCGCGGATATGGCAAGGATAAGATATGCTGATATTTTTAATGGTAGACTGCAATACCACAGAAAAAAGACAAATAAGCTAATCACCTGTAAATTGCAAGAACCCGCTTTGAAGATTATTGAGAAATATCGCAAAGAGAAGGTCACTCCCGAGGATTATATCTTTCCCATACTTGACAGAAAAGTTCACAAGACAGAAACGCAGATACGAGACAAAATACGCAAGGCAAACAAAGCAACTAACAAGGCGCTTCATAAGATTGAAGAGAAGCTCGGGCTTCCGATAGAGTTAACCACCTATGTTGCCCGGCACTCATTCGCTACAGTCTTGAAGAGATCTGGTGTGAGCGTCTCCATAATCTCAGAAAGCCTCGGGCACAGTTCCGAAAAGGTAACGCAGATTTACCTCGATAGTTTTGACAATGAACAAATAGATACTGCTATGCAGAATTTGCTATAATCAAATTTCCACTCCACTTATATATGATAGGTGGAGTTTTTTTGTACCTTTGAAGAAAAAATAAGATTATGGCGTTGTTCAATATACCTCAATTAAAAGCAGTTCTCCCGATATTAAAAGATTGTTATGGCTTTGACCCAACAGAAATTTTAAGCGAACTATCGGATAGCCTAAAGCCTTACGTTGACGATAACAAAATGGATGAGATTGTGCGTGAGCAACGAAACAAGGGAAAAACACAAAATGTCCTTTTAAACTATGCAATCAATATT
>JAZKZW010000053.1:0-3168 GCA_045612865.1 Eubacteriales bacterium
TTCTCAGAGGATACGGATCTTGAGCTTTCCTTTGCAGACGCATTTATGTTTGAGGAAACAGATTCCCAGATACAGGCTATTGCAGAAATAAAAAAGGATATGATGAAGTCCTGCCCGATGAACAGACTCCTTTGCGGTGACGTTGGTTTTGGCAAAACCGAGGTTGCACTCCGTGCGGCATTTAAGGCTATTATGGGTGGCAAGCAGGTTGCTATTTTAGTTCCAACGACTATTCTTGCGCTCCAGCATTATCAGACTGCAATTTCACGTTTCCGCGGTTATCCGGTTACGATTGAGATGCTTACCCGCTTCAAAAAACCAAAGGAGCAGGCAGAAATTCTACGCCGAGCAAAACGAGGAGAGATAGATATTCTCATTGGTACCCACAAGCTTCTTTCCAAAAACCTTGAGTTCCGCGATCTTGGACTTTTGGTTGTGGACGAGGAACAACGCTTTGGCGTTGCACAAAAGGAGAAGTTGAAATCAGCCTTTGTAGGAGTTGACGTTCTGACATTGACGGCCACGCCTATTCCCCGAACCCTCAACATGGCAATGAACGGTATTTCGGATATCTCAATTCTAGATGAAGCACCCGAAGAACGCCGACCTGTACAGACCTATGTTCTCGAGCATGACAATGCCATAATTTACGATGCCATCAGGCGTGAGCTATCAAGAGGCGGTCAGGTTCTTTACCTATACAACAAGGTGGAAACTATAGAATTTATTGCCGACTCAATTCAAGCCGAGATTCCCGATGCCAGAGTGGCATTTGCCCACGGACAAATGGGTAAAGATGATCTTGAAGACGTGTGGCAGCTGCTTGTTCGAGGTGAGCTTGACGTTCTTGTTTGCACAACAATCATTGAAACCGGTGTTGACCTGCCTAGTGCAAATACCCTTGTTATAGAGGATGCAGATCGTTTCGGTTTGGCGCAGCTACATCAGATACGTGGTCGTGTTGGAAGAAGCGAGCGCCAGGCATACGCCTATTTCACATACCGTCCCGGAAAGAGCTTATCGGAGATTGCAGAGCGCAGACTTTCTGCCATCCGTGAGTTTGCCGAGTTTGGCGCAGGCTTCAAAATTGCCCTCCGAGATCTGGAAATCCGAGGCGCAGGAAACCTCCTTGGCGCAGAGCAACACGGATATATTGATGCTGTGGGATACGATCTATATTGCAAAATTCTCAATGAAGCAATCCTTGAAGAAAAGGGCGAATTTAAGCCCAAACCAGAGGAAGCATTTATTGATATGAAAATTAGCGCCCATATTCCGTCCTCATATATCCCCTCTGAAGCAGACCGAATGGAGATGTACAAAAAAATCTCACTTATTCAGACCGACGAAGATAGGCGAGATATTGAAGATGAGTTATGCGATCGCTTTGGAGAGATGCCGAGGGTTACAGAAAGACTCCTTTTGGTTGCCGCGACTCGCGCTATGGCAACCGAGCTTGGAATTACAAAAATCTCCGTGACAGAATCTATGATGACGGTGAAGCTTGCAAAAGCGGACTTGGCACTATGGTCAGAGACCTTTGCAAAATATAAGGGCATGTACTTTGCCCCCGCAGATCCAACAACCATATTCTACAGGTTCGCAAAGGCAGATCCACCAAAGCTGGTGCATGAGATGATATCCTTCACCTATAGTATCGCAAAAGAAAATACCAATAACTAATATTCTTTTTTCAACAAAAAAGGGCTGGTTTTCCAGCCCTTTTTCTCATATTTATGCTCTGTTTTGAAAAAATATTATCAGTTCATTTTATGACTTGTCGCAACAACGTCAACGCCGAGGTCAAGTACATTTTTAATGATAATATCTCCAATTTGTAAATTATTGTTAGCACGAACGGCATTTATAGCCTTCATAACATCAAATACTAATTCCTTGGGAACTGTGTCAGATGTCTTACAAGCAACTACAGAGCCGTCCTCGCATCTAACTGTAGATGTTACTGTTCTTCTTGGATGAGTGCATTCATTTTCGGCATAAGCTACGCCTCTCTTACAAGCGTTACCGGCAACAGAGAGAACCTCTTTATTTTCACCAAGCTCCACTCTGAGGGTACAGCCTCTGGGGCAAACTATACAGGTTAAAATTCTTTCCATTTTTTATACCTCCTCAAGAGAGAGTCTGAGAGTACCGGACTCAACGCCCTCAATCATAGCTGCAGTGATCTTAACGGTTTCCATCTCACCGGGAGCAAGCTTCTGCTTCTTTTTCTCAATAAGAACTTTATCACCGTCACGAACAACCAGCTTCATATCTCTATATACATCGCTCACTCTGAAATAAACGGTTGTGTCCTTCTTTTCTGTAATGCGCTGTGGAACGGTATATCTTACTCTACCATCGGTAGAAAGAGTAATTACCGCATCCTTTTTAGACTCGCCCTTAACGTATCTTGCAGCAGCCTGACCCGCGATTACAGATTCCTCGGAAACATAGTCAACAAGGTCGTGAACGTGAAGAACATTACCACTGGCAAATACACCCTCGATAGCAGTTTCTCTATCTCCGTCAACGGTTGCACCGTTTGTAATTCTGTCAAGCTCGATGCCTGCGCCCTTGGTAAGCTCATTTTCGGGGATAAGACCACAGGAAAGAAGAAGTGTGTCACAAGGGATATACTCTGCGGTATCCATCATAGGTCTTCTTCTCTCATCAACCTTTGCGATAGTTACACCCTCAAGGCGCTCCTTGCCGTGAATCTCAACAACGGTGTGAGAAAGGTGGAGAGGAATGTTGAAGTCGTTTAAGCACTGCTCAATATTTCTTGCAAGACCGCCGGAGTAAGGCATAAGCTCACAAACAGCCTTTACCTTTGCACCCTCGAGAGTCATTCTTCTTGCCATAATAAGGCCGATGTCACCGGAACCGAGAATAACAACTTCTTTACCGGGCATATAGCCCTTCATATTAACAAACTTCTGTGCTGTACCTGCTGTATAGATGCCTGCAGGTCTTGTACCTGCGATATTGAGTGCACCCTTTGGACGCTCGCGGCAACCCATTGCGAGAACGATAGCCTTTGCATCAAGGAAGAAGATTCCCTCCTCCTTATTCATAGCAGTAACACGCTTTTCGGGAGAGATATCTATAACCATGGTATCAAGCATAAAGGGGATTTCAAGCTCTCTTACCATTTTTTCGTATCTG
>JAZKZW010000054.1:0-11097 GCA_045612865.1 Eubacteriales bacterium
ATTCAATTTTGTTGTTAAGAAAATAACAGTGAGATTCTAGCATAAAATTCCGGTTTTGTCAAGTAATTTCTTGTGAAAATATGCCCTCGTTACAAAAAAAGTCAAAAAAACTGAAAAAATCAGCTCAAAATATTGAAAAAAGCGATTAATTATGCTAAAATATTGCTATCAAGGAAAACAGATACCAAAGGAGAAGATTTCGATGAAAATAGCAGTTATCAATGGTAGTCCCAAGGGAGAAAACAGTATCACTCTCCAAAGTCTTATATATATTGAAAAGCTTTATGGAGAAAGTCACGAATTCCGTCAGCTTCACGCAGGACAGACCATAAGAGCGCTGGAAAAGGACTTCACAAAGGCAGAGGATATCCTTAACTGGGCAGAGGCCATCGTATTTTCTTATCCCGTATATACATTCATCGCCCCCGCACAGCTTCATAGATTTGTGGAGCTTATCTTTGAGCACGGTATAGACCTTGGCGGTAAGTTTGCCACATCGGTAAGCACATCAAAGCATTTTTATGACATCACCGCCCATAAGTATATTGAGAAAAATGCCCTTGACCTCGGTCTTAAGTATGTAAAGGGACACAGCGCCGATATGGACGACCTTACAAAGCCGGAGGGAAGAGGAGAGCTTACAAAATTCTTTGAATACTTCATCTGGTGCGCCGAAAATGACATTCACGAGGAGCCAAAGCAAAAGGCGCCCACCTCTGAAAAGGTTATGGCAACCCTGCCCGAAAGCACGGAAAATGGCGAGAAAACAGGCGACGTTGTTATTATCACCGACTGCAAGGACGAGACCTCAAACCTTTACCGAATGATAGAGCGCTTCCGTGCCGTTCTTCCATACAAGACCCGTATTTTCAATATTGCAGATTTTCCATTCAGCGGTGGTTGCCTTGGTTGCTTCAACTGTGCCGTTTCGGGTAAGTGTATTTATAAGGACAACTTCGACACCACACTTCGTGAGAGCATTCAGGTGGCAGACGCTATCGTATATGCCTTTGATATAAAACATCACTCCTTCGGCTCTCGTTTCAAAATGTATAACGACCGTAACTTCTGCAACGGCCACCGTACCGTAACCGTAGGAATGCCTGTAGGTTATCTTGTTTCGGGCGAGTACGAGAGGGAAGAAAATCTCCGAATGATTGTAGAGGGCAGAGCCGAGGTTGGCAGAAACTTCCTTGCCGGTGTAGCTACCGATGAGCGTGATACCGACCGCCGTGTTGACGAGATGGCAGAAAAGCTTTCCTACGCCCTGGAGCATAAGCTTATCACAGCACAGAATTTCCTTGGTGTTGGTGGTATGAAGATCTTCCGTGACCTTATCTACCAGATGCGCGGTATGATGCGCGCCGACCACAAGTTCTATAAAAAAGGCGGCTATTATAACGACTTCCCACAAAAGCATTGGAAGCAGTCTCTCCTTATGTACCTCGTAGGCTTTATGCTCGGAAACGAGAAGATCAAAAAGAAGATTGGTGGCAGTATGAACGACGGAATGTTGATGCCATACAGAAAGGTTCTCGCCGATCTCGATAAATCCCTTGCCGACGAAAATAATCAAAAAGGCTAAAAATGTAAATAATAGTTTGTAAAACGCTCTGTTTTACCTATAAAGTCTCAAAAAAACACCCACGGTCTGACCCGTGGGTGTAACTTTTTTATCAATCTTGTTTAACTTGGATTACTTGTAGATCTGTACGGATTCCATAGTGTTCTTGTAGCAGCAGAATCTGCTCTGACCGGAGTTACGGTTCCACTGAAGAATTCTTTCTGTAAGACCAACGTTTGTGATAATAGCATTTCCTGATGCATCAAATGTGATTGTCCAGGACATAGAGTCGTCGATGGCACCTGCCTTGGATTTGATCTTATTTTCATTTGTTGTGTAGAGATACTTTCCGTCAGGAGTCTTGATAGCAAATGTGCCTGCCTGTGAGCCTGCCTCAAGTGTGAGAACCCAAACGCCTGTGGGCGCATCAGTATATGTTACAAATGTACCGATATTGTTGGTTATACCGTTGAACTCTGCCTTTGCGGGCTCGTAAACGATAATGATCTTGTCGCCAACTGCAACCGATGTAGCCTTGGTGTAGCCTGTGGTGGTCTGGTTGTGACCCTGGCACTTTTCTGCGCAAGCTGTTTCCTGACAAGTCTCATCTGTACATTTACCGCATTCGTCACATTCGCTTTCGCACTCGTGCGCGGGAGTAGTTGTGCCACCCTGGTTATCGTCGCCGCCCTGATCGGGGTTAGTTGTGCCGTCAACCTTTGTAAATACGCCCCAGTTATAGTTAGATGCTGTTGCTGTGCTGCCTGTATCGTATGCAGAGAAGTTTTCGTGTGTAGCAGTCTTACCTGCGCCAAATCCTCTGTTGTTACTGTCTTCAGCTACAACGTAAGTGTTAAGATCAGCGTTCCACTCAAATACAGTAGCCGCTGCAGGATCCTCTGTAAGAGCACCGCCTGTAGATGAGTCACCCATAACGATGTACTGTGTTTTGCCACCGCTTACGAATGAAAGAACAAAGCCACCGTCAACTGTAGAAACCATAACCTCAACTGCATCTGCAATATTTGTGGAGCAGTCAAATCTACCACCTGTTACAGAGCCCTTGAAGTAGAGAGTACCGTTTGCATTGTTTGCGCTGATGATGTAGCTGTCGCCGGGGATAGGAGTTACTGTTGTGCCACCCTCGTTGCCGGTGTTTCCGCCTTCGTTTCCTGTGTTACCACCCTGGTTGCCGCCGTTACCGCCGGTAGATTCTGTGCCGAAGCCTGCGCCTGTACCGAAGTAGGGAGAGTCGGAAGATGTTGCAAGTCTGTTTTGACCTGTAGCGTAGTCAAGGTGAATACCCTTCTGAACGTTGTAAACAAATACGCAGAACTGAATGTCAGCACCGTTGTCATCAAGGGAGTATGCCTCCATAAGAACGCCGGAGCAAAGAAGGTTGTTGCCGTTGAATACGGGAGTTACTCTGTAAAGCACCTTGTTTGTGCTCTTGTTAGCCTTGAGGTAGTTAAGAACCATGTTCTCGAAAATCTGCATTGTGTTCTGGTTCATATATGCAGTACCTGTTGCAAGGTTCTTTTCGTTGTTATTTTCTCCTGCGAGAGACCAAGCAATAAGGTGAGAACGGTTGTAAAGTGAGCTGCCTGAAACGATAGAATAGGTGTTCTGTACCCAGCCTGTAGGCTTATAGCTCTGACCCTCTCTGTCTGTTGTAGGCATAGTGTTACCGCAAACGCAAGCAAATGCAACGCCTACTCTGCCAAGAGAGTCAAGGTTGGAATAATGCTCAAAGCAGGTTGTAGTAGCCTTTTCTTCGGCTGTAAAGAATGGAACACCACCGTTTACAACGTAGTATCCGGTAAATGAGCTGGAGGAAACATCAGGCTCGGGAATAAGGCTAAGGTCAAAGTTGCCGTTTTCGTCTGTACCTGTTCCGCCCTGATTGCCTGAATCGTTTGCATCATAAAATACGCAAATAAATGGATTCTTAGATGCATCGCAAGGACCAACGCTTGTGTATTCCTTATCGTTTCTTGTACCGAGAACGTATGTTACGTCGTCAATCTTCACGGTAAGAGTCTTAAGTGTTGTATCGTATGTATAAACTGTAACTGCTGTAGTGCCGATTACTGCATTAACGTGCTCCTTGCCGTCTGTTCCTGTAACCTTTTCAACGTTGATGTAGTTTTTGCCACCCTTTTCGTAGTAGAGGTGATAGCCACCATCTGCATTTTCAACGTAAACATTAACAGCCTCTAAAATGTTGGAGGATGTAGCAAGATAGTAGGTAGAAGCAGTGCCGCCGGAAAGGTAATAAACCTCGCCACCCTTGTTGCCCTGCGCCATACCAAGCTTGTAAGCTGTGCCTACAACAAGGTCGCCCTGATTGTCTGTGTTTCCACCTTCGTTACCGGAGTCACCGCCTTCGCCGGGGTTTGTGGGGCCACCTTCATTGCCGCTATTGCCGCCCTCGTTACCTGTGTTGCCACCCTGGTTGTCGTCGGGATTAGTGGTACCACCCGGAGTAGGTCTTTCTTCATTACCATCATCATCTCCGTCCTGGTTGCCACCCTGCTCGTTCTGCTCGGAATCAGGGGTCTGACCAAGAATGCTATCAAGTGCCTCGCAGCTCGTAAAAGTCATTACGAGAGATAAGAGAAGTGCTATGATAACAATAATTTTACTTGTAAGCTTCATTTTACTCTCCTTTTGTTTTTTTGTTTTTATTTGTATTGTTGTTTGTATGTTAAACTCTCCATCAGAGTCAAAACATCTTTTTAGCATATATTGTATAATTTTGTTTACTTTTTACGCGCATAAACCGACTTTGTTATGGTATCGTGGCATTGACCGTTAAAGTCTTTTATCTGCACAAGACCGAATCCCTCATCCTCGGGAGAGATGTCAAACTTTCTGTCAAAGGGGTAGGGAAGATCCCAGCTATACACGATAATAGTGTCAATTTTATCAAGCCATCCTCTCGCGCTCAGGTCCTCTATGAAAACAAGGTCATCGCCTCTCGCCTCGCCCAGCGGATCGTTTGTAACAATGTACTCGCCACCAAGCTCTGCAAAAATCTTTTCGGAATATGGCGTGATAAGAAGTCTTTTTTCCTGGGCCTCGTTTAGAATATCCCTGATAGCGGCAGGATCTCTGGCAGGTCGCCTATTTAAGAACATCATTCCACCGCGATTATCGGTACAAAGAATAAGCTTCATCTTAACCTCCAAAAATCAAAGCTTTTAACATATCTATTATAGCAGAAGTGTATGCCTTTTTCAACCCCCAACGCGAAAATATTTAATATTGTAATAGGCTCGCCTTTCATAAAAAACAAACAAAAAAACAAGGGGTATGGAACCCCTTGCCAAAAACAAATAAAAATATTACTTTTCGATAGCGTATTCCCAGTCAATAATACCGCCAAAGTCCTTTACATTAGTGTAGCCCATTTCTATCAGAGCCTCGGCAGCAGCCTTGCTACGTCTTCCACTGCGGCAGTAAACCAAAATCAGCTGTTCTTTGTTAGGAAGTGCCTCTTCAGCCCTTTCGGTAATCTCGTAGTCGGGAATTAGTATAGCCCCCGGAATATGCCCTTGGTTGTATTCCTCCTCGGTGCGCACGTCAAGAATGATATATCCTACCTCTGATAACATAATTTCATTTGCTTCGCTTGCGCTGATGCGCTGATAACCTACGGGTGCAATATTATTGCCTTTAATCTGGCAGGAGGTCATAGCTATAGTAAGAACCACAGCCACCGCCGCCACCATTAATCCTTTTCCAATTAAGAAGTTTGCCATAAAAAAACACCTCTCTTTGCTGTTTGTACCTATATTATACACTCGCATAAAGGATATTTCCGTGATTTAGTCACAGGGGGAGAAAAATATAACAAAAACCGAACAAAATGAAAAACAAAATTCAAATGCTCACGGCATTTCTTTAATGGAAATTTTTTCGCAGGGTATTCGCCGACGGCGAAGATTCCCACTCCCTCCGCCTGACAAGCGAGCTTGTCGAACTACGGTCGGGAAATGCGGACCTACATCTCGCGAACGCGAGATAACCCCGAATCAGCTTACCCCTAAAAACAAAAGGGGAAACACCATTCACTTGCGCTCATGATATTTCCCTTTTGTTGGCAGGGGTAGCAGGATTCGGACCTACGAGTGAGGGAGTCAAAGTCCCTTGCCTTACCGCTTGGCTATACCCCTATTAAGTTTTAAGCCTTAATATTCTATCATAAAAAAACATTAATGTCAATATGTTAATCGAACTATTTATTAAATAATTTGTAAAACCACTTGACAATTATCGAGAAAAGTGATATAATGTCCCTCGTGTGAGGGAGTAGCAGGCGCATCTTTGCGTATCAAGTCAACATACTGGCGAAAACGCCTGGCTTGGTTTTAATTGCAAGACTCATGTATTGCTCCGGTATGCTCGGCATATCATCTTTCAGGCTATACATGTCCCCACCACCCTTTCTTTTTTTGGTGTATAGCTTTGCGGCTATACATTTTTTTGTTTTATATCGCTTTTTGAAGTAATAGTGGAGCATGCAAATAAATAGGAAATTATAAATAGAAACTAAAATAAAGGAAGTAACAGCTATGGATTTTATCTTCTTCTTTAACAGTATTCTTCTTGGCATAGGACTTGCGGCAGATGCATTTACCGTATCATTGGCGGACGGACTTTCCGAGCCCTGTATGTCCAAAAACAAGAGCATCAAGATCGCAGGAACATTCGGTATTTGCCAGGGACTTATGCCCCTTATCGGCTGGGTTTGTGTACATACTATTCTTGAGCTTTTCAGCGGATTTTCTGCACTTATTCCTTGGATAGCCCTCGGCCTTCTCGGCTACATCGGTGGAAAGATGATATATGAAGGAATTAAGGGTGAGGAAGAGGAATGCACAGGCAAGGAGCTTACGCTAAAGGCTATTTTCCTTCAGGGAATTGCAACATCTATAGACGCGCTTTCCGTTGGCTTTACAATCGCAACACATACGTTTATCGAGGCCCTCGTATCCGTTCTCATCATCGGTGTTATCACCTTTGGACTTTGCCTTCTTGGTATTCAGATCGGTAAAAAGTTTGGTACAAAAATTGCAGGAAAGGCAACTATCGTAGGCGGCATTATTCTTGTAATTATCGGACTTGAAATTTTCATCAGCTCCTTCTTCTAATAGAAAAAACAAGAAAAAAGTCAACTATAGTTTACACAAACTATGCAATTTAAGGAAAAACTTAAAATGAATTTCAGAAAGCCAAAAAATATCATAGAGTATTTACGTCTGCTCCGCCTTTATGAGAGCGCCTTTCCGGCAGAAGAAAAAAAGCCCGTAAAAATGATTCTTAAAATGCAAAAGGCAAAGAAAACAGACATCTGGTATTTTGAGGAGAATGGGAAATTCCTCGGCCTTGCAATAACCATCAACAGCCCTAAAATCATTCTCATCGACTACTTCGCCGTTAATGAAAAGCACCGCGGCATGGGCAATGGTGAAAGAATGCTGAAAGCCCTGATATCTCATTATTCCGACTATGGAGTTTTCCTTGAGATCGAAGTGCCATACGATTGGGCAGATAACTACACCGATCGCTGTCGCAGACGAAGATTTTACACAGAAAAGGTGGGCCTTTTACCCATGGGAACCAAAGCAAAGCTCTTTGGCGTAGATATGGAGCTTCTTGGCACTGCCGGCTGCTATCTTACCTACGATGAGTACAGAAGCTTCTACCTTGAAAACTACAGCCGCTATGCCTACGACCACATCACCCCTGCAGACGGAAAAAGCTGATAATACATCATAACAAAAAGAAGCCCTCGGTATTCCTGCCGAGGGCTATAAACATAAATAGGGACTAAAATTATTTGTTTTTTGTCAAGCTCTGATAAACACTCTGATCGCCGAAGTTATCCTCTCCCATAAGGGCCGCGATAGTGTGGGCAATCTGGATATTTTCAACCGTCACGCCGTCAAAGAGCTCTGCGCCCATACCGTAAGCAAAGATAAGAACATCTGCCGCAGAATGATCGTCGTGGTTGTATTTCAGCTGTCCGTTCTCATCGGGAAGAAGAATTCCTGTTTCGTGGTCTGCTGTGATAAGAATAAATGTTTCGGGATTATAGAATGCGAACTCCATAAATCTTCCGATAGCCTGGTTAAATCTCATAAGAGCCTGGAAGGTCTTGTCTATATCGTTGTTGTGGCAATGCTTGTCGATATAAGCCTCCTCGTACATAAGGAAGAAGCCGTCCTCATCGCCGCTAACCTCACCGAGAGTGTCGTTAATGTGGTTATCTATGATCTTCAACTGATTTTTTGTGTAGTAATCGTAGCCGCAGTCAATGATAATGCCGTACTTATCCGCGTTTGCCGCCTGAGATTCCAAAATAGCACTTGAATTATCTCTGTCATAAGCGTGAGCCGAGAATGATGCAGGAGTTGCGCCGGTTCTAGTCTCTGTGGACATTACAGCGGCTGATTTTCCAAACTCTGTTGCCAGCTCGGTTAAGGACTTAATATCCTTCTGATCCTTGTCGCGTCCGATATATTCGTTGATAGTCTTGTATCCGCAGGCAAGAGCAGTACCACCTGCCGCACTATCTGTTACACCGGAGAGAGACTGTGTTCTTGAGTAGCCACGGTAGGGAAGCATATAGCCGTAGAACATATCCTCGCCATCGCTGAAGTCACAGTTGTTTTCCATATACTCAAAGAGCCTTGTCTGATAAACGCCCATACCGTCACCAATAAGAACGATGTAGTTTTTCGCCTCTTTAACGATGGGCTGATGTACTGTAATTTCCTCGGGCACGCTTGCCTTGTAGCCACTGCCGCTTGTGTATGTTTCCATAAAGTAGTATGCCGCCGCAGCAATGATGAAGTAATCACCCTCAAGGGCAATGCTGCCACCACTTGCCAAAATAGCAAATTCAAGCCCCTCGCACTCTGCCTCAAGTGTAGCTGAAATATCTCTGGAGGTCTCGCCAACAACGATTTCGTTAGCTCCCTTTGCCTCGTCGTCATCAATCACCTTAAGGTCAATGTTAAATCTCGCCTTAGCCACGTCCCTGATGTATTCGGCAGCTCTCTTATTGTAGTCAAGTCCGCCCTTGTCATAAACGATAGTGTAGCCGGAGAGCAAAACGCCGTTAATAGTAGGCTCCTCGTCATAAACAATCGGCTCCTCTTTTTCGTCGCCGGGCTTTGGATCATCGCCGTTAAGCAGCTTGTTGATAAAATCGCACGATGAGAGGGAAAGCAATACAGAAAGTATCATTATCGATGCGAGTAATAAAGAAATAAGTCTTTTCATGTCTTCCTCCAAAATATTGATTACAAAGCTATTATATCATATAAAATGGTAACTTTCAAGAAAAATTTATATTCCGCAGCCGAAAAGCCTTAAACGGCATGCAAACAAAGCCTTGACACGAAAAAGCTTATGTGATATAATATTATCAAATCAGAGGAATATTTTGGCAAAAATTCTAACTAAAGTTAACTTTTTCAGCGCAAAAACTGTAAAACGATAGGATGATAAAAGATGCTGACAACCGAAAAAAATCAAAAAATAAGTCTCGAAGAACAACTCAAAAAAAGAAATTACGGCATAGATCTGTTGCGTCTTGTTTCTATGTTTATGGTAATCATTTTGCACGTGCTTGGCCAGGGAGGAATTCTTGCAAATTCTCCGAGTCTTACCTTCAGAGGAGAATTTTTCTGGTCAATTGAAATAATGTGCTACTGCGCAGTAAACATTTTTGCTATAATATCAGGCTACGTTGGACTGCGGGCAAAGCACAAGTATCACAGCCTCATATCAGTCACCCTGGAGCTTATATTCTACGCCATCGTAATCACGATAATCGACCTCATCGTCCTTCTTTCCACGAAATCTGAAATCACAGCCATCCGCGTTCTTTCAAACCTCTTTCCGTCGGTGGGCAGTATGTGGTATTTCTCTGCATATTTCTGCTTGTTCTTTTTCATGCCCCTGCTTAACGCCATAGTCGAAACCGTGGATAGAAATACCCTAAAAAAGGTAGCAGTCTTCATCTTTATCGTATTCTGCTGTTGCACCCAGTTTATTTCAAGGGTAACCTCTCTCGGCGGTGGCTACACAGTAATCTGGCTGGCTATACTATACGTACTCGGCGCATATATGGCAAAATACGATTTTCTCCATAACCTTTCGATAAAAAAGAGCCTTATCGGATATTTTCTTTGCGTAGCGATAACCGTTTTATGCAGGGTAATAATGGGAAATATATACCCCTCGGGCGCAAACGTACTTGTATCATACACATCACCCACCATAGTTCTTTGCGCCGTATTCCTCGTAAACGTCTTTGCTAAAATCAGGGTACGCCCCACAGCCGAAAAGGTCATATCCTTCCTATCTCCCATGGCGTTTGGCGTATATCTTGTACATTGTCATCCCTTGGTTTTCAGAAATTTAGGAGGCGTCTTCGCCTGGATAGCCGAGAAACCCACATATTTTGCATTACCGCTTATACTTGCCGCGGGATTAACCATTTTTGTCGCTTGCGTAGTGGTGATCTGGATACGAATTCTCCTCTTCAAGCTTCTTAAGGTATCAAACCTCGCAACCGCCATAGAAAAAGCGCTGAAAAAGCTTTTTTCATCCATACTAAAGCTCATAAAAGCCGACTCATAAAGCAAAAAATAACCAAATTTCACAAAAAGAGAGCCACCCAACCGACAAAGCATTGGTAAAGGGTGGTTTTTTGTTATTTAGTTAACATTTTAGGAAAAAGTGCATAAAAATGACAAAATACTGTTGCAATTTATGTTTAATTATGCTATAATGATAACGTTGTGCATATAAATAATATTATTTTGTTATTTTTACCTACAATATTTACAAAAAAACCTATAAAAATAAAAAAATAAAAATAGGAAAGGAAAAAAGACAATGAAAAACGTAAAGCGTTCATTGTTCACCAGTGCAGTATCACTTCTTCTTTGCTTTGTGATGCTTCTTGGAACAACATTCGCGTGGTTCACCGACTCGGCAGTCAGCGCGAACAACATTATCACTACCGGTAATCTGGATGTTGCCATGTACTGGAGTGAAAATAACACAGATTGGAATAATGCAGAGGGCCCTGGCGCCAGACCTGTATTTGACTACGACAACTGGGAGCCCGGTTACACCGAGGTTCGTTACATCAAGGTTGCAAACGAAGGTAACCTCTCCTTCAAGTACCTTATGTACATCAATCCCACAGGCGTTGTTGGAGCACTTGCAGATGTTATCGACGTTAGCTACGATATCGTAACAGGCAACGATGGCTTCACAGCACCAACAACAATGTATAACATGGGTAGCCTTAGAAAGATCGGCACACTCAGCCAGATTATTTCCGAGGAAAAAGAAATCCCCGGTGGCGTACTTCTTCCCGATGGCAAAACATCTGAGGGCTGCTACACCGGCGAGGTTGTATATTGCGTTGCATTCCACATGCAGGAAGAAGCAGGCAACGAATACATGGGCAAGTCCATTGGCGACAGCTTCGGCATCACCCTCCA
>JAZKZW010000055.1:0-6699 GCA_045612865.1 Eubacteriales bacterium
GCAAAGCGCGTTGTTGCTCTCACACTCGAGACCTTCGGTAAGGTTGACGTTCTTATTAACAATGCAGGCGTTCTTGACAACGGTCTTAAGGCTATTGACAGCTTCAGCGATGATGATATGAACCGCGTTATCGACATTAACACAAAGGGAACTATGTGCATGACCCGTGAGGTTGCTGTAGAAATGGCAAAGACAGGCTATGGCTCTATCGTTAACGTTGCATCTGTTGCAGGTGTTATGGGATGTGGCGGCGCAGCTTATGTTGCTTCCAAGGCTGCCATCATCGGTCTTACAAGACACACAGCACTTCGTTTTGCGGGAACAAACGTTCGTTGCAACTCTATCTGCCCCGGCACAATCGTAACACCTATGGTAGCCGGAATGAGCCCTGCAAATATGGATATGAACATCTTTGGACAGATGATGAAGCACAATGACCTTAAGGTACAGCCCTGCTTCCCAGAGGATGTTGCAAATATGCTTCTCTTCTTCGCCTCTGACGAATCTCGCGCTATCACAGGTCAGTCCATCGTAACCGACTTCGGCTCAACTCTCTGATTTTTGCTTTAGCAAAACTTATTAATCTCTCGTAAGAATTTACTTAAAATAGCCCTATAAATAAAATTTAAGCGGATGCTCAATACCTTGCTTTTTGGTAGAGAATATCCGCTTTTTTATTTTGTTATGTAATAGGTTGTTTGATAGTTGCTACTAGCTTTTTATTCTTTATGCATCTGTCGCTCTGGCTTTTTTGTTTTTAACAACGTTGAATATTACGTTAAATATGATTATGTAAATAACGAAAAGAAGCATAACTGTGAGGGGGTACAATACAGGGTCTCCGTTTACAAGCTGATAGAAGATTTCGTAGGGAGTTCCATCGCTGCGAACCAAGAACATATAGTTGTAATCGAGGAGAGTGTTTGCGATGTGGGCGAGGATGCCAAAGCTGAACAGGATGCCAAAGGTGATGGGAATGTTCTTCTTTTTCATACTTGCCATTCCGGAAATCAAGATGTACAGAGCGGTAAATGCAGAGATGCAATGGGTAACTGAAGAAACAAAGTTTGGCCAGGAAAGTACGGGGTATGCATTATAGTTTTGAGTTGCGCCGAATGTTCCTAAAATTCCACCAAGCAAACCAAAGATAGAAACAAAGTCTAATGCTGCTTCTTTGAGTCTGCCTTTACAAAAAGCTGCAAGAGGAATGGTGATAAGCTGAATGCTGCAGAGGAACAAAGGCAAGGAAATTTTCCAGAAATCAGGTGTACGTATTGAGCCGATAATGATTTTTGCAATCTCAAAGGAATCTATTAATATAGCCGCCCAAATCAACACTCTGCTTTTTAGCTGATCGCTTTTACCTCTGTTGCGTACGCCTAATACGATTGCAAGAGCAACGGTTACTAAGATGAAAGCGGAAACAAATACTAAATGCTGCCAGGACATAGCTCCGTCCGCAGGCCTTCCGTAAGCATGTTCACCGGTTCCAAATCCAAAAAATTCTCTCATTATTGTTTTCTCCTGAAATGTTGAAAAGTTACTATTAAAAGCATCAATATGGCATATTATAGCACATTTTGTAGAAAAAAGTTCATTGTTAAAGTAAATTTAAGAATTCTTAATAATTTGACAAGTTGCATTGACACTTCGCTTTTTTTTGTTTTTTGTGCAAAAATATATTGCATATCATTAAAGCTTTTTTCAAATTCGAATTCTAATAAAATGAGAAAAAATAAAAAAGCTGCCTCGGTGTTATGCTCAAGACAGCTTTTGAAAAAAGTTATAAATAGGCAAAAATGCAATCTATAATTTACAAACCGCCTGTTTTTTGTTAGTTGTGGAACTTAAATTCCTTCTGTTCCTTTTTGGAATATGTTGCAAGGTTGCCAACGCACCCGCCGTCACAAACGATGTCCGTACCTGTGAGGTAGCCGAGTCTGGGATCGCAAAGGTGAGCGAAGAGAACTGCGATTTCCTCAACATTACCGAATCTCTGGATAGCGTTGTTAACTACGAACTGTGCGCCCTGGTCGGACTCAAGGTTGCCCATGGGAGTCTCAAAGTTGCCTGGAGAAACGGAGATGATTCTGATCTTCTTTTCAAGATAGTAGCGGTTTGCAAGACGCTTTGTAAGCCAGCAAACGAAATTCTTGCTGATTGGGTAGCCGAGGTTGGATTCCATCTTCTCGCCAAAGAGCTTTGCTCTACCTACCATAGCCTTAAGGAACTTTTCCTCGTTCTGGAAGATAAGACCGTACTTACCTGTAGGAAGAAGTAGGCTGGGGAGCATATAAGCGCTCATAGAGGAAACGTTGATAATGATTGAGCCCTCTGCCATAACCTTGAAGAATTCCTCGTCTGCATAGAGAGTTCCAAGGGCATTGATCTTTGTGATAGTTTCAGCATTGCCCATGTGAGGGGAAACACCTGCCGCGTGGATAAGACCAACCACCTCGCCCTGTGATGCAGCATATTCTGCAAGAGTGCGTACACTTTCTCTGTCACTAACGTCGCAGGAATAAGCCTCTACATTGTAGCCCTCTGCGGTAAGCTCTGCTACTGCGCTCTCAAGCTTTGATGCGGTACGACCGCTGATGATAATTTTAACCTCTTTGCCAAGTTCTTTTACGGTAGCAAGGCCCATACCGGAGCCGCCGCCTGTGATAACGTAAACTTTCATTATTTACTATCTCCTTAAGTTTTTGTTTTTTGATTCCGTAGAGTATTATAGCACGAAAAAAGTCAAAAATCAAGCACTCTGTTGAACATTTTTGGGTAAAAGTTAAAAAAATAACAAAGTTTGGGATAAAGCATTACAAAAACCGTAAGCCCCACCAATATTTGCACATCCATACACAGTTGCTTTTCTAAAAAATATATGTTATAATAAAATAAGACGCAGGCGCATAACAGGAGCGCACCCGAATATTTTAGGCAGGTAAACGGTATGAAATTTATACATTTATCCGATCTTCATTTAGGCAAGCGAGTTAACGAATACTCAATGCTTGAGGATCAGGAGTACATATTAAAGGAGATAATAAGCATCATTGATAAGGAGCGCCCCGATGCTGTGATAATAGCAGGTGACGTTTATGATAAGCCCGTTCCATCCGGCGAGGCGGTGATGCTTTTTGATGGCTTCTTAAATCAGTTGGCTGATAGAAAAATTCATACCTTCATCATTAGCGGAAATCACGATTCCCCGGAGCGTATGTCCTTTGGCGCACATCTTATTTTGGAGAGTGGTATTCATATTTCCGGAGCCTATGATGGTAAGGTCAAGCCTGTTGCCCTTGATGACGAGTACGGAACGGTTAACGTTTATATGCTCCCCTTTATCAAGCCCGCAAATGTGCGCAGGTTCATAGATGGAGAAATCAGCTCATACACTGATGCCCTGGGCGCAGTTATATCAGGGCTTGATATAGATAAATACGAGCGCAATTTGCTTATTACCCATCAGTTTGTTACGGGCGCATCTCGCACCGACTCTGAGGATATAACCGTTGGTGGAACAGACAATGTTGATGCATCTGTTTTTGATGATTTTGACTACGTGGCGCTCGGGCATATACACCGTCCCCAGAACTGCACATCAGAGCGCATCAGATATTGTGGCTCGCCACTTAAATACTCCTTCTCGGAGGCAAATGATAAAAAGGGCGTTACCGTTGTTGAGCTTCTTGATAAGGGTAACCTTTCTCTACGCGTTGTGCCACTTGTTCCCATGCGAGATATGGTAGAGCTGCGCGGTGAGTATCAGGATCTTATGAAAAAGAGCTTTTATGAGAACACAAGCTACAGAGAGGATTATACACACATCACCCTTACGGACGAGGAGGATATTATGGACGCCATAGGAAGGCTCAGGACGGTGTATCACAACCTGATGAAGCTGGATTATGACAATGCTCGCACAAGATCCTCTGCCGTTATAGAAAAAATTGATGAGGTGGAAAGAAAATCCCCCATAGATCTATTCTCGGACTTTTACGAATTGCAGAATAATAAGCCTATGAGCGAGGAGCAGAGCCACTTTATGAAAAACCTGATTGAGAGGGTGTGGGAGGACGAGCGATGAAGCCTATAAAACTTGTAATGTCTGCCTTTGGCCCTTATGCGGGGAGAACAGAGCTGGATATGAGCGTCCTTGGCGATAGGGGACTGTATTTGATCTCGGGCGATACGGGCTCGGGCAAAACAACTATTTTTGATGCTATAATATTTGCCCTGTACGGTGAGGCTAGCGGAGATAATCGTGAATCTTCAATGTTCAGGTCAAAGTACGCATCCGATGACACGCCTACCGAGGTGGAGCTTACCTTTGAGTGTGGGGGAAAGGAATACCTTATCAAGCGCAATCCCGAATATAGCAGAAAAAAGCTTAGTGGAGAGGGACTTGTGCTGAAAAAAGCAGGTGCGGAGCTTTATTATCCTGACGGACGCGTGCTTACAAAGGTCAGAGAGGTCAACGTTGCTGTTGAGGAAATAATCGGCGTTGGCAGGGATCAGTTTGTCGGCGTTGCTATGATTGCACAGGGGGACTTTTTGAAGCTTCTCTTTGCCTCCACAACCGATAGAAAAAGGATATTCCAAAAGATATTCAAAACCCAGAATTACTACGTTTTGCAGGAGCGACTGAAGAGTGAGTCCTCGGCACTTGGCAGAGAATATGACACAGCCACATCGGGAATCAAGCAATATATCGATGGCATAGATTGTGGTGAAAATCAACTGAAATGTAAACTTGACTTGGCAAAAAGCGGGGAATATTCTACTGATGAAGTGATTGAGCTTCTTAATGAGATGATTGAAGCTGACGAGCGAGAGCGTGATACACTTGACGCCGAGGATAAAAGGATAACCCTGGAGCTTGAGAAGCTTTCGGCCTCTATTGCAAAGCACGAGGAATGGAAAAGGGCAGAGGACTCTATCAGAAAATCCCAAAGGCTGCTTGACGAGGCAACCGAGGAACAGATGGTTTTGAAAAAACGATTTTCGGACGAGGAAAAAAAGAAGCCGGAAGTTGAAAAAATAAGAAAAGAAATTGCAGCCCTGGAGGCACAGATGCCCGATTATCAGGAGCTGGATGAAAAGATAAAGGAAAGAGGGGCTTTAGAGGCCGACCTTGAAAATTGCGAAGCGCTGCTTGATGAAAAACGCAAAAAATCCCTTGACCTTAAGGGGGAGGAGGAGCGCCTTTCCAATGAACGTTTAACTCTCGAATCGACTGATAAGGAAAAGGCGGAGCTTGAGGCTCTCCAGTCTTTAGAGCTGGATAAAAAGGCACTTATCAAGGAGCTTGAGAGCGAGAGCGAGGCGCTTAAATCCATTGAAGCACAGCTTGTGAAAAATCAGGAGGAATATAAGCTCCGTTCTCTTATGGTGGATGAAAAAAATGAGGAATACAAGGGGGCGCTTAAATCCTATCTTGACGAGCAGGCGGGTGTGATTGCCGAGATGCTTGTTGAGGGGGAGGCTTGTCCCGTGTGTGGCTCACTTTCTCATCCCAAAAAGGCAAAGCGCTCGGATACCGCTCCCACAAAGGAAAGGCTCGATGCCATAAAGGCGGAGTATGAAACGGCGGTGGCACAGGCAAGAGAAGCCAGCGAAAAATCTGCAACCATAAAGGGGCAGGCCACCGAAAAACGAGAGTATGTAATAGGCCTTGAGGCAAAGCTTTTTGGGGCTATAGGTGATGACTCCGGTAGAGCAAGCCTTGCGGACATACTCGCGGATTGCGAGGGAAAACTAGAGACCTTGCGCCTTGGCATTGAGGGGCAGAAGATCCGAATAAATCGCAGACAGGAAATAGATAAAATCCTACTTGAGTTAAGAAAAAATCTTTCTGCAACAGACGAGGAGGTCTTGGTCAGAGTTGGCAAGCTCGCGGAGCTTAAGGCTAAAATCGCAGGGGCAGATAATCGCATATCCGAGCTGAAGAAAAAGCTTATAAACGAGTCATGTGCAAATGCGCAAATCGCTCTAGAGGGACTTGGTAAAAAGAAGCTTGAGCTGGAGGCAGGATATGAAAACGCCCTTGAGGCTCTGCAAGAAAACAAGACTCGAATCTCTGAGTTAAAATCTGCTATCAAGGAATCTAAAAAGGTGTTGTCAGGTGCCGTGGATTTTGATATTGAGGCAGAAACGGAGAAACAGTTAGTTCTCAAGAAAAACAAGCAAAACATTGTCGAAATGCAAAGGATAGTTGACATAAGACTAGCAAATAACCGTTCAATCTACAATGGTATCAAGCGAAAGCAAACAGAGATTGAGGGCGTTTCGGCAAAATGGGCGTGGATAAAATCCTTGTCTAACACAGCGAACGGAAGTATCGGAGGCAAGGAAAAAATCATGCTTGAAACCTATATTCAGATGACCTATTTTGAAAGAATAATTGCAAGGGCAAATGTAAAGCTTTTGACAATGAGCTCGGGTCAATATGAGTTAAAGCACAGAGCCGTGGCAGATAATAACCGTTCCCAAAGCGGACTTGAGCTTGATGTTATCGATCACTATAACGGAACAGAAAGAAGCGTTAAAACCCTTTCGGGCGGAGAGTCATTTAAGGCGGCGCTGTCCCTTGCTCTCGGGCTATCTGAGGAGATACAATCCCACGCCGGTGGCATTAGGCTTGACAGTATGTTTGTTGACGAGGGCTTTGGCTCTCTTGATGAGGATTCTCTCGACCAG
>JAZKZW010000056.1:0-10708 GCA_045612865.1 Eubacteriales bacterium
AGCAGCTGATTTGTAATCAGCAGGTTGTTGGTTCGACTCCGATCACCAGCTCCAGGGGGAATTCCCGAGCGGCCAAAGGGGGCAGACTGTAAATCTGTTGTCACTGACTTCGCTGGTCCGAATCCAGCTTCCCCCACCAAACCGACCTATAAAGGTCGGTTTTTTATTTTATATTAATTATTTTGCGTTGATGCCTGAATTGTTTTAGGTTAATCAAATAATAATTAGAATACATATCTATTGACAAAACATAAAATAGAGTGTAAAATATATATACTTTAATTTCTATGGGGCCGCAATGGTTTCGACAGGGATTAGGAGATATGATAAGCGTGGCGGGCTGGATAATCCCGTTAAAATGTCCAACCTTAAAAATAAACGACAACAATAAAGTTGCTCTTGCAGCGTAAGCTGTGACGCGGCCAAAAGTGCCGCCCGTACCGTGGATGAGGACTACGGCTTCCACCGTGCGTCAAATTAGTAGTGAACATGAATCGAGATTTCGCTCTTGTATCGGTCATGCATAAAAGGGCTACTGAGATGAAAGCCTGTTAACCGGCGCTCTACCTCGGGAAATAAAAAAGATTAACTGCCCACGGAGAAGGTTATATTGAATGGTTTTTGGACACGGGTTCGATTCCCGTCGGCTCCACCAAACAGAGGGACGCGCATGCGTCCTTTTTTATTCTCTGCTTTGGTGCGAGTCTCGGAATCGACCCGCTCGCGCTCACCTAACTAAAAAAATACCACTCAATCTCAAAATCTGCACCTTACATAAAAAATCAGCCTTGCGCGAATTGGGTTCGAATCACTGCGAAGCCGCTTCCCTGTGGGAAGCCTTGTCTGGCGTAGCAGATTCCCGTCGGATTTGCTCATCTATCGCGCTTAATCTATATGTAACATCGCTTACAATCTCATCAAAACATTGAAAAAACATCATAAATCCAAATTCTTAAATAATATTAAATATCATTGACAAAGCAGTACTTTTAGAGTAAAATTGTAGCGACTAACAGTAAAACTCATACAGACAACAAACATCATTTATCTTGTTTTGCTTTTTGTCTTATGATTTAATTATTTAACATTTCTAACAAAATATTTTGACGAGAGGAATTTATTGTGCCGGCTGTTGTTTTTGGAATTGAACATTTTCTTTATATGATCATTACGGGTGTAGTGGCGTCAGTAGGACTGTTTTGCGCCAAAAAATATGCAAAGTCCGAACGCTCAAAAACTATTATATTAAAGGCTTTGGCTGTGGCTTTGCTTATATCAATTATAACGAACAGACTCTCTCAAGTATTTAGATACGATACGGTACGCTGGGAGCAAATTATACCTGATAGTTACTGTGGAATGACAAGTCTTGTGCTTGCGTTAGCAGTATTATTTGGTAAAAAAGACAACTATGCTTTGCATTTTGCATGGATTTTGGGCATTTTTGGCGGCATAGCTACGGTGATCTATCCTGCATTTATTGGTCAGGGTCCAACCGTTTTTTATCTACCTACAATTTCCGGGCTTTTACATCACAGCTTTTCCGCCACAGTTGCAATTTCGCTTCTTCTTTTCGATTGGATACACATTACATATAAAAAGTGGTACTGCACCTTGTTCGGCTTTACCTGTTATTTGACAGTTGGAGCTTTTCTTGTCGGCTGTCTTGGATTCTCGGATGCCTTCCACATCTACACTCCACTATTGGACGGAACACCCTTGACAACCTGGGTTATGGCACCGATATACGCAGTTTGCTACGCGCTTATTTTATTTACAATTGAAGTAGTACGCAGCAAGATCAATAACAAGGAAAAACAGAACTAATAAATTTGCGTAAGTTAAAGGCAAAAAATGTTTTATACAAAACTCGCTTTTGAATGATCAACGCCAAAGATCATATTTTTATGGGACGCCGCAAAGGCGTCCTCTTTTTTTGTGCGACAATTTTATATAATTAAAATCTATTGACAAAGTAAATAAAAAGTTGTAAAATATATGTGGATTTATACTGTGGCATTTGTCACGCTTTTCAGAGGATAGTTTTTAGCACACCGTTTTTCGCGCAGCCCATACTATTCTCTTTTTTATCGTAAATATCTATTAGCTCGAATTTTGAGGCAAAATATAGATATTTGCAAACTTTGGTATACCATTTTTAATGTAAAATAATATTTTTTAGGAGGGAAACAAAAAATGGCAAGAAACAAGAAAAACAGACGTAAAAGAAAAGGCCCTATCAGAAAGCTGCTTTCCTTTATTATCACCCTTGTGGTTGTGATAGTAGCATTGGTTGTAGCTGCTCTTGCCTGGGGACATTATTACCGCACTACATATGAATTTGACGCTCCAAATAGCATTGTAAGAACCGACGGTGGCAACACAGTTATTGCCGAGGGTAAGGCTCTTTACGATGAAAACGGCGACATTTTTGAGATCCGCGGTGTGAACTTTGGTAACCTCTTTATTGCAGAGGGTTGGATGACCGTTAACTCCGTTGGACCACTTCTTAACGATGACGGAAGCTATGCCAAGATTAACAAAGAGGGCGTAGTTGAAGAATACGAGGAGATCTATCAAGAAGAGATGGACAAGCTCATGGCAAGCAGATTTACCGACGAGGAAATTGAGACACTTAATGATGCTTACTTCTATTCCTACTGTACAGAATTTGACTTCCAGAACATCAAAAGCATGGGGCTTAACACCATAAGACTTCCTATGTACTACCGCAACTTCCTCACTACCCACGACAGATATCATCTCACCGATGAGGAACTTTGCAAGAGTGTTGATTTCGCTACTTATAGTTTCGATTTTGAGAAGCTTGACTGGTTCCTTGAGATGGCGGACAAGTATGAGCTTAAGGTAATCATTGACATGCACGGCGTTATGGGCGGACAGAGCGGCTTTGAGCACAGCGGAACACGTGATATTGATTTCTGGGATACTCCCGAATATATTGAATTTATGTGCAAGCTCTGGGCTGTTATTGCTGACAGATATAGCGCTGACGGTGAGAGATTCGATCTTGCTCCCACAGTTCTTGCATACGACCTTGTAAACGAGCCTACAAACAGAAATGAGATTGGCACAGGTCCCTTGCAGTGGGCAGTTATGGACAGAATGTATGACGCTGTTCGTGCGGTTGACGAGGATCACGTTATCTCTATTGAGGGTGTTTGGTTCTTCCTTTCTCTCCCCTCCCCTGACAAGTATGGCTGGGAAAACGTGCTTTATCAGTACCACATTTACAACTGGCCCTGGCTCAACGTTCCAAACTGGCTCTACTATGATTTTATGTACGCACAGCTCTCCGTTACCGATTATGACGTTCCAAAGCTCGTTGGTGAATTTAACTTCTTTGACCAAGAGGATCAATGGATAGAATATCTTAACACCTACGATCAGACCGGCCTCGGCTGGACTATCTGGAGCTACAAGACCGTTTCTGTTGGTTGGTGGGATAGCTCTTGGGGTGTTATGGTAAACAAGATGTGGCTTACTCCTGATGAGGCGACCGGCGAGACCAGACTTAAGCTCGACCTTCGTACAGCCAGCTATGAGGAAATCCTTGCAGTTTGGTCAAGTCAACAGACTGACAACGGATCAAACGACGGACAGTACAAGATTCATGAGGATGATTCCATCACATATCATGTACTGGAAAAATATTTCAACCAAGACAAATTCAAAAAAGAAGACGAATGATAAAACCCACATTTTGTAAATAATACTTTTCAAAAAGGTAGAAAAATGATTAATATTGAACAGCTTATACAAGATTTAACACTTGAGGAAAAGGCGTGCTTGCTAAGCGGACATAAGTCATGGCACACTAACAAAATATCGAGAGTTGATCTTCCATCTATATTCTTAACCGACGGTCCTCACGGTCTTAGAAAAAAGAGAGAGGATTCAAAAGAAACAGGACTTGGCGAAACAGAGTACTCCACTGCATTTCCTACCGCAGTTACCTCCGGATCTACCTGGAATAAGGAGCTGATTTACAAGCTCGGCGAGGGAATGGGTAAGGAATGTAACTTCTATGACGTGCATCTAATTCTCGGCCCTGCGGTTAATATCAAGCGCAACCCTCTTTGTGGCAGAAGCTTTGAATATTTCTCCGAGGATCCACTTATCAGCGGTCTTTGTGGCGCGGCTCTTACACGAGGCATTGAGGACAGAGGCGTTGGTACTTCTGTTAAGCACTATGCTTGTAACAACAACGAAAAGAACAGATACTTTGGCGATTCTATCGTTGATGAAAGAGCTTTCAGAGAAATCTATCTCAAGGGCTTTGAGCACATAGTTAAAAAGGGCAAGCCAGCAACACTTATGTGTGCCTACAACAAGGTGAACGGTGAATATGCCTCCGAAAACAAAAAGCTGCTTACCGATATTCCAAGAGGTGAATGGGGCTTTGACGGTCTTATCATGTCCGACTGGGGCGCTGTTAATGACAGAGTTGCTGGTCTTAATGCAGGACTTGATCTTGAGATGCCCGGTGATATTCTCCACAACAATCAGCTTATTATCGATGCAGTTCGTGACGGTAGAATTTCCGAGGAAACGCTTAATACTGCTGTAAGACGAGTTCTCGCAATGGTTAAAAACGGTATTGAAGGAATGAGAGAGCAGGAAAATCCCCTTGAAGAAGACAGCGTGCTTTCAGGTGACATCAGTGCCGAAGGTGCAGTGCTTCTCAAAAACGAAAATAACGCTCTTCCCCTTACAAAAAACCAAAGCTATCTTGTTGTTGGTGAAATGTTTGAAAAGATGCGTTATCAGGGTGCGGGCTCTTCTCTGCTTCGTCCATACAAGCTTATTACTCCCGAGGATGCTTTCAATGCAAATCACGTTGACTATAATTATGCCAAGGGCTACAATGTAAGCAGTCCGAAAATTGATGAGGGGCATATTTTTATCGCTCTTGAGTCAGCAAAAAAACACGATACGATCATCTTCTTTGGCGGACTTACAGAGGATGCGGAGAGCGAGGGCTTTGACAGAGAAAATATGCTTCTCCCCGAAAATCAGAGAGTCCTTTTAGAGGCGCTTTGCCAGCTTGGCAAAAAGGTTATCTTTGTTATGTACGGCGGCTCACCCGTTGAACTTGACTGCGCAGAAAAGGCAGATGCGATCCTTAATATGTACCTTCCCGGACAGGAGGGTGGACGTTCAACATACGAGCTTCTCTTCGGAGAAAAGAGTCCATCAGGTAGGCTTACAGAGAGCTGGCCCTATCATTACTCTGACGTTCCTTTCGGCGCAGAACTGGCAAAAACGACAAATGATGTTTACAAAGAGAGCATTTTTGCAGGTTATAGATACTACACTACATTTGGTGTTAACGTAAGATATCCCTTTGGATTTGGTCTTTCCTACACCTCATTCAGCTACAGCAATATGAGCCTTTCACGCGAGGGTGACGAATTTAAGATTACCGTTTCCGTGAAGAATGATGGCACAGTTTCCGGTAGCGAGGTTGTAGAGCTTTTCGTTGAAGCACCAAAGACAGATTTCATTAAGCCCCTTCGCGAGCTTCGCGGATTTGAGAAGGTTCATCTTAATCCCGGAGAAGAAAAAAACGTTACTGTTACAGTACCCGTGGAGGATATGAAATACTTTGCTGACGGACAGTGGCGTCTTGAAAACGGTGAATATAAATTCCAGATCTGCAAGGATGTAAACACAGTTATTCTCGAGGTAGCTGCCGAAATTACAGAGGGCGAGAAGCTTGAAACTGCCGAGCAAATAAGGGCTCTTTACGAAACAAAGGAATCTCTGCTCTCTATCACCGACAAGGATTTTGAAAGAGTTATTGGCAGAGAAATTACACTCAAGGAAACCTGCCGTCCCTACGACCTCAACACTCCGATGCGCGACTATCGTAGCTTGGGCGGAAGACTTCTCTTTGGCGGACTGACACTTGCATTCAAGACCATTCTGGCACTCACAAAGATGGGCAAGAACACCCCCGACAAGGAAACTAAAATCAAAAACGCATATTTCGGCATGAGAACCATACAGGCAATGAGTTTGCGTTCCCTCTCCTTCGCTAGCGAGGGCTTGCTCAGTCACCGTATGGCAGAAGGTCTGCTTGACATAGCAAACAACAAGCCGTTCCACGGCATCTGGAAGCTCATAACTCCCGAAAAGTGCGTTAAATTACCTGATTAACTTAATTTTTATTGCTTTTTGAAGGCTGTCTCACTACGGGATGGCCTTTTTTATTGTGTAATCTACCTAGTTTATTAACAAAATATTTGTATGTTATTCACGAAAAGTTCATAAAGTACTTGCAAATTATTTTACATAGTATTATAATGTAGATGTTATGTCAAAAAAATACTGGAATTTTGGCAGTGACATATTAAATTTTGTCTTTTTGAGCGACATACTCTAATTGGCAAATTTATAAAAACAAAGGAGAAAAATGATGAAAAAGAAACTTTTGGCTATTTCAATAATAGCATTGATCGCACTCTCTATTTTGTCATTTGCATCTTGTGAGTACTTATTACCCGTACAGTCACCCACAACTGATGATTTTGACAATGAGTACAGAGCAATTTATCAGCTCTATGTAGAGTACGCAGAAAACAACGGAGAGGAGCCTGAAGATTACGAAGAATGGCTCGAATCAATCCGCGGCGAGGATGGTAAGGACGGTGTTTCACCAAAGCTCCGTATCTCCAGCACCAACTACTGGGAAGTATCTACCGACGGTGGCTTGACCTGGAAAAACCTTGGCGTTAAGGCTACCGGTGAGCAGGGCGAACCCGGTGAACAGGGTCCTCAGGGTGAACCCGGTGAGCAGGGACCTCAGGGCGAACCCGGTGAACAGGGTCCTCAGGGCGAACCCGGTGAGCAGGGACCTCAGGGCGAACCTGGTGAACAGGGTCCACAGGGTGAACCCGGTGAGCAGGGTCCTCAGGGCGAACCTGGCGTTGGTATCGTAAAGATTGAAAAAATTGCCTCCGAAGGTCTTGTTGATACATACGAAATCACATATACAGACGGAACTACATCTACCTTTACTATTACAAATGGTGCTGATGGTTCAAACGGTGAAAACGGCGAAGACGGCAAAACTCCTTACATCGGTGAAAATGGAAACTGGTGGATAGGTGAAGAAGATACCGGCGTTTACGCCGGCGACGTAGTAGTTGAACATTCATTTGGCGAGTGGGTAGTAATCGTTAAACCCGAATGCGCTCCCGGTCTTAAGGCTAGAGAATGCTCTGAATGTGGCGAAACAGAGGTTAAGATTCTCGCTGCAGAACACAATCTGACTCATTTTGACGGCAGAGAGGCTTCATGCACAGATATTGGTTGGAACGAATACTACATTTGCTATGACTGTGGCGAAACTAACTATGAAGAAATCCCCGCTCTCGGTCATGACGAAGAATGGATCACCGTTACTCCAGCAACTTGTACAGAAAGTGGTCGCAAAGAGCTTTACTGTAATAGATGCCACTTGACTCTTGATGTTGAAACTATTGACCCAACCGGTCATAACGTAGTTGATAAACAGTGTACTAACTGCTTGCTTCATCAGTACGACATCGTTATTAACTATGTATATACAGACGGCTCCAGCGCGTTTGACAGCGTTTCTCTTACTCTTTGGGAAGGCGAATCTTATTCTTACGCTTCTCCTGAAATTGATGGCTTTATTTCTGATATTCCTTTGATCAGCGGAACTGCTGATGCTGATGCTGAATTTGTTGTAACATATTCACCTATAGCTATCCAGCAGATCGTTCGTATCGATACCGTAGATCTCGGCAATATTGCTTACAATACTCCTTACTCAGAACTCGCACTTCCTACCACAGTTAAGGGCTATACATCAAGCAACCGCGAAGTTTCCCTTACTGTTTACTGGAATTCCTCCAGCTACAACCCAACTCTTTATGGCGAACAGACCATTACAGGTGTTGCGGTTGCAAGCTATGGTTACGCTATCACATGCTCTAACGTTGTAACAGCTGATCTCAACATCGCTACAAACGTTATCGTTAGCATCAATCCTATGAACCTTGGCAGACTTCCTCTTAATACATCTTATGAGGGATTAGGCTTACCTACAACAGCAGCAGTTACAACCTCAACAGGCGCTACATACTATCTCAACGTTTCTTGGAACGAGTATGAATATGATTCTTCTGTTGCAGGCGAACACACAATTACAGGTTATATTACTCTTGAAGACGGTTTCAGCTTTGCAGATGGAGTAGAAAACTCCGCTTCTATCACATTCGAGCTTTCTGAAGCTATGTATGGAACTGCAGATATCGTATTCCTTGTTGATACCACAGGCTCTATGTGGGGCGAAATTCAGAACGTTAAGAACAACATCGTTAGCTTCGCAGAGCGTCTTGAAAGCGAAGGCGTTTCTGTACGTTGGGCTCTTCTCGAATACCGTGATATCACATGTGATGGCGCAAGCTCCACTAAGGTTATTTACTGCGGATCTTCCGAATGGTACATCGACGTTAACTCCTACAAAAACGCTCTTGCAGGCCTCAGAGTAAACGGCGGTGGTGACAGAGCAGAAACAGTTATCGACGCACTTAAGGCAGCTACATATCTTGAATCCAGAGCTGACGCTAATACATTCTACATCGTAGTTACAGACGCTGACTATAAGGTTAACAACAACTACGGCGTATCCAGCATGGATGAAATGATATCCGAGCTCGCACTTGCAAATACAGTTACATCCGTTGTAACAAAGCCATCCTTCTACAACGATTACAGATCTCTTACAGACGGAACAAATGGTATCCTTGCTAATATCGACGGCAACTTTGCTTCCGAGCTTTGGAGACTTTGCGACCTTATTACAGAAGAGGTTGTTTATGGTGAAGTAACACACATCGAAATCGTAAACAATCCTAACAAGTTAACCTACGTATCCGGCGACTACTTCAATGGTACAGGCATGATCGTAAGAGCACATTACGAAAGCGGTCTTTCTCGTGACGTAACAGGCTACAGTGTAAATCCTCACGGTGCATTGCAGGTTAGCGATACAAGCGTTGAAATCAACTACAGAGGTAAGACAGCAACAGTTGACATCACAGTTGAAATGGCAGAAATCTCTGTTGAAGGTGTTGAAGTTTCTGATTCCTCTATCACATTGATCGAAGGCGAAAGCCAGTCAGTTACTGCTACTGTATATCCCGCTGACGCAGTTAACCAGGGTATTACATGGTCAACCCTTAACCCCAACGTAGCTGTTGTAAACAATGGCGTTATTGAGGCTATAGGCGTTGGTGAAACATATATCGTTGTTACAACTCACGACGGCGCACACAGCGCACAGGTATATGTAGTTGTTACACCTATTCCCGTTCCTGTTGCAGGCATTTACACAGATATTAGCGCAGCAGAAATGGCTACCGGCGAAACATTAACTATCACTGCTACAGTTCTTCCTGAGGATGCTACAGACAAGACTCTTACTTGGACCAGCTCCAACACATCTGTTGCTACTGTAAATAACGGTGTTGTAACAGCACTTTCCGCAGGTACAGCTACTATTACAGCTACAACAAACGATGGTAACTTCAAGGCAAGAATATACATCAGCGTTATTTCTAACAATGGTGATATCAGAGGTCGTGTATATAGCAACAGCACACTTTCACTTCTTTCCGGAGTAAGCGTTGCTCTTTACAAGAACGGCTCACTTATCGACTCTACAACAACAAACAGCTCCGGTGAATATAGCTTCACAAATGTAGCATACGACACTTACGAAATCCGTTTTGCAAAGACCGGATATGTTACTGCTACAACAAGCTGTGTACTTGCAAACGAATCCTATCAGGTTGATAACATGTACCTTGTTGTTGACGAATCTACACTTCCCGGCAAGGTTTCCGGTTATGCACTTGATGCAACAAACAATGCTTCTATTTCTAACATAACCGTATATGTTCGTTCCGGTAACAACAACACCACAGGCACAATTCTCCAGACTCTTACTACAAGTTCCAGCGGTTACTACATTACAGGCTCGCTTAACCCCGGTAACTACACATTACAGTTTGTAGATAATCGTACCAGCGTTTCTAACCATTACACAAGCAACTATATCAACGTTGCAGTTACAGGTAATACAACAAGCACAAACAAGAACGTTGCTCTGACATTACCGGTTATTCCAGGAACAATACGTATCGTTCTTACATGGGGTACTAACGAACGCGACCTTGACTCTCATCTTTTGATTGGCACAAGTGGTTCAACCTCATACCATGTTTACTACGGCGATAAAGTTCCCAGCGGCGCAGGTGCGAACCTTGACGTTGACGATACCTCATACCAGGGTCCCGAAACAACAACTATAACCACTATAAAGAGCAATACAAAGTATACATTCTATGTTTATAACTATTCTGGTTCTACGAATCTTTCCAACACCGGTGCAAAGGTTAAGATTTATATTGGAGATCAGGTATACGAGTATAATGTTCCTTCCGGTTCAGGATATTATTGGAAGGTATTTACATACGATTCCGCAACAGGAACATTTACATTCCATAACACTGTTACAAGCTCAACACCCACAATCAGCTAATATTTAGTTGATAAACAAAAAAAGTAAAAAGAGAGGCCTTGTGCCTCTCTTTTTTAACGCCATGCGGACGAATATATGGTTGAATTTTCTAATATTAGTTTACATTTT
>JAZKZW010000057.1:0-7721 GCA_045612865.1 Eubacteriales bacterium
AGCATCGGTTGAAATGGTGCGCCTTGCTTTCCCAAGAAGAGTATTTACCCTCTCCCAGACAGAGTATGTTATAGACCGTGTTAAGTGGCTCTACGATCATCGTCATCTCATAGGCGGTCTTCGCTTTGTTCACGAGCCAAAATCTCTCCGTTTCTTTACGGGAAGGCTGGAGCCGGTAGGGGATTGGCCGGAACGCTTGGTTGAGGCATATAAAGCCGATTTCGAGGACTAATATCTTAATATCGGTAAATTTTGGTGTATGCTTTGTTACTGTCTGCGATACTCGCCTAGGAGTAGGTTTCTACGCCGTCGGCTCCGTTTCTCGCCGTGCCTCGCCTACCCTCAAAATTTCCTCGATATTATACGCTGGGCAGAAAGTTAGTTAAAATGGATGAATTTTTACGCTGAAATTTCGCATATAATCCCATTTTGCGTATGAAATAATAAAAAAAGTTTTAAAAAACTATTGCATTTTAAGTAAGTTTGTGATAAAATATCTGTATGCAGTATGTCTGACCGTGGTGTAGCCACGCAGCAATTATATTTGAAAGGTAATTAAAATGTTTCTTACAATCGTTGAATTCATACTTCTCGTAGTGTTACTTATTGCCGCTGTAACAATTATTGTAGCGGTTGTTTTCCAGAAGACCGGTGAGGATGGACTTTCCAGCACTCTTGCAGGTGGTTCTGAAACCTATTATGGCAAGGATAAATCTGCTCACACCGAGCACGCACTTTTCAAGGTTACCATGATTGCAGGCATCGTATTTGCTGTTGCAACTCTCGTGGTATATATCATTCAGCCCGACTATGCTCAGTCCGTTGGTCTTGATGCTTGGAAGAACGATTTCTCCAGCATTTTCCAGTAATAAGTTTTGTGAAAAAAGTGGCACGATAAACTGCCACTTTTTCTTTTTGTAAGATAGTTTAGCTTCGTTCATTTGGAAAGAATATATACGGGAGAAAATATATCCGTGAAAGATGATATTTATCGGTATAGAAGCTCCGTGAACGAAGATTTTTGAAAAAAGGTAAAAAATGAAAAAAACAAAAAAAGATTTTGCTAAATTTACAAAGCGCAATGTTCATAAGCGCCGTGCCAAGGACAAGAGCAGAGAGGCTATTGAACGCGCTATAAAGTCCACCGGTGTTGACTACTCGGGCTACAAGCTTATGTCTGCTCTTGATGAGGGACGCCGTGGCAGATCTTCAGCCAAGCCCCATAGGGATGAAATAGTGGAGCGTGGTATTTTCTCATCGTCAAAGAGCGGCTTTGGCTTTGTCACCCGTGAGGCTGGCGGTGATGATATTTTCGTTCCCCAGGGAAAAACTCTCGGTGCAATAGACGGCGATTTTGTAGAGGTTATATACCACGTTTATGAGAACCGCTTTGGCGAGGAAAAAACAGAGGGACGTATAAAGAAAATTATTGAATATGGTAGAAAAACCGTTGTAGGTACAGCCATAGAGGAATGGGTGCGCCACGGAAAGCGCAGATACAGAATGGTGTTTTTACAGCCCGATGACCCGGGCCTTGGCTCAAGGTTTTCAATCAATGATACAGAGGTAGATTTTGAAACAGGAGATAAGATTCTCGGTCGAATTATAAGAAATGGCGCTTCTGTTCCCGAGTGCGTGATAATCGATACCTTTGGAGACAGCGAGTCCAGAGAGGCAAATTACAGGGCCATTTTGTCCGAGTCGGAGATACCATTGGAGTTCTCGGCAGAGGAGCTGGCGGAGGCAGAGAGACTTGCGGCAACACCCTTGTCAACCGAGGGCAGAGTTCTTCGCACGGAGGTGATACTCACAATTGACGGCGAGGGCGCAAAGGATCTTGATGATGCAGTATCTCTGCGCAAGCTTCCCGGTGGAAAGTGGCGTCTTGGCGTTCACATTGCCGATGTTTCTGAATACGTCCGTGAAAAAACCGCCCTCGATCGTGCCGCAATGGCTAGAGGTACCAGCGTTTACTTTACCGACAAGGTTGTTCCAATGCTTCCGTCCGCACTTTCCAATGGGGCTTGCTCCCTTAACGTGGGAGAGGATAAATACACCCTTTCGGCAATCATCGACCTTGATAGTAACGGAAATATAGTGGCACTCTCTCTTGAGCCGTCGATTATCAGAACTCGCGTTCGCGGTGTTTACTCTGAGGTGAACAAGATCCTTTCGGGCGAGGCAGATAAAGTCCTTTTGGCAAAATACCGTGAGGTAACCCCGACTCTTGAGAAAATGCGCGAGCTTTATGAGATTCTTGAAAAGAAGAGCCGAGGCCGCGGATACCTTGATTTTGATGCGCCCGAGGCAGAGATCATCCTTGATGAGGGTGGCAGAGTTTTGGACATTGTGAAAAGGGAGCGCGGCATCTCCGAGCGAATGATAGAGCAGTTTATGCTCTGCGCCAACGAGGCAGTTGCTACCTATTTATATAATAATAAGATACCCTGTGTTTATCGTATCCACGAGCAGCCAATGCCGGATAAGCTCCGTGAGTTTTTGACCTATGCTCATAACCTTGGGCTTGATACGAGAGTTGTTGACCACGAGGATCCGAAGGCAGGGGAGTTTGCCGAGCTTCTTAAAATGGCAGAGGAAAAGGGAATTTTATCCCAGGTTTCATACTCAATGCTCCGTTCTATGGCAAAGGCAAAGTATTCTGAGGTAAAGAGTCCCCACTTCGGCCTTGGAATAGAGAATTATTGTCATTTCACATCGCCTATCAGGCGTCTGTCCGACCTTGCGACCCACCGTATAATTAAAAAAGTTATATCAGAGGGCAAGCGCGCCGAGCTTTATTCCGGTTATGCCCGTAGAGCTGCAACTGCAGCAACAGAGTCGGAGCTTCGTGCCCTCAGTGCAGAGCGCCGTATAGAGAACCTTTATAAATGTATTTATATGTCAGACCATATAGGTGAGGTTTTTGCGGCAAAGGTAAGCTCCATAACCTCCTTTGGACTTTTTGCAATGCTGGATAACACCTGCGAGGGACTTGTGCCTATCAGCGAGATGGGGGGAGTTTTCACCTATGATGAGCGCACCGTAACACTTCGCAGTCGTGACCATTCCTACCACCTGGCAGATGATATTTTTATTCGCGTTGAGGAATGTGATATAACGAGAGGGAAGATGAGATTCTCTATCGTAGAGGGAGAAGAGAATGAAATTTGATAGCAAGGGAACTGTTGCTTTTGTTGCGGTTCTTGATATGATGTTCGTGCTTGGCTTATCCCTTTCAGGTATGATAAGCGGCTTTTTGTCAAGTGTGGTTTACATTATAGCCTTTATTTTGCCTCTTGCCGTAGGCTTTAAGGTGTCGAAGGAATATAACAACGACACAGATTTTTTACACTTCAAGGGTGCGGAGAGGGTACTGCCCTTTATAGCTCCAACCCTGCTTTTGATAATGGGCGCGGCATATTTGACCTCGATGGTAGTAACCGCAGCTACGGGCAGAACAAATGATGTTGACCTTGGCACAAATGTGCTTTTGGCTGTACTTTACCACGCTTTAGCTCCCGCCCTACTGGAGGAGGCGCTATTCAGGTATCTGCCCTTAAGACTTATGAAAAAGGAGGGGGCTGTTCTTACGGTTTTGTGGAGCGCCATCTTCTTTGCATTGATCCACCATAGCCTATTCAGTATGCCTTATGCCTTCTTGGCAGGCGTGATATTTATGATGTTGGATATTTATCTGGGGTCGGTCTGGCCCTCGGTCATCCTTCATTTTCTTAATAACACGCTTTCGGTTCTGATGTGCTTTTACGGTAGCTCTCCTACCTTTGTGTGGGTGGTGGTAACTGTGGTTGCCCTTTTGGCAGTCGGATCTGTCGCTTATATAATATTAAGGAAAGAAAAATACAAGGACTTTGTCAAAGACCTCTTGGCTGAAAAGCCGAAATTCGCCCCACCGCCTGAGGTTTGGATTTTTGCATCAGCTATGATAATTGTGGCAATTTTGGAGCTTTTTGTATGATAGAAAAAAATATTGAAACAGAAAATAAAACAGAATTTTCAGCCGTGGATGAGGAATACATAAGAGAGTGTATGTCCCTTGCCGAGGCGGCGGAGGCTATAGATGAGGTTCCCGTTGGCGCCCTTATCGTTCGTGACGGCGTGGTGATTGCCAGAGCCTATAATACCCGCGAGACCTCAAAGTGTGCTACCCATCACGCGGAGATATTGGCGATAGAGGAGGCGTGTCGTACCCTCGGTGGTTGGCGCCTTCCCGGAGCAACTCTTTATGTCAGCCTTGAGCCCTGTGCAATGTGTGCGGGCGCTATAATAAATGCAAGGATCCCCAGGGTGGTTTTCGGTGCCAGAGATTATAGATTCGGTGCCTTTGGCTCCCTCGTTGACCTCTCAAAAATCCCCTTTAACCATATTCCCGAGGTCGTTGGCGGAGTCCTTGAGAGCGAATGCTCGGCTCAAATTTCTTCATATTTTAAAAAGAAAAGAGATAAATGTTCAATAAAACACCAAAATATTTAACTTTTTTGCCAAAATGTACGCTAAAAAATAAAAAGACTTGACAAAAGCTTAAATTTTTGGTAAAATGTTATTTGGATTTCAAAAAAACTTTTATGTTAAAAAGGAAAAAAGAATATGAAAGACAGAATTTTACATGAAAAGGTTGAATATAAAAACGTCAGAGAGATGATCGAGGCTATCGGTGATCTTTATTCTGACAGAGTTGCATACCGTTTCAGACTTAATCCCCATGACAAGGAAAGTACAACTAAAACATACCCCGAGCTTCGCGATGATGTAAGAGGTCTTGCTATCGAGCTTCTCGCAAGAGGCTATAAGGGCAAGCACATCGTGCTTCTTGGCAAGCAGACATATAACTGGATCGTTACTTATTTTGCTACGCTGTCAATGGGCGCAGTTCTCGTTCCCCTTGATAAGGATTGGGGCGCGCTTGAGCTTTCCGATACAGTAAAGACTGCTGATACATCTGTTATCATTTGCGATAAGGACCAGCAGAAAAAGCTTCCCGAGATCTGCGAGGTTGCAGGCGTTGATACTGTATATTTCGTTGACGGTGATGAAGGCGAAACAATTGATATGCTTATTGAAGCAGGTAAGGCTAAATTTGCTGAAAACTCTGCTCCTTACTATGAAAACGAGATTGACGCAGATGCTCTTTCTCTCCTTGTATTCACATCCGGTACAACCGGTAAGGGTAAGGGCGTAATGCTTTCCCAGCACAATTTCTGCTCCGACCTTGCAGACGTTATCCAGTTCATCGATTTCTCTGTGAAGACACTTAACGTGCTTCCTCCTCACCACACCTATGGCTCCAGCGTTTCTATTTACGGTCAGGCTTGCATCGGCTGTGAGGTTTATATCTCCTCCGGTATCAAGTATATCTTAAAGGAACTTCAGGAGCATAAGCCCGGTCACCTTGTTGCAGTTCCTCTCTATGTTGAAACCTTCTATCGCAGAATTATTGCAGGCATCAATGCAAAGGGCGAGAAAAAGGCAAAGCTTATCTTTACACTTATGAAGGTTTCCAATTTCCTTCGCAAGCTTGGTATCGACGTAAGAAGAAAGCTCTTCAAGCAGGTAATCGAGCCCTTCGGTGGCGAGCTTAATATGATCATTTCCGGTGGCGCACCCCTTAACCAGGAGGTTGCAGATCTCTTCGATTCCATCGGCATTACAGTTCTTAACGGCTACGGCATTACCGAGTGCGCACCCATTATCGCAGTTAACCATAACCACTATATCATTCCTAAGGCAGTTGGCCCTGTTCTTCCTATCGACGACGTTAAGATCGTTGAGCCTAATGAGGACGGCGAGGGCGAGATCCTTGTAAAGGGTCCTAACATCATGCTTGGTTACTACAAGAATGACGACGCTCCTGCCGAGGCATTTGATGAGGAAGGCTACTTCCGTACAGGCGACTATGGTAAGCTCGTTTATGACGAAAAGAATAATAACAGAAACCTCTACATCACAGGTAGAAAGAAGAACCTCATCATCCTTGCCAACGGTAAGAACGTATATCCCGAGGAAATTGAAGATGCACTCTCTGCAACACCCGGTATCCAGGATCTTATCGTTTATGAAGGTAAGAGCAAGCGTGGCGACACATTCAACACAATCGTTATGGAGGTTTATCCCGATCAGGACTTCATTAAGAAGAACGGCATTGAGGACTTCAAGGCTTACTTCCAGCCCTTCGTTAACGAGTATAACAAGACTGCAACACCTTATAAAAAAATTGGCCTTGTTAAGGTTCGTGACGAGGAGTTCCCAAAGAATACCCTTCGTAAGATCCTTCGTTTCAAGCTTGATATGAGCATCGATTAATCAGGTGTTCTTGTAAAAAACAAAAACAAAACTAAAAAAATCAAGACCTCGGCTAAACCCCGAGGTCTTTTTGACGCTAAAACACCACAAAAAGAGAAGTATAGTTTACAAAAAAGAAAAAAACAGCCCGAAAAATCGAACTGTGTAGAGAGATCTGATACAACCTAGCGGTTGGTGATATACAGCCTTTCGGTTGATGAGCCCATAATCCGCCACACCGAGCGAAAATAAAAAAAGAATAAGCCGAAAACTCAACTTATCCTTTAAAATAAAATGGAGCGGATTACGGGGCTCGAACCCGCCACCTTCGCCTTGGCAAGGCGACGCTCTACCAAATGAGCTAAATCCGCGTATGGTTATTTAGTTTCGTAGAAGTAATGGCGACTCGGATGGGGCTCGAACCCACGACCTCTAGCGTGACAGGCTAGCGCTCTAACCAACTGAGCTACCAAGCCGTGTTACTTCAAATAAAAAGCTAACCGTTTCCGATTTCTCGGAAACGGAAGCACTTGGTGGAAAGTACAGGGCTCGAACCTGTGACCCTCTGCTTGTAAGGCAGATGCTCTCCCAACTGAGCTAACCTTCCGTCTTGCGCCCGTATATTGTACCAAAATTTTAGCCGTTTGTCAAGGGGTTTTTAAAAAGTTTTTTGAAAAATTCTTACATATTTGCCGCCCGAGCCCTCGGAGCTTCATAAATCTGCGAAAAAATGCCCCTCGCCTCGTTCCACTTGCTTTTTCTCTCCCTCTATGATATAATAAATGTAGGAGGTGCTGATATGGACTCAAAACTTATTGCATATAATTCGAAGGCCTTGAGGGCGGTATTCGTCATTGCCGATCTCTTGCTATTAGCGATGCTCATTTCGTTTGTTTTTCTTTTACGGGAGCATATAATAGTTCTTGTGGCGCTGGCTCTTGCTTTCATCGCGGTTACTATCGTCACTCTCAGATACCTGCTGGACAGATCTCCCATCGCCTTTGAGTGCGATTATCAGGAGCTGGTCATCTACCGTAATGATAAAAAGACCGTCATTCCTCTCTCTGAGATAAAATGGATCGCCATCAATGAGATGGACAATTTTTGCTCCTTTGATGCCACGCTTCACTGTGTGGATAGGAAGGTTTTTATGCACAAGCTGGTGAAAAACGGACATAAAGTGTATAAGAGATTTCTTGAAATTATGAGAAGCAGAGGTATTAGAATAGATATCCGTGAAATCGATATTAGCGGAGATTGACGCAACTATCTGAATATTTTTCTTTCTTTGGGCAATAATTTTAACGAAAGGGCTAATGCCCTAAGGAAAGGAGAGTAAAATGACACTTACCGAAAAGGAAAATTCACTACTGAAGGACTTAAAGTCCCAGGAGCAGCTCTGCATCGAAAAGTACAAAAAGTAT